>NZ_VFOO01000001.1:2180328-2491804 GCF_006716115.1 Subtercola boreus | reverse complement strand
CGACATCCAGACCCCGAAGCAGACGAGCACGGAGGCCAGCGCCCACCGGGCCCACTGGTTCAGAGACTCTGCCCCGGTGAAGGTGGCGATCATCGAGATGAGGCAGGCGGCGATGGTGAGGCCCATCCAGATGCCGATGGTCGACGTGCGGGGGCCGCGTTCCCGCTCCCCGGCGTGCACGATCGCGACGATGATGAAGGCCAGCGCGAGGAAGAAGACGAGTTGGGTCCCGGTGCCGGGGAGGGTGGCGAACGGGGCCAGGCCGAGGACGATACCGAAGGCCCAGCCGTACACGGTGGGTCGACGGATGCCCAGGAGCACCACGATCGGAAGCGCCATGACCACGAGCCCGACAGCGATAGAGATGAACGTGCCCTGGCGGAGGGCGAGGAACAGGATGACGGCCCCGGCCAGCATGGCGGCGATGACGAGGATGCGCCGGCGCATCAGGCGAGCCACTCGGCGACGGCGGTGTGGGGTACCCGGGACTCCCAGCGTTCGCGGTTCTGCTGGTAGAGACGCGCCCCTTCGCGCCTGGACGCCTCCGGGTCGAGCAGCATGCGCCGGGCCGCCTCGACGAACGCGTCTTCGGTGTCGCTCGCCTCGAGCGAGAACATCTCAGCGAGCGATCCGATGGCGGTGCGGGTGGCCACGAGCGGGATGCCCCGTTTGGCCGCGTCGAGGATCTTCACCCGCACACCGCCTCCGGTGCGGATGGGAGCGAGGATGGCGCGGCTCGAGTTGAGCGCTGCGTCGAGGTCGTCGACGAAACCGAGGTCCCGCACGCCCTCTGGCAGGGGCAGGAGCTTCGCCGGTCTGCCGATGATGATCAGTTCGGCATCCGGGATGCCCTGGGCGATGCGCGGCCACCATTGAAGCAACTGCTCGTAGCCCTCCTGGTTGGGGGCCCACGTGCGGTCACCCATGAAGGCGAGGCGGGGCGCGCTGCCGGTGTGGTCGTGGCTCGGGGCAGGTTCGAGGCTCAGCTCGAGCCAGCGGGCGTGCGAGACGCCCTGGGCGCGGTACTCCACGGCCTCCTCGGCGTCGTAGGTCGCGAGCGAGCGGGCGAGCCGTGCGACCCGCAGCTGGTCGCGTTCGATCGCCGCCTTCTGGGCGCGCCCGACGACGCCGTGCGACGAGCTCCAGACATACGATTCGGAGACGACGGAGTTCACCCGCAGGTCGTCGCCGGCCCGCGATGAGGCGGCGAACGGCTCGGCCATATAGGAGTGGTCGGCGACGAACGTGTCGGCGTCGCTCGCCTCGATGGCGCTCGTGATGCCGGGGACGGTGAAGCGGGTGTGCACGAGACTCCGGCGCTCACGGGCCGACTTCAGCAGGAGCCGGGGTGCGGACACCTGCGGCTTCTCCACCAGCGTGTTGGCGCCGCGGCTGCCGGACGTCTTCGCGAGGCAGATGTAGCGCACCGAGTAGGCCTCGGCTGCGAGATCCATCACGAGGGACGCCATCGTCATGTCGCCGGTGCGTTCGACCACCGGGTCTTTGGCGAGCAGGAAGTCCAGAGTGCGTGTCACCGGGGTTCCTTCGTGCTGTCGGGCGACTCGATCTCGCGGGCGAGGGCGTCGGGAGTCACCAGGTCGGGCGCCAGCTCGTCAGTGGTCGTCAGTTCCACGCTCATCGCCTCCCCTTCGTCAATTGTGTCCCGCTGAGGCAGGGGACGGTGCACGAGTCTGGTGTACAGGAGGCAGAGGTACGCCTCGGCCAGCACGGCTGCAACGGCGGCAGCGAGGGCGGCGGGCCAGCCGGCGGCGAGGATCAACAGCAGGATGCCGGCGAACTTCAGCGCGAGCGCGATTCCGGCGTGGGCGATCCTCGGGCCGTCGCGGTGCTGGATGTAGAGCACCGTCGTCCACGCGTTGTCGATGGTGCGGAGGCCGGCGAACAGACTCATCACGAGGAGGACGACCCCGATCTCGCTGTGCCAGCCGACCAGGATGAGCAGCACACCGACGACGAACGAACCGAGCGCGAAGAACGCGGCGAGGCCGAGGAGGAACTTCGGCCTGGGCCCGGCCGCAGGATCGCCGTGGCTCTCGCGGAGCCGCACGTTGAAGCTCTGGGCGTACAGCTGGCCGAGAACGGAGAGGGCCAGGGCGATCTGCGACGCGACCGAGTAGGCCCCGACGGTCTCGTCAGAGCTCAGGATGCCCAGCAGCACAATGTCGCCCTGCAGGTAGAGGCTGATGATGAACGCATCGCCGAGCAGCAGCACGTTCTCGCGGAGCCCACCCGGGACAGCGGGCAGGGTTCCCCAGCAGCGCACCGCCGACAGCACGAGCACGACCGCGTACGGCGCCAGGTAGAGCGCCAGGGCCACCGGAAGCGTGGCCGACTCGCCCGCGGCAAAGAGGTAGATCGTCGCGGCACCGATCGAGCTGAACTGCCGCAGGGCATCCAGTCTCATCACCGCAGCGGGCTGGCCGTTCCGGAGCGGGAGGCTCTTGTAGGCGTTGAACACCATCTCGCCGCCCGCGAACACCAGGGCGAACGCGAGGGTGAGGGTGAACGGGTAGAGCACGACGCCCGCCACGATCAGCAGCACGCCGAGGAGCAACCGGGTGGAGCGTTCGCGCTCGTACTCGGCGGTGTCGACGCGAACGCTCCGCACGACGAACACGTTCTCGAGCGGTGCCGAGATGATCGCCGCGAACGCACAGGCCGTCGCGTAGATGCCGTAGTCGCCGAGCCCGAGGGCGCTGAGCAGGAGGATGGTCCAGAGGAAGCCCACACCGCGACCGGCGATCATCCAGCTTCCTGCTGCGCCGAGGCCAGCGAAGTGACGGAGCATCTCAATCCGTTTCGGGGTCGGGCGACGGGTTCTGAACCGGCTACCGCACAGGGAATGCGGGTGCGGCGGAGAACCTGCAGGGTGACGATCATCCTAGCCGGAGAGGGTGTCCCGCCCGGTCTGGAATTGACCCAAAAGGGTGACCCCCCCTCCGGGGGAGACCCCAACAGGGGAACCCCCTACTGGGGCGTTCGGACAGGCCCCCTGCCGGTTAGCGTGGCCTTCGGGTCTACCGAACCTCGGGGGGTGAGTGGGGAGTACGGCGTGAGAGTGATAGCAAGCCTGACTGGCGTGCGTGCTTTCGCCGCAGCCTGGGTGGTGCTGTTCCACCTGTACGAGCTCTTCACACCGCTCTTCCCGAATGTCGCTCCGTTCGTCCCGCTGCTGAATGCCGGTAACCTCGGTGTGGACTTCTTCTTCATGCTGAGCGGCTTCATCATCTCGTACACGTACATGGACAAGCTGCGGAAGCCCGCACCGGGCGCCGTCCGCAGCTTCCTCTTCCTGCGTTTCGCCCGGATCTACCCCGTGCACCTGTTCACCGTGATCGTCTTCGTCGCACTGGTGATCGGAGCGGCGGCCGTCGGCCTCAATCTCAACACCAACGGGCAGTACACCCCGCTCAACGTGGTGATGAATGTGCTGATGCTGCAGTCGATCCCTCCCGCCTTCGCTCTGAACAATCCGGCGTGGTCGATCTGCGCGGAGGCTGCGGCCTACCTGGCATTCCCTCTGATCGCCCGGGCGATCTGGCGCATCCGGTCACGGGCGGTGACGGTCGGGCTGATCGTGGTGGTTCTCGCCGTCGGCATGATCACGATTCCGCTCGTCGTCAACAGCGCGGAGTCGTGGGTCTACTGGGCGGGCTACGTGCTGATCTGGCTGCGCATCATCGTCGGTTTCCTCGCGGGCTGCCTTGCCTACTGGCTCTGGCGTTCGCTGGGTGCCCTGAAGCAGAGCCCGAAGTTCGACCTCCTGGTCGTCGTCGGTGTGGTGGGTGTCGTCGTGGCCGCCTACCTCGCGCCGCAGGACACGGTCATCGTGTTCCCCGCCTTCGCCCTTCCCTTCCTGCTCCTCATCCTCCTCGGGCTCGCGGGGGGAACGGGGCCGATCAGCCGGTTCATGGCCGGCAGAGTGCCCGTCTGGGGCGGCAAGATCTCGTTCTCTGTCTACATGACGCACTTCATGCTGTTCACGGTCGCGGTGAAGGTGATTCCGATCGAGACGCTCGCCGCGGGCTCGATCGTCGTTCGGCTCGCCGTGCTCACCGGACTCCTCATCGGTGTCGTCGGGCTCGGTGCGGCAACCTACTACATCGTCGAAGAGCCCGCCCGCAGGGGTCTCCGCGCCGTCAGGCTGCCGCGCCGGAGATCGCCGCGTGCCACGCCTCGGCGTATCGCTCGAACGCATTCTCCGTCGTCAATCGCGCCCGCAGTTCCCGCGCATGCGTCGACTGCTCCCGAAGTGCGGACTCGTCACCGAGCAGTGCGCTGACCGCGTCGGCCAGGTCGTCGATGTCGCCGTCGACGATCAGGGCCTCGTCGTCGATCCCGCGGTACTTCAGGGCGACCACCGGGGTCTGATAGGCCAGCGCGCGCGCGATGGCGCTCGACGCCACGTGCGTCTCGGGCCCGTAGGAACTCCGTTTGCCGTAGGGCACGATCATGATCTGGATGCTCGCGAAGAACGCATCCTCGTCAGCGCCCTCGACTCCGCCGAGCAGGTCCACTCCGTCGACGGGAGGCAGGGCATCCGTGCCCCGGCCGGCGACCCGGATCGCGATGCCCGGATCGAGGCGCGAACGCAGGTGCACGAGGCTGTCGAAACCCTTTCCGCGGTAGACGTACCCGAAGAGCCCGACTGCCCGCGGGCGATCGACGGGGGCGGGGAGTTCCGGCCGTTCAGGTACGGGGAGGAATCCGCGGTGAACCGTGTCGTGGCCGAGTATGCGGCCCGTCTCCACCGCGCCCGAGGCGGTCAGGGCGAACAGGTCCACCCGTCGCAGGGCACGGCGTTCGAATCTCTCCAGGAGCGGCATGATCGGGTAGTGCAGGGCGTGCACGACGAGCCTCGACCGGCTCGCCAGCCGGGTACGGAACGGCAGCCAGACGCCGAGCGGCGCATCATGCACGGTGGAACTCCGCACGGTGGCCCGCTTCATGCCGAGGAGCCCCCAGAACGGGAGAAGTACACCGCCGCTCTGCTCGGTGTGCAGCACAACGGGGCCGGTCGCCGACGAGAGGGCACGCCGGATGCTTCGCCGCCCCCGCAGCACGTCGAGCACACCGTCCTGGCCCGAGCCGCCGTGGCGTACTTCGACCACCCGGAGCATCCGTTCGCGGGCGATGGCCAGAAGGTCGTCGGCGTAGTCGCTCACCCCGCTCGTGCCGGTGCGGGGAGCGACGTAGACGAGGGTCACACCGGAGATGTCTGCAGTTTCGGGCACAAGCATCCTGTCGGGAGAAGGCGGCGCACTGTCAGTAGAAGAGCCGGCGGAAGGCGGCAGAGTAGGTCAGCGCGGAGGCGCGTTCCCCGCGCTGCCTGGCGGGGACGCCGGCCACCACGGCCATCGGCGGAACGTCCTCCCGCACGAGAGAACAGGCGCCGACCACGCCGCCGCGGCCGATCGTGACACCCGAGACCACGGTCGACCGGGAGGCGACCCACGCGAACGAGTCGATGGTGATCGGCTTGAACTCCGCTGCGAAATCGTCGGAGTCGATGACGTGCGATCCGGTGATCAGCTGGGTGTCGCTCGCCAGCACGACGTTGTCCCCCAGGGTGATGCCACCTCGGGCGTCGAACAGGCAGCGGAACCCGATCGAGCAGTCACGGCCGATGACGAGCTTGTCGATGTCGAACACCGTCGTCCCCCGCGAGATGGAGGTTCCACTGCCGATCTTCGCGCCCCAGAGCCGGAGGGCGCCGAGGCGCACGGTGTGCGACGGGATGAACGTGAGCACGATGTTGTAGGCGGCCACGCCCAGCTGGTCCCACTTCTGCGCCAGGCTCACCGGCGGGTCAGTCTCTCGGCGGAGGTGGCGGCGCGGCGGGTTGCGTGGGCCACGTCACTGATCCGGTCATCGGCAGGAGCGGCAGACGGGTCATCCGACCGATCGGCGGCACCCGGGACCCGTGCATCCCTGACGGCGGAGAGCGCGACGTAACCGTAGGTGTAGTAGGAGTACGCGTCCACGCCGCGCCGAGGAAGGAAGTTCGCGGCGACGCCCAGCACGTGTGCGTCGACCTGGGTGAGGATGTCGATGCTCGTCTCGACCTGCTGGCGATTCACCAGCGAGGTTCCCACGACGACGATCACCCCGTCGCTCTCCCGGCTGAGGATGGCCGCATCGGTGACCGCGAGGAGCGGTGGCGCATCGAGGATCACGTAGTCGTAGAGAAGACGCATCGAGGACAGGAGGGATGCGAACTGTTCTGAACCGAGCAGTTCGCTGGGGTTCGGGGGCAGCGACCCCGCCGGAAGGATCGTCAGCGTCTCGACGACGCCAGCCTGGAGCACGTCGTCGAGCGCGACTCGCGAGACCAGCACGTCGGAGAGGCCGACGGCGCCCTCGATGTTGAGGTACTTCGCCGACTTCGGGCGACGGAGGTCGCATTCGATGTAGATGACCCGCTTGCCGGTCTGCGCCAGCGTGATGGCGAGGTTCAATGAGGTCGTCGTCTTGCCTTCGCCGGGGATGGACGAGGTGAAGAGCAGCACCTGGTTGGTGGTGGCCAGATCGAAGTACTGCAGGTTCGTCCGCAGTGCTCTGAACGATTCCGCGCGCTGGCTCATCATGTCATCGGCGAGGAGGAGCGGCTTCTCGCGGGCGGTGTTCTGGCGCGGGAAGTGCCCGAGAACCGGCAGGTCGGTCAGGCGCTTGAGATCGTCGATGCTCCGCACACGGTTGTCGAAGCCGGCGATCAGGAACGCGAGGCCGACCGAGAGCAGCAGCCCACCGACCCCGCCGACAAGAAGGTACAGCCAGGGAAGAGGGCTCGTCGGGCTCGTGGCGACCGAGGCATCCGCGATGATGCTGACGGCGATGAGAGGCTTGGTGCCGTCTCCCGGGTCTTCGATCTGGGTCGTGATAGTGGTGACGAGCTGGGTCGCGATGGCGTTGGCGATGTCGGCGGACTGCTGGGCCGAGGGTTCGGTGACGGTCACCTCGAGGATGAGGCTGTCGGTGATGACGTCGGCACTCACGTGGGAGGCCAGCTGGTCGGCCGTCAGGTCGAGGCCGAGGGCGGCGATCACCGGGTCGAGCACGATGGGCTGCACGACGAGGTGGGAGTACGAGATCATCCGGTTCTGCGTGTACGTGCTGCCCTGAAGCGCGTTCGACGCGTTGTCCGTGGCCTGGGTGGAGACGAAGAGCCTCGACGTCGACTGGTACTGCG
Source organism: Subtercola boreus (assembly GCF_006716115.1). Taxonomy (NCBI): domain Bacteria; kingdom Bacillati; phylum Actinomycetota; class Actinomycetes; order Micrococcales; family Microbacteriaceae; genus Subtercola; species Subtercola boreus. Next base: position 2,484,594 of record NZ_VFOO01000001.1, on the reverse strand, counting down.
GGGCGGTGACGGCGAGTGCGGCTCCGGCGGCGAGCAGGCCGAGGACGGTCAGTCCGACGATGAGGATCCATGATCGCTGAAGCACTCTCAGTATGTCTTGCAGCTGCATGCGTCTCCGCCTCCCTTGCAACCCCTCGAATTTGTACCAGTATGTCCTAGAATCGCCAGCCCGCCAGCGGCACACAGGCACTGATTAACTCATTCGGGCTAGGCCCGGCCAGCACCCGAACGACCGTCCATAAGCTGCCGATAACGTCGTTCTCGGGGGGTGCCGGTCACAACGCGATCGTCCATCTGCTGACAGGGAGCGTAGCTCATGGCCTTGCACCTCAAACTCGACGGAGTGAAGGCTTCACCGCTTGCAGTTGCTCATGTCACGGAGAGTCTCGGCGGAGGTGTCGTCACCTCTCTCGCGCGGCTGACGATGCGCCAGGCCGAGCAGGGGATGTCCGTCACTCTCTACTTCACCCGCCGCGACGACACTCCACCACTGGCGGAGCTCGAAGAGATCTTCGGCCCGCGGGTCGCGCTGGTCGAGGCGCCCTCGGGTAGCCGTTCGATGGTGGCTCACGGTCTCTGGATCATGTCGACGGTGCGCGGAGTCATCATGCGGACGGCCGACGTCATCCACTTCCACTCGTCTGTGGGGGGAGCGTTCGGCCGGCTGGCACTCTTCGGTCGTCGTCGCGGTCCGGTGTCGTTCTACTCGCCCCACGGGTTCTCTTTCCTCCGCACCGACTACTCGCCGACGGTTCGCTCTGCGTACAGGATCGTGGAGCAGCTCCTCGGCCGATACGGACACTCGCAGCTCGTGCTCGTGAGCCGTTCCGAGGCGGAGGTGGCCACCCGGGTGCTGAGGACCAGTCGGTGCTTCGTCATTTCCAACGGGGTGGCGCTCGATGCTCTGCCGCCTCGGGAGTGCGATCCCGAGGAACACCTTCCCGTGGTCGCGATGGTCGGCCGGATCGCGTACCAGAAGGCTCCCTGGAAGTTCGCGGAGGTCGCCCGGCACTTCCGTGGCCGGGCACGCTTCGTCTGGATCGGTGACGGCGACAACGACGGATTCAACGACGACCTGGCCGAGGCGAACATCGAGAAGACCGGTTGGCTGACCTACCCGGAGGCTCTCAGGACCCTGGCCACAGCCGATGTGCTCCTCTTTCTCACCCTGTGGGAGGGAATGCCTCTGGCTGTGATGGAGGCGCAGTCGATCGGAATTCCGGTCATTGCGTCGAACATCGTCGGCAATGTCGACATCGTCGAGAATGGTCGCACCGGATTCCTCGTCGACACGGTCGAGGAGGCCATCGCCTGCCTCGAGCGGCTGATCGGGGAGAGAGGTCTCGCCGAGCAGTTCTATCAGGAGGCATTGCGGGTGCGGGAGACCCGCTGGTCTGACATCCACCTCGGAATCGACTCGTGTGAACTGTATGGAGGCAGGCTGCCCGCCTACACGGCCTCCGAGACACAGGCGCGTGGCGTCATAATCTCTACATGACCGAATTCTCGCCGTTGAGCATCCTGTTCATCTGCACGGGGAACATCTGCAGGTCTCCGCTCGCCGCGCAGGTTCTCGAGCACGAGCTGACGGGCGCTGCGGCCGGTGGCAGAGTGACCGTGCTCAGCCGAGGCACCCACGCGCGAGTCGGCGAGCCGATGGATCCTCCGGCGGCGAAGCAGTCCGAGGCGCTGGGCGGGGACTCGTCATCCCATCTGGCGAGCCAGCTCGTTGAAGCGGACCTCGCGGGGGCGGATCTCGTGGTGACGATGACGCTGGCCCAGCGAGCCTCCGCAGCCCGGATGTTGCCGGCTGCTTCGAAGAAGTCCGTCACCCTCCTCGAACTCCAACGGATGATCGACCATCTCGCTTCAGAGAGCGGAGCATCCCCCGCCCGTTCGGACTCCCCCCTGGGGGGCCTCGCGAACCTGCTTGCACAGCGGAGCGCCGTGCCCCCTCCGCGCCACGAGGCCGATCTCGACATCCCCGATCCGTTCAGGCGTTCGTCCGGTACTCATGTGCGGGTGGCGCGGGAGATCCAGGCGGCGGTGCTGACTCTGGCCGGTTGGCTCGAGGCTGCTCTTCCTGAAGCCCGGGCGAACGTTCCTGTGGCCGAAGCCGAAGACCTCGCGCTGGAGGAGTCCCCTGCATCCTCTTGGCCTGCGTTCCTCGAGCCGGAGCCGGTGACGGTGCCGGTGCAGGTGCTTGAGCCGGTGACGGTGACGGTGACGGTGCTTGAGCCGGAGCCAGTGCAGGTGCAGGTGCAGGTGCTCGAGCCGGAGCCAGTTCGGATGCGGGTGCGGGAGCGGGTGCGTGAGCCGGAACCGGTGCGCGACCCGGAACCAACGCCTGCAGTTGAGTCTGAGGCGCAGCCGGTGCCCGTCGCATCCACCGTCGCGCTGACCCGTCGCCAGCTTCGGGCGCTGTCAGAGAGCACGACGGCGCCGGTGACACTGACCCGCCGCGAGGCACGGGCCCTCCACGAGCAGGAACTCCGGGAGGCCGAACACCGAGCGTCAGTACACCAGGATGACGGCCGCGAGACCGACGAGAAGGCCGAGCGCGTAGCCGGCCAGCACATCGGTGGGGAAGTGCATACCGAGCAGCACCCGGCTGAACCCCATCGCCAGCACAGCGAATACGCCCAGCGGCCAGAGCGCGGGTAGAAGGGCGCAGAAGACAACGGCCGCCGCGGTGGTCGAGGTGGAGTGCGAGCTCGGGAAGCTGAGTCGGCTCTTCGCCGATGAGTGGACCGCGACAGGACCGTCGGCACCCTTCCGGTAGCCGCCGGCACCGCGGAGCACGAACGAGCCGTCGGCCTCGGGGACGACCCCCGGGCGGGGCCTCCGCACGACGTACTTCAGGCCGGTCGAGGCGAACTGGGCGACGACGACGGCCAGCGCTCCCAGCAGCCACAGCCACCAGCGGGCGGGGTCCAGCAGTGCACCGAGACCACCGAGCAGTACCCAGCCCACGGAGTTCTCGCCGAAGGCACTGTAGATCCTGGCCGGTCCGACCAGCAGGCTGGCCGCGCGGGTGTGTTGCACAGTCTCGATGACATCGATCTCGCGGGCGCGGAGGGAGGGCATCCGCTCACACTAGCGGCTGGCCCCGGCTGATCGGATTGCCTATGATGAGCACGAGTGTCTTCAGCCCCATTCGGGGGTGCGGCCGAAGCGCCCGAAGGGAACTGATGTCTCTCGTTCTGCCCACCGATGTCGAAGGTGCTGCGACGAGCCGTGCCCTCGGCCGGGCCGCGATCTGGGTCAGCGGCGTTTTCCTGGTGGCCACGCTTGTGCTCGTCATCGCCTTCGGTGTGATGATCTCCCAGGAGGGCGTCCCCCTGGCGCTCGCGGGTCTCGCTGTCGCGGGTCTCGGGGTCGCCTGCGCACTGCTCGTCTCGAACCCCTGGGCGGTCTTCGGGTTGATGCTGGTGGCCGGGATCGGCCTCTTCCTCTTCACCTTCTATATATCGGCCGAGGTCGGTCCGGACTGGCGTTCAGACGCCATCGTGTTCACGATGCCGAAGATCGGGATGACGGTCGTCGGGGTGGCCGGGCGTTCGCTTCCGTCGAGCCTGGCGCGTTCGACCATGGGATTTGTGCTCGCCTCCGTGGCCGTGCAGGTGGCGACCCGGATGAACGGGCTGGTGTTCGCGTTCGATCTGCCCTCCATCTCGATCTGGGTCGGCATCGTGCTGTTGCTCGCGACGCTCTGGTACGGGCGGGCCCGCGCCACGCGAGGCGTCGGGACCATGCGGGAGGCTGCCGCGGTCGAGGAACGCCTCACCGAACGGAGCCGGGTCGCCGCGGAGGCGTCGGCGGTGCTGCACGACACCATCCTGAACGACCTGCAGGCCCTGGAGCTGTCCCCGGTCGGTCCGCTCATCGACGAGCACCGGGCCTTCCTCGCGAAGGACATCGCCTCTCTGGCCCACCCCGGCCTCCTCGTCGACGAGGTGATGAACCGGGGAGCAGGCGACAGCGAGGCGCTGAAGGCCACCGGACTGGATTCGGTCATCCGAACCGCGGCACATCGCGGCCTCCGCGTCGTCGTCAGCGGGAAGCCGCGCCTGCTGCTCGAACTCGACCCGCGCGTGAGGAGTGAACTCCTCACTGCTGCCGAACGGGTGCTCGGCAATGTCAGCCGATTCGCCGGTACGGCGGTCGCCGAACTGGCCGTCGCTTCGGGAAGCGAGAACATCATCGTCGTCGTCTCCGACGCCGGGCGCGGCTTCGCCCCGCAGGAACGAGGCGGAGCGCCGGAGACTCCCGCGTCATCCATCCGCCGCCGGATCGAGAACATCGACGGCGCCGTCCGTGTCTGGTCGACCCCCGGGCACGGCACGGCTGTGCTGATGAGCGTTCCCCGGGCGCGCTGCGGCGCCGACGGATGAGCGTGTCGGGCGGGACTGCCCAGGAGATCGATCCGCTCAGCGGGATAACTGCGCGCATCTTCGTGGTGGCCGTCGGCTGCGTCGCGGTGCTCTCCGCGGGGGTGTTGACGGCGCTGAACGCCGACGAGATCGTCTCGCCCGCGCTCATCCTGCTCGCCTTCGCGGCGCTCGTCGCCGGGTTTGCCTACCTGGTCTGGTCTGCGGATCCGTACCGCCGGACCGTCACGCGTGCACGGTACGGTGTCACCTACAGCCTCGTGCTGGTGGCGGCCATCCTCGAGTCCTCCGGCCAGCTCGGTCGCGACACCAACCTGCGGAACGACTGGGGTCCGATCGTCGTCGCACTCGCGCTGATGGTGTCGGGCTCCTACCGTCGGCCCGCGGAGATCGTGCTGCGCACGGCGATCGCTGCCGTGGTGGTCGCCGCGACGACGGCGCTGCACACCGGAACCACGGACCTCGGCGAGCTGATCGGTTCCGTGACGATGTCCGGCACCCTCGTGGTCGCCCTCGGCGGGGGAGCAGCCATCTTCGCCTCCTCCCTGACGGCGGCCCTCCGGGTGGATCGGCGCCGGGCCGACGAAGCCCGGCGGAACCGTGATGTGCGCGACCGCCGGCGGGCGATCGAGGATTTCCTCGGCACCGACATCGAGTCGCTGAGACGCGACGTGCTGCCGTTTCTCCGTGAGGTGAAGGCGCGGGACGTTCTCACCGACGATGACCGCCGGCGGGCGGCTGCGCTCGCGAAGTCCCTGCGGTCCTCCCTCGCCGTGAGCCTGGCGGAGGAGCCGCTCGAGCGACTGGTGGACGTGTTCGTCGATCCGCTGGCCGCTGCGGCCGGGCTGGGCGCGGAGCAGCGCACCGCTCTCCGCACGGTGCTCGTCCATTTCGCAGCCCAGCCGGGGCTCGAGGCGGGAGGCCTGTCGCTGGAGTTCGTCCGGGAGAGCGGGCGGGGAAGTGGCCAGGCAGGGGTTCGGATGACCGGGGAACTCACGGCCGTCTTCGGGCCTGAGGCGAGCCCGGCGACCGGGATCGCTCCGTTCGTCGGGCTCATGCAGCTGTCATTCCCGCATGTCGATGCGGACACCGCCCGGAACACGATCGTGCTTCGCTTCGTCTTCTGACCCTAGGCTTAGGCCATCTGACGAACCCGACTGTGAGGCTGGACTGTGACACGTTTCTCGATAATGACGGTGTGCTCGGGGAACATCTGTCGCTCGCCGCTCGCGGAGGGTCTGCTGCGGAAAGGCCTGAGCGGTGTCGAAGGAATCACGGTCTCGAGCGCCGGAACGATCGCTGGCGAAGGGGATCCGGTGACCGAGCAGACTCTCGAGATCGGCCGGGAGTTCGGCGTCGACCTTGGCGGACACCGCGCTCGGTACCTTCTCGAGCCGATGGTGACGGATGCCGACCTGCTCTTCGCGATGTCCCGCAGCCATCGACGTGCCATCGTCGAACTGGTGCCGCGCAAGGTCTCGACGACGTTCACGCTCCGGGAGTTCGCGCGCCTGGCCGATGCTGTGCCCGATGCCGAATTCACCCGCGCAGCGACCGGACACGAGTTCCTCGCCGACAGGTTGCGCGCGGTCGTCCGCGTGGTGGCCGGGATGCGCGGCCAGGTCGACCAGCCGGCCGACCCGACCGATGACGACGTCGTCGACCCGTACCGGCGGAGCGGAGAGACCTACCGTCTGTCGGCGTCGCAACTGGTGCCCGCGGTCGACACCGTCATCAGGGTGCTGACCCTGGGGGCATCGGCCTGAGTTGTAACGTTCCCGAAACTCAACGGAATCCTGTCGTTACTTCCGCTATGCGATCATGGGGACCAAGAGTGTGACCCGTCTGGGTTACAGATTTCGGAGGGTTTGCCTGTGGAGCTCCGTGACTATCTTCGGGTCGTCCGAAAAGGCTGGGTCATCATTGTGGCGATCACTCTCGCTGGTGTGGCGGCCGCCTCTCTGATCTCGATTGCGGAGGTGCCCAAGTACCTGGCCTCGAGCAAGGTCTTCGTCTCAGCAGAGTCCGCGGGGTCGGTGTCCGAACTCTCGCAGGGCAGCAGCTTCACCCAGAACCAGGTGAAGTCGTACACCGACGTGGTCACGACGCCCGCCGTGCTGCAACCTGTCATCGACCAGCTGGGCCTCGACATCAGCGCCGCCGACCTTGCGAAACAGGTGACGGCGAGCACCGCGGTCGGCACCGTCGTCGTGGACATCAGCGTCACCGACGAGTCAGCCCAGCATGCCGCAGAGATCGCGAACGCCATCTCGAGCACGTTCGAGACGGTCGTCGCCAAACTCGTCCCCGTGAATGCTTCGGGTGCCTCGCCCGTCAAGATCTCCGTGTTGCAGCAGGCGTTGGTACCGACTGAGCCCTCGAGTCCGAACACCAGGCTCAATCTCGTGATCGGTGCGGCGCTCGGTCTGATTGCAGGCCTCATCGTCGCAACGCTCCGCCAGCTGCTCGACACGAAGATCAGGAACGAGCAGGACGTCGAAGCGGTCACATCCGCACCGATCCTCGGCGGAATCGCCTTCGATCCGCGAACGAGCGAGCGGCCACTCGTCGTGCACGACGATCCCCGGAGCCCGCGCTCGGAATCCTTCCGGACTCTCCGCACCAACCTGCAGTTCCTCGTGGCTGCGGAGGCCCCGAAGAGCTACGTGCTGACCTCGTCCATTCCGGGTGAAGGCAAGAGCACGTCTTCGGCGAACCTGGCGATCGTGACAGCAGCGGCAGGGACAAAGGTCGTCATCATCGACGCAGACCTCAGGAAGCCGCGGCTCTCGACGTATCTCGGCATCGAGGGAGGCGCGGGCCTCACCGACGTGCTCGTCGGGCGGGCGACTCTCGCCGATGTACTTCAGAAGTGGGGCACCGATGAACTCTGGGTGCTTCCCGCCGGTCGTATCCCGCCGAACCCGAGTGAACTGCTCGGTTCGCTCGCCATGATCAAGCTGATCGCGACGCTCGAAGCCGAATACGACCTCGTGATCTTCGATGCACCGCCACTGCTCCCCGTCACCGATGCTGCTATCCTCGCCAAGCACACCGGAGGGGCGCTGCTGATCGTGGGTTCGGGTCGTGTGCACCGCGGTCAGCTCAAAGGATCGATTGCGGCGCTGCAGAACGTCGGATCGGGTATCGCAGGGATTGTCATGACGATGCTGCCGACCAAGGGGCCCGACTCCTATGGGTACGGGCGATACGGCTATGGCTACGGCTACGGCTACGGAGACGATCTGCAGACCGAGGGGAAGCAGAAGCGGAAGCGGAGCACCCGCGGCGGACAGACGACCGAGGCGCTCCCCTCCGACTCCGTCGATGCAGACCAGAAGCTGCCGGTCTGAGGGTGAACGCCTGATGTCGCCGGTCGCAAGGGACGCTACTATGAGGGAGCGTCATGCAGGTGCCTGGATCGAACGGGGGATCTATGTCTACGGGTGAATTGGGAACGGAGACTGTCAAAATGTCAACGTCCAATGACCGGGACTGGCGGGTCGTCTACGCATCCCGGTTACGGTTGACCGACTTCGTCGTCATCGCGGTGGTCGTGGCTGCGACGCAGTTCGTCTGGTTCGGGTTCAGCGCCAGCGGTCTACCCCAACGGGGCGACATCGGCTTCCTGGCCGTGAGCTACACCTCCATCTCTGTCGCCCTGGTGCTCATCTGGTGGCTGACCCTCAGTGTGTACGGTTCCCGAGAGGACCGGGTCGTCGGAACGGGTTCCCTCGAGTACAAGATCGTCGTCGATGCCAGCCTCCGGGTCTTCGGACTCTTCGCCATCCTGGCGTTCCTCTTCCAGATCGAGTTCAGTCGCGGGTACTTCTTCATCTCCCTGCCGATCGGCACCGTCACGATCCTCCTGAGTCGATGGATCTGGCGCAAGTGGCTGAACGCCCAGCGCGAGAAGGGGGAATTCAGCGCTCGGGTCCTGCTCGTCGGATCGGAGGTCTCCGTGCTGCACACGGCCCGCGAGCTCGGCCGGCATCCCCATTCCGGATACCGCGTGGTCGGCGCCTGCATCCCCAGCGGAAAGATCGCGAGCCACCTCGGTGAGACCTCCATCCCGGTCGTCGGCCGAGTCGACCACATCGGTCCGGCGATCGCCGCCTCCGGCGCGGACACCATCGTGATCACCAGTTCGGATGAGCTGCCCCCCGAGAAGATCCGCGAACTGAGCTGGTCGCTCGAGCCGGGCCGGCAGCACCTTGTGGTGGCACCCAGCCTGACCGACATCGGCGGTCCGCGAATCCACACACGTCCGGTCGCCGGACTTCCTTTGATCCACGTCGAGACGCCACGATACGAGGGCTTCAAGCGCTACCAGAAGCGCATCTTCGACGTCATCTCCTCGGCCGCCCTCATCCTGGTCCTGTCACCGGTCCTGATCGCGATCGCCATTGTCGTGCGGCTCGGTACCCCGGGTGACGTGCTCTTCCGGCAGGAGCGGGTCGGACTCGACGGCGAGACATTCGACATGCTCAAGTTCCGGTCGATGGTACCGAATGCTGAGGCTCTGCTGAACGATCTTCATGCCGTCGAGCGGAGTGAGGGCAACAACATTCTCTTCAAGATGAAGGATGACCCCCGGGTCACACCTGTGGGCAAGATCCTCCGCCGCTACAGCCTCGATGAACTGCCGCAACTGTTCAACGTGTTCAAGGGCGAGATGTCCCTCATCGGTCCGAGGCCGCCTCTGCAGCGCGAAGTCGATCTCTACGAGACGCACGTACATCGCCGTTTCCTGATGAAGCCGGGTATCACCGGCCTGTGGCAGGTCAGCGGTCGTTCGGACCTCTCCTGGGAGGACTCCGTCCGGCTCGACCTCTACTACGTCGAGAACTGGTCGATGGTCGGTGACTTCCTGATCCTCCTGAAGACTGCCCGGGCTGTGCTCGGCAGTTCAGGCGCGTACTGATCCAAGAGACGAAGAGTTTATGAGTTCGCTGAAACCCGCCGCCATCCTCGATGGCCTGAAGGCTCTACCCGACGAGGACATGGCACCTTCGGTCGTCTCGAAGGGCCAGATCCGGGTCATCGCCTTCCTTCTGGGGACGTCGGCGGCGCTGGTCGGTGTGAACAGCTCGTTCCTCTCAGCTGACATCCCGGGCCCGAGCATCATCCTGCTGGTGATCGCGCTCATTGCGGTGCTGTTGACTCCTGCCGGTGCAACGATCCTGAAACAGCGGCTGACCATTCTCGACGCCGCGTTCATCTTCTACATGCTGGTGCGCGTGCTCGTCGAGACCTACAACTCGGTGCAGCTCGACCATCCCCCGTACTCGCAGATCCTCATCGGTCAGCTCCAGATCTATCTCATCACCTGGCCTCCCCGTCTGCTCATCAAGAACAGGGAAGACCTCGGTGTCTTCCTGCGTGCGTTCGCCTGGCCGGCTGCCTTTGTGGCCATACTCGCCCTGGCGCAGCTCCTGCGGGTGCCTGGAGTGCAGGAATGGATCCTCGCCAACGTCAGAGGCGACGGTCTGGAGGCGAGGGTGGCTGAAGGTCGGCAGGACATCCGGGCCACCTCGACCATCGGCCACTGGACATACCTCGGCGGTTACCTGAGCTGCGTCACCGCGATGGTGGCCGTCGAGATCCTGTCCCAGAAGAACCGCACGAGGGCGCGGGCGATGACGGCAGGGTCGATCGTGCTCATCGGCCTTCTGCTGGTCGGCCAGGTCACCACGCTGACATTCGCGACCATCGCGCTGGCCGGTGCGATCCTTGCAGTGACCATCCTGCGGATGGGCGTCCGTCCGCTCGTCGTCCTCGTCATCCTCATCAGTGGAGCGGTGGCGTGGGCGGTCTTCGGCCAACAGGTGCAGGAGCGGATCGACTACCAGTCAGCCACTTCCACCTACAACGACCCTTCGCTCGCCTGGCTGCCGTCGACCGTCGCGTACAGGCTTCGCATCTGGGAGTCGGAGACGTTCCCCTCCATCTTCCAGCGCCCCATCACGGGCTGGGGTACACAGTTGTACGATTTCACCCTGACGTGGCCCGCCAGACCGTCCTATCTGGCCTGGCTCTCGCCCGAGTCCCAGTGGCTCAGTCTGTGGATCACGGGAGGGATCATCTCGCTGGGAGTCTTCGTGCTCGTCCTGATCGCGGCCTTGGTCACGATCCTCCGAGCGCGCCGCGTTCTCGGAAAGACGCTCGATCCCGTCATCGTGCTCTTCATCGGACTGTTGATCATCTCCTGCATCAGCTCCCAGTTCTCCGCCCCCGGCTCGCCCTATGTCTTCTGGGCCCTGATAGGCAGCCTCATCCCCTTCGCGCAGCACACGCGGGACAGGAAGAACGGCACAGAAGCCATTCGCCTCGGCGGCGCGACCACCGGCCGAGGGAGCCTGCGATGAGAAAAGGGCTCCGGATCGGAGTGCCTGTGCTCTTCCTCGCGACGCTCGGCTACTTCGGCGTTCAGACAGTGCTCTCGCCGTTCATCCCCGAGTGGTATCCCGGTCTCTTCCAGCCGGGTTTCAGCGGCTCGCCGGTGAAGAACAACTACTTGCCCGCCGTGGAGCCGGACATCACCGTGACGACGGCTGCCGGCGAGCAGGTCGACCTCAGCGTCAGCGATCTCGTCAGCGGAACGAACAACGATCTCTCGGTGTTCCGGAGCGGGTACTTCATGCAGAGCACGGCCCAGACGCCTGAATCTACAGCGTGGCTGCGGGATCGGATCGGCAGGATCCTGCCTGGCACAGCCCTCTCGACGTTCACGGTCGAATGGCTCGACGTGCGCTACGACGTCGACACGAAAGCCCGAGAAGTCCTGGATGTCTCGAAGACCGTGACCGTCGACCTGGGAGACCCATCGTGAGCACTGCAGGTCTTCTCAGCCGTTTCGCCTCGTGGGCGAACCGGGGCCCGTTCACCGTTCGCGACCTCTCCCGTTACCGGATCGTCTTCGGCGTACTGGTGATCGTCTCGCTTCCCGACTTCACGTGGGTCTCGGGCGTCCCCGCGCCCTTCTACAGCCCTCCACCAGGGCCGATGGCGCTGCTCTCCGGTCCACCCCCGCTCTGGTTGATGCTCGGAGTGCAGGCCGCCATCTACGTGCTGCTGGTTGCTCTGACGGCTGGTCTCTACACGCGGTTCGTCTCCATCGCCGTCAGCGTCCTGATGCTCCTCGGGTACGGGCTCACGTTCAGCTACGGCAAGATCGATCACACCATCCTGATGGTGGCGGTTCCGTTCGTGATGGCCTTCAGTGGATGGGGTGGTCGGTACTCGCTCGACTCGATCCGGAAGCCGGCCGGGGTTCCCGACAACCCGCAGTGGCCGTCCCGGTACCTCGCCATGATCATCGGGCTGGCATTCTTCACGGCTGCCCTGCCGAAAGTCGCGAGCGGATGGCTCTCACCGTCGACGCAATCCGCCTTCGGCCATTTCGCAAGCCGTCTCGTCTCGGGCCGGGACGCGCCGCTGACGGAGCTGGCGGGAGCGCTGCACCACCAGACGTGGCTCTGGGAGACCGTCGACTGGCTGACAGTGATCCTCGAGGCGGGAATCATCGTCTCGGCTGTCTCGTGGGCGTCGTTCCGCATCATGATGGCCGTGACGACCCTGTTCCACCTCGGGGTGATGATGTCGTTCGGTATTCTCTTCACGTCGAATGTGATCGCCTACGGCGCGTTCGTCTCGTGGGGTCTTCTCTCGTTGCCGCAGGTGCGCTGGGCGTTGAAGAAGAGCCAGGTCTGGGTCGGTGGCGTCGTAGTCATCGTTCTCGGCGTGGCGGTCTTCGTCTTCGAGCGGTTCTTCCCTGAATCGCGGGACTTCTTCCTGCCGGGCATCGTCGTGATCGCAGCTGTGATCGGCGCTGGGTACCTGGTCTTCGTGGTCGTACGGCTCGCACGTCGACTCATCGAGCGGCGCGCAGCGCCTCCGACCCCTGTCGTCTCGCGAGAGCGAGAGAGTCGACGTACGTGAGGTAGTGGGCGTCGCCCACGGTCTTCCAGTCGCGGTTCCGGAGGTCGGGGACGGCGACCAGGGGGCGGTCCTGTTCGACGAAGTCGAGCCCCGTACGGAGAGTGTCGGTCGTGAGGGCGCCGTCGTACATCACGACCCATTCCGACCCCACCTCCTCTGCCAGCGCCTCGTTCGCCGAACTCCGTGGAACGAGCACGGGACGGCCCACCGACAGGGCGACCAGGATCGAGCCGGAGTTGTGCATCTCGTCGTAGGGGAGCACGACGAGTTGGGCTTCGCCGATCTCCCGCACGAGGTCTTCGTCAGGCACGAACTCCAGCCAGTGCGAGATGCGGGGGTCACCCGAAGCAGCGTCCACCACTGCCGTCTCGAGCGCGCTGCTCGACGGCTTCCCGACGACGCGAAGGGTCTCCCCGCCTGCCGGCAGTGACCGGAACGCCTCTTCGAGGTTCGTCACGCCCTTGTAGGGGCGGATGAGGCCGAAGTACAACAACCTGCCCCTGATGGGCACCGGCACCGTGTAGTCGCTGAATCGATCCCGATAGTGTCCGTGGAGGATCGTGACGGCATTCTTGCCAGAGGGAACGGCTGTCGTCGGGTTGAGGCGGATGACCGTTGTGGTCCAGCGGTAGTTCCAGCGGACCAGCGCCCGCTCGACGCGGCTTCCCAGCTCGTGGGCTTCGAGGTTGTGGGCCGTACGCACGACAGGGATCCGTTTGAGGCGCAACCGCACCAGGAGCGCGGCGAACGCGACGCGCTTCGCCATCCGAGTGGGAAACGAGGAGCCCCTCAGCAGGTATTCGGGCCAGTGCATGTGGAAGACGTCGTAGTCGGCTTTCAACGCGGTTCGCCAGGAGAAGAATCGCGTCGTGACAGAGGCCGGAGCCCCGCCCTTCATGTGATCGGCATAGCGCGTGGGCTCGCCGGGCTTCGGTGCCGGCATCGAATGCAGGACGGTGATCCTCCGGGCGGGTGAGGACGGGACCGGCCGGTTCGACGCTGTCATCTGTCGGAACCCTTTGCCTGCAGGATCCGTCGCAGGGTCGACGTCAGATCGCCGAGGCGCTCCCGCGCGCTGCGCAGGTGCTCTCTCATCTCCGTGTCGCGATGGAGCACGCCCACCAGATCGTCGACGCTCGTGGGTGTCGACGCGTTGCGCTCGGAGAAGGCGACTCCGGTGATGCCCGCCGTCTCGAGCGTTCGTGCGGCTTTCTCCGGCACGTCGGCGGCGTAGGCGAGGGGAACGGCGCCCTCAGTGAGGCCGATGATCAGGGCGTGCACCCGGTCGCTGATGACGGCGCGGGATCGGGCGTACGCCTCCCTGACCAGCGTCTCCTGGCCGAAATGGTTGTCGGTCTCCCAGGTCAGCAGGTCGGCTCCGAGCTCTTCGGCCAATGTCTCCGAGCGCGCTGTGTCGCTCTGCACCTGGGTGACGACGGTCAGCCGGAGGCCCTCGCGTTCGGCCAGCGACTTCACGTTGGCGATCCAGGAGTCGGAAGGATGGGCGCGGTCCCCGCGGAGCGTGATCGACAGCAGCGGCCTGTCAGGGGTGTCTCTGAACGTCTCGATGGCTGCGCCTTCGGCATAGCCCCAGTCGGGTGTGACCGACCCGAAGCCCGCGACAGACTGGCTCCACTGGTCACGCCAAGTGACGAGCTTCGCCGGTCTCAGGCTGGCGAGGAGGGGAAGCTTGTACTTCCCGACCGGCTTCCGGATGCCCACACCGGTCTGCATCGCACCGCCACCCCGCGGGCGCAGCAGCAGCGCCTCCGTGAACAGCAGTGCCCGTTCGGGCGCGCTGTGCAGGTCGGCGATCGCCTCACCCGCGCTGTGCAGAACCCAGGTGCGACGACGGAGGGCGCTGGTCATCATGGCGCGGTGCCACGCCGACACCGAGGTGTAGACCGTGTCGGTCTCGGCGAGCTGGAGGCCGGACTGGTAGTCGGCGGTGAGGTCGGCGACGAGGACGTGGAGATCGACTCCCGGTCGCACCGCATCGATCAGGCCGCGCCGAAGAACGGTGTCGCCGATGTTGTCGTACTGGCCGACTCCGGAGACGAAGACGCGGTTCATCGGGAACCTCCGGATCGGAGAGCGAGACGTGCGGACCGGAGTCTGTCGTGGGCGAACAGAGCGGCGGAGATGACGAACGGATACAGTGCCGGCGCGAACCTGATGATTGCCATCTCCGCAGCCACCCGTTTGTTGCGCGCGAAGATCGGCCGAAGGTCGATCGACTTCAGCTGGGCCCGGGCGAGCCGGACACCCTCGCGCTGGAGCCCGGACGACGCATGCGAGCGCACCGGGACGAATGCCACGGCGTGGCAGTAGAACCAGGCGGTGAAGTAGTCGCCGAGCGCGGCTCTGTCGGGCAGGTCACTCGCTTCGAGCACCGCGATCATCGCGTCGCGCGCGACCCGGTGGTTCTCGAGCTTCGGCTCCTTGTGCCGGGTGATCGAACCCTCCCGCTGGAGGTAGTGGTAGAGCACATCAGGCACGGTGTGCACGATGCTGCTCCGCCCGATCATCCGGGACACGCCGACGAAGTCGGACTGAGAGGAGAGGAGGGGGAACGGGTCGACCCCGAGGAGTTCGCGCCTGATCAGTTTGGTCCAGAGGTAGCCGTGCACGCGGCCGGTCAGCATCAGTTCCAGCGCCCCGTCGCCCGAGAGCGTCTCTGCGGTGGAAATCCCGTCGACGATCCGCCCCGGCTTGGTCTCGACGGTGCGGTACTCCGCACGGCAGATGACGACATCCGCGTCTCTGGAGGCCTGCACGAGACGCGACAGGATGTCGGGCTCCCACGCGTCGTCGTGGTCCACGAACCAGACGAAGTCGCCCTCAGCCATGGCGACGGCCTTGTTACGCGTGCCGGCGACTCCGAGATTCTTCTCGTTGACGACCGCTGTCACTAAAGGCCGGCTGGCGGCCCAGTCGGTGATCTGCCGACCCGTCGAGTCGGACGATCCGTCGTCGATGAGGATGATCTGGTCGCCCTCCCGCACCGTCTCGGCGATACGGCGGAGAAAGTGGTCGAGGTAGTCGCTCGCGTTGTGCAGGGGAGCGATCACCGACACGGAGGGGTCGCGGGTCATGCCTTGGTGGCCTTTCGTCGGGAGGTCGTGGTCAGGCTCGCCGCGCGGTATTCGTCGATCACGGGTCCGAAGACACGGTCGGGCGAGGCCTCCGTGGTCACGTACTCGAATGCCCGGTCGACGGTGGCCGCAGAATCAGCAGAGAAGTCGAAGGCGCCGACGAGGCTCTTCGCGAATTCCTCGTCGGATGCCGCTGCGTCGACGGCGGTGCCCTTGCCCGATCCGAGAAGACCGACCAGACCACCCGTTGCGGCGCCCACCACCGGGCGCTTGCGGGCAAAGGCCTCGAGCACGACCAGGCCGAGACCCTCCCACTTCGACGTGATGAGGAGCCCATCGGCCTCGTCGAGTTCACGCGCGATGTCGTCCGACTCGCCAGCGAAGACCACGGGTGCACCGAGACGCACGACTTCGGCGAGAGCATCGTCCCGGAGTGGACCGGATCCGAGCCAGCGACCCTCGACCGGACGGATCTTCGCTGCGGCCGCGACGATCCTGACAAAACGCACCGGATCCTTCTGCTCGGCGACCCGGCCGATGCCGAGTACCCGCCACGGGCGATCGGGACTTCCCTCTTCGCGGTCGGCCGGTGCTGTCGTCGAGACGTTCGCCGGCGTGCCGCCCACGACGACGACACGCTCGGCCGGTGCGCCATAAACCGAGACGACCATCTCGGCCACCTGGTCGCTCACGGCAAAGATCTTCTGGGAGAGAAAGGACAGCCGGGTGGGGCCCTGGTTGGGGAGGATGTTGTGGGCGTGCTCGAACACAGGGATGCCGAGCATCCGCCCGACGATCAGGCTGCTGAGAGCATCCCGTCGCTGGTGTGCGTGGAGGACCACCGGCTTCACGCGCCGTGCGAGCAGGAACAACTGCAGTACTTCGCCCGGAAAGCCGAGCTTCCACTTCTCGACGAACGTTGCGCCGGGACCTTCGCGACCGGCGAGTGGCCCGTCGGCCGCGACCAGGTAGGACTGGATGTCGCGCTCCGCCGAATATGCGCTCAACATCAGCACCACCCGCTGCAGCCCACCACTGTTCATCGTATTGAAGACGTGGATGACCTTCACGAACGCACTCCGCTGACGACGCGGTACCGTGCCGCCCGCCTGAGTGTTTCCGACGTGAGCTCGTCGACCTCGCAGACCTCACCGACGTGCAGGGTCTTCACGAGGTTGGCGATCTGCTCCTGATGGTCGTCGACGTGCTCCCCGCGCGACTTCCTGCGCGGCACGATAACGGGATAGATCCCCATTTCGAGCAGGCCGAGGATGGTGCCCACACCGGCGTGCGTCACCACGACATCGGCTTCGCGGGAGTAGCGTTCGAACTCCTGTGCCGTGATCTGGGTTTCGGCCCCCGGAACAGTGGGACGATCGGTCTCGCCGAGTTGCCAGGTGGTGTTGTCGCCGGTGAGCCCGGTCGCCAACATGGCGTCGACCAACGAGTCGAACCGGTACGGGCGGATGGTGCCCAGGGTGACGAAGATCTTCAGGGGGGCATCCGAATCGACCGGCGAGGGCTTCTCCTCGCGATCGAACTGCGACAGGACACTCGGATGCACTTTCCACGAGGAGTTCGACCAGCTCGGGTGCTGGGTGAACGTGCGGGCGAGACGCAGGCGGGCGACGATCCTGCCCGTCATGGACGGTCCCTTCACGCGGGACACGCTCTCGACGTAGGTCGTCGGGATGCGGGCCAGCCGTGCATTCGGGAACACGCCGAGGGCGAGGGCCGCTCCAGTGCTGACGACCTCGTCGAAGTGTTCCCGGCGGAAGACGTCCCGTGCCAGTCGCAGAGTGCGGATGACGCCGAGGTAGTCGCGGGATCGCACGTAGGGCACATAGACCACACGGCGACCCTCGAGGAGGGAGACGCTCTGTTCAGTCTTGAACGTGATCCACTGGGAGTCGACGCTCGCATCGAGATTGGCTGAGAGCCTGACGAGCTGGGCGAGGTGCCCTCCTGTCGAGGCGACGAAGAGAAACTTGCGTCGTCCGTCGGAGGATTGTGACGGCTGGCTGATGGTGGTCATGAGTGTCTGTTCCCCCGGCGGTTTGTTCTCGATCGGACGTCTGCCGCGATGGCGGGCCGCAGAGAGGGCAGGCTCTGGACCAGTCGCGCGATTCTACGGCGACGGAGGTGTCGTTTCAGTGTACAGAATGCGTGTGGTTCGCATCACGGGCCTCAGGTCGTTTCTCTCCACAGGGTTCCGTCCCAGAAGACTCGCAACTGCATACCTTTCTTTAACACTTTGCTCGTTCCACCGATGAACAGTGTGCGGGCGGCGGTGCCGTTCGCAATCGTGAGGCTGCCTGACGAGGTGTCGTTCATCCAGAGAGTGACGAACTGGCCACGGACCTTCCCTGCGGGAAGCGCTGCCACGGAGTAGGCACTTGCGCCCGGTACCGCCCTGACAATGACCTGCAGGTCGGAGGACTGCAGCACGCCGGCGAAGGGCGTCTTGAGGGCCGTGGACGAGATGTACACATAGGAGGAGTTCAGATCGGCGTTCGCCGCTCCGGCTCCGGCGGTGCACGACCACTGCATCGTGGAGCTGGCCGAACAGTCGCCCGGCATCACTGAGAATGGATAGTCGAAGCGGATGTTCCGGCCTGACACCTCGTGGTTGACGCCGTTGAACGGTTTCGGACCACGGGCAGCCACCGAGGCAGAGAGCCTCACCTCGAGCCCGTCGATGAAGGTCTGCTGGCGGGCCGGTGTGTACCCGGTGCTGGTGATCGCCACGACGGGCCGAGGTGTTCCCTTGGTGTTCTTAGAATAGTCGAGCACGCTGTTGTAAACGCGCACGATCGAGTTCTTCGTGGTGATGCCGTCATAGCTCACCCCATCGGCCCCGGCGGGCACCGCGTATTCGGCGTTCCGCACCGTGACGACCGCGTTCTTGGCGTTGATGAGGCGCCCGCAGTCGACGGCCGTCAGACCGTTTATCGTGACGTTCTCCTCCGTGTCCATGATGTTCTCTTTGGGGTGTCCGTCGCTGTGGACGAAGACCTGTACGGCGCACGTCTCGGCGTTGCGTACGACGAGGTTGGAGATGACGGTGCCGTGTGTCTCGCCGCCGCCGCTCTCATTGAAGACGTTGACTCCGGTGTCCATGTTGAGAACGGTGCCGTTCGTCACCCGGTGGTTCTTCCCGCGGATGCCGAAACCGGCCTGGCCGAATGTCGACTCGGCGAGCCCACCCGTCGCCGTGCACGAGATGAACTCCGTACCTTCGGAGCAGTGGTGGGTGTCCCACGAGTTCGAGGTCGTGTTGAGCGCGGACCCGCCGATGATACGGGCCCCGTAGGTGCGGCCGTACCCGGTGAGTGCCGAGTTCGTGGCGATGCGCCCGGTGTCGTCGGTATAGGCGTGCCGAACGTGACGGAACAGCCCGCCGATCACCCTTCCGTAGCTGCTGGCATTGTCGAAGACTCCATAGCCGACCTGGCTGTTCTGGGGATTGTCCACGGCGTAGGCGATGTCCGCGTCGTAGACTGAATAGCCGAAGCAGGATGCGAAATGGATCACCGCCGAGGACGAGTTGACGACCTTGACGCGGCTGACGGTGGGGTTCTTGAGTCGGTACAAGTAGATCAACGATCCGTAGTTCGAGGTGAGTCCGGCCGCAGTCGTCTCGAATTCGGCGCCTTCGAGCGCGAACGTCTTCTCCGAGATCTTTGCAACCCGGACGTTCGTCGAGTAGTCCTCGCGCAGAAGTCCGGCGAGCGTGATCGTCTGTCCGTTCGCTGTTCTCACTACCACGAACTCGCCGAGCCGGGACTCGAGGCCGCTACTCCCCGGCCGCCCCTCGGGGATGATGTCGTCGGAGACGATCTTCAGGACATCGCCGCGCACCCAGCCCTGGGAGGAACTGATCTTGATGACCGAGACGGGAAGGTTCCCGCCGCCGACGGTGTCGGGATTCGCGGTCGAGATGGAGGTCACGGCCACAGGGTCTGAATACGCCCCCCCGACCGAGAATCCTGCTCCTGCCTGGTTCTGGACGAAGCGGGCGCCGAAGGCCGAGATCGAGATCGACTTCTCGCCCCCGACGGAAAGCGAGCTGTTCAACAGGTAGCGACCCGGTGGAACGATGAGGGTGCCGCCCTCCAACGTGGCATTGATCGCAGCCTGCAGGCCGGCAGCACTGTCTCTGGCGCCGGTCGGGTCTATCCCGCTGAAGCGAGCGGGCAGAGCCACCACGGCGGTGCCGTCGGCCTGGGCCTGGGGCGGTGCGCCGACATCCGCAGCGGCCAGGACCACTACACCGGTCTTGCCGTTCACCGAGGTGACGGTCGTCGCCGCTTCGGCCGAAGCCGGAGGCTGGATGGCTTCCCCGGCGACGAGTGCTGCGGCGACGGCCGCGCCGGCGGTAAGGAACCCACGCCTCGTTGAGGCGGCGCGTTCTGTGACGTCGGTCATCTCTGTTCCCCTGACGCTCTTCGCTCGACGAGTGTGCCCCGTACGGGGGTTACTCTATCGCCGATAGATGTCGGGCTCGTTAAATGTGTGTGCAACATCTGGCGTGCTGCTTCTTCGCAGGCTCCCTGTGCAATATTGCTGTTCCGACCACTTTTTCCGACGAAGAGGATTTTCTCATCGCCCCGATCAACAAAAGCGATTCTGTTCGAGCCCAGCGACGGAGCAGATGGGGCGCTGGACTCCTGATCTCGGCCTCGGTGGCGATGGGTCTCGCGATCGCCCTGGTGCTAGCTCTCGTGCCGATCGCCATCGCCAATATGGGGCCGGCCTGGTTCGCACAGACCATCACCCAGGATCCGCTCAAAGTGTGTGATGCGTCCACGGAGGAGGACCAGCCGTTGCCGAAGGAGACGCAGGTGACACCGATGCCCGACGGTGAGAAGGGAGCGGCGATCCCGTACCTCGGCGATTCGAGCTACCTTCGCGGGGTCAACATGTACGACCTCGAAGCGCTCCGGCGCATCGACACGACGTGCGCCCTCAACCAGCCCGAAGCGAGTTACACCTACCTCGCCAGCCGGGGGGTCACGATCGTCCGTCTTGCTGTCCCCTGGGAGCGCCTGCAGCCGGTGCCGGACAGTGGCGACTACCAGGAGGGGATGAATGCCGGCCTCGACAAGGCGTATCTCGAAGTCGTGCAGACGGAGGTCGACAGGATTGCTGCGGCGGGAATGCGTGTGATCCTCGACCTGCACAACGGAGGCACGTATCCCTCGGGGCCGGGGGTCAGGGTGCCTGACACGGTCGCGTTCGGCGACGGGATCAGTGTCAAGCAGGCGCAGCACATCTGGGGCATGCTCTCCCAGGTGTTCAAGAACCAGACCGCGATTGCGGCCTACGACATCTTCAACGAGCCTTCCCTCAGCATGATGACCGCGGACGTCTACAAGAAGTACACGGTGGCCGTTGTCAAGGCGATCAGGGCAAACGGCGACCAGCACACTCTCTGGGTCGAGGGCATGAAGGAGATGACGGAGGGCCGACTGGTCCAGATCGCCCCGAAGGGTCCGTGGATCAGTGACCCTCTCGACAAGATCGTCTACTCGCAGCATTTCTACCCGGGGGGCACCGGGTCGACCAACGCCGCCTTCCGGGCGGATTCCGACTACGTGAGCTTCACCCAGCAGATGAAGGACTTCGGGGGGTGGTGCCAGAAGTACGACGTGCACTGCTCTGTCGGTGAGGTGGGCTGGCCCAGCATGGAGTCCCAGAAACTCACCTCCGACAACGGGGACAACTGGTCCACGGTGGGGGAGGGCTTCTACAAGCTCGCCGACACCTACAAGATGGATGTCACGTACTTCGCCTCCACGGGTGGCACCAAGCCAGGGTGGTTGAACGCCTACACCAGCAGTGACGGAACCGCCATCGACACCGCGCGCTCCCAGAGCAGCGTCATCGAACGGCACCTGACGAAGTAGAGCCCCCGGGCCGGAATCAGAGCGCCAGGTCCGGAGGCCGGGTGATGCCGAACCGGTCGCGCAGGGCGAGCTTCGCAGCGTTCCAACCCGCCGAACCGTGCACGCCTGTGCCGGGCGGGGTGGACGAGGAGCAGAGGTAGAGGCCTTTCAGGGGGGTGCGCCAAGGCGCGGGGCTCACGGTCGGGCGGGCGATGAGTTGGCGGAGCGTGATCGCTCCGCTCGAGATGTCGCCGCCGATCAGATTCGGGTCGAACGAGAAGAGATCTGACGTGTTCTTCGACGCTGAGGCAATGATGGTGTCGCGAAAGCCGGGTGCGTAGCGCTCGATGAGCCCGACGACCGTCTCGGTGTGGTCCACGGTCGAGAATCGTGGCACGTGGGTATAGGCCCAGACGACGTGTTTCCCGGCCGGGGCGCGGGTGCTGTCGACGATCGACGGCTGCGACAGGAGCACATAGGGTTTCCGCGCTTCACGCCCGAGCGCGACATCCCGCTCGCCGGAGGCAATCGCCGACCGCGTGCCCCCGAGGTGGAGCGTGGGCACGGTAGCGAGTTCGGAGTTCGTCCACGGAATCGGTGCACTGGTGGCCAGATCGAGTTTGAACACACCGTTGCCGTAGCTGAACCGACGGAGCGCTCTGGCGTAGCGGCCGGTGAGGCGCCCCTCGGCCAGGCCGAGGGCTGCACGTGCAGAAACGTCCAGAAGCACGGCTCGGGCACGGGGCAGCTCCGAGAGGGAGGTGATCTCCGCATCGGTGTGGATGATGCCGCCGTGCGCGACCAGGTCGGCCGCAAGGGCGGCGACGATGGAGGCGCTGCCGCCGACCGGGATCGGCCAGCCGCGAGCGTGGGCGTGCGCTCCGAGCACCAGGCCCGCGCCGGCCGTGGAGAGGGAGGGGATGCGCCCGACCGAGTGGGCGCTGAGGCCCGCCATCATGGCCGGGGCGACCAGGTTCCGGAACCGCAGTCGTGCGGCGGGTGTTCCCTGTTCGAGAACACGGAGACCGAACCGCACGGGTGCCACGAGGTGCCGGGGGATGCGTATCAGACTCCCGCTGATGAACTCCATGACCTCGTCGATGTTGTCGACGAGGGGCGCGAACAGCGTGTGCCAGGCGCGGCCGTCGACGCCGAGCCCGTCGGCCGTTCGTGCGAGGTCCCGGTAGGCGATTCCGGCACCCCCGCCGTCGAGCGGATGCCCGTACGAGGCTTCGGGAATGACGAAGTCGACCCGCTTGTCCAGCTCGAAACGACGGAAGAACTCCGAAGCGAGCGCCATCGGATGCACGGCCGACCCGACATCGTGCAGGAACCCTGTCTCCGTGAGCGCCTCCGTGCGGGCGCCACCCCCAATGGTGGCACTGCGTTCGAACACCTCGACGCTCAGTCCGGCGCGGGCGAGGGTGACGGCCGCCGCCAGCCCGTTGGGCCCGGCTCCGACGACGACTGCATCCGGTTGGCTCACGCCGATGACTCCCTCATGGTTAGAAAGGTACCCCACCGAAGCGTCCGGCCCCGCTGCCCGTAGAATCGACTTCGTTGTCTCTGGTCGCTGGCGCCCGGAGTGCTGTTCATTCCCGACCGAGGAGCGCCTGACGCCATGGCGAGCATAGAGACTGTGAACTGGAACCCCCGTCGACCGGTGGTTCCCGGCAGACTGGGGCGCATCATCCCCGTGCGTCGGCCAGTCAACAACTTCGGCGACCTCATCGGGCCGATGATCGTCTCGGAGATCGTGCGCCGCGAAGGTCTCATCGAGAAGCCGGGCGGAGAACCGCACCGCCTGCTGGCTGTCGGTTCCATCCTGCGCCTGGCGCACACCGGTGACACGCTCTGGGGCATCGGGGCGAATGGCAAGAGCCTCGACGATCCGTTCGATTTCACGTCATTGGACGTGCGGGCGGTGCGGGGCCCGCGCACCAGGGATCTGCTGCTCGGGCTCGGAATCCCCGTCCCCGAGGTCTTCGGCGACCCCGGGCTCCTCGTCGGCTCACTCTGGAGTCGTTCGGAGCTCGCCGGCCGGACCGCAGACAGGGGCGTCACGATCATCCCGAACCTCAACGACCTGGCCCACTACGATCTCTCCGACACCCGGGTCGTGGACCCGCGCACTCCCTTAGCGGAGATCCTCGGCATCATTGCGGCCAGTGACTTCGTGACGGGCTCGTCACTGCACGCCATCGTCGTGGCGGAGGCCCTCGGCATCCCCGCCCGGCTGATCGTCTCCGGCGCGGAGCCCCTCTTCAAATACTCCGACTACTACGCCGGATCCGGCCGGACGGCGTTCACGCCCGCGTCAGGTGTCGACGAGGCTGTCGCCCTCGGGGGGGAACCGGGCATCGAATGGGATGTCGGCGCCTTGCTCCGGGCGTTCCCCCGTGACCTCTGGGCGGCCACCGCGTGAGCCTGGCGGGCAGCGCAGCGCGCGGGGCAGCGACCACGCTCGGCGGCCAGTGGATCCGGTTCGTCATCCAGATCGTCTCGCTCGCCGTTCTCGCGCGGCTCCTGGTGCCGGGCGACTACGGCATCATCTCGATGGTCACGGCGATCGTCGGTGTGGCGACCCTGCTCGGCGACTTCGGGCTCTCGATGGCCTCCATCCAGTCCCAGAACCTCGAAGACGGCCAGCGCAGCAACCTGTTCTGGATCAACACGGCGCTCGGGGTGGTGCTGGGGCTGCTGATCTTCTTCGCCGCCGTACCCATTGCGGCCTTCTACGGCCGCCCCGAACTCGTCGACGTTGCACGCTCTCTGTCGCTGGTGTTCCTCTTCAATGCCCTCGCGGCCCAGTTCCGGGCGGAGACCTCCCGCAAGCTCCGCTTCAAGTGGCTCGCGACGGCGGATGTCGCGGCCCAGGCCATCGCGATGGTGCTGGCGATCGCGCTCGCCGTTCTGGGGGCAGGCTACTGGGCACTCGTCGTGCAACAGATCACTGTTGCGTTCATCACCCTGGTCGTGCTGGTGATCGCCGCCAAATGGTTGCCCGGGCTGCCGACCCGCAGAGTTCCGATGCGTTCGCTGCTCGGGTTCGGCGCGAACACGATGGGCGTGCAGCTCGTCAACTATCTCAGCGCGAATGTGGACAACATCCTGATCGGTCGTGTGTGGGGGGCGTCGGCGCTCGGTTTCTACGATCGTGCCTACCAGATCTTCCGGCTGCCGCTGATGCAGATCGCGGCACCGATGAGCAGGGTGGCCTTCCCGATCCTGTCCCGGCTGCAGAACGACCCTGCCTTCGACAAGTACATCCAGCGGGCGCAGCTGATCCTGAGCTACGTGATGGGTGGAGTGTTCTTCGTTGCGGCGGCGCTGGCCGAGCCGCTCATCGAGATCGTTCTCGGACCGGGGTGGAACGAGTCGAAGGCCATCTTCCGCATCCTTGCCATCGGCGGGGTGTTCCAGGCCCTGGGCTATGTCTACTACTGGGTGTTCCTCGCGAAGGCGATGACCGGCATCCAGCTGAAGTACGCCATCATCTCCCGCTCACTGATGGTCGTCTTCATGATCGTCGGCGTGTTCTGGGGTCCGATCGGCGTCGCCATCGGCGGAACGGCCGGCCTCATTCTGAACTGGGTCGTGCTCACGATCTTCGCCATCCCGAAGACGGGCGTGAACGTACGGGCCCTGGTGCTGACGGCCGTGCGGCCGGTGGTGACCTACGGGATCATGGTGGGCGGACTTCTGCCCCTCTCGATCTTCGTTCTTGCAGACGACCCGGCCTGGCTCCAGCTGATCGTGCTGGTCGGCGCGATCCTTCTCTACTGGGGGATCATCGTGCTCGTCGTGAAGCCTGTGCGCGCCGACCTGCTGCTCATCGTCGACGCAGCCAAGCGCATCCGCAAGCGCTGATCGAGGTGTCCGCCTGATTCAGCCGTCGTAGTCGGTGACGTTGATCATCGGTGCATCGACGGTGCCCTGTACCGTGCATCCCTGCTGTCCGTCGCCGGTGTCCGAGCGCACCACAGGGATGACGACCGACCAGATGCCCTCCGTCACTTCCGTGACGTCGCTCTGGTCGAGGTCTGCCCTGCTCTTCAGGCTGCCGGGGTCGTAGGCCTTGTCGAGAGCGCCGGTGCAGGCCGAGAACACGAGTTCGGGTGTCCATCCGCCGGCTCCCGGTTCGGCCGGCCCGGGTACGACCTCTGCGGGCGCATCCCCGGTACTGGCGGGCGGCACGGCCGCTTCGGAAGAGGGCGACGCGACAGGCGGCGCCGCTCCCTCTGTCGTCGGTACGTCTGTGGTCTGCGTGGCGGCGGGCCCATCCGACGTCGATGGGACGGCGACACCCGCCTCGGTGCAGCCGGCCAGTGCGAACACGAGCACCAGCGCGACGAGTGCCTTCTTCATCCATCCCCCCGAATGTGCATCCATACCGAGCAACTGGTATGAATAGTACGTCGAGCGCAGGGACGCTGCCGCAAAATACATCAAGGTGGGAAAAGCGTATGAAGATCTCTGTCATCGGTTGTGGGTATCTCGGAGCTGTGCACGCGGCGGCCATGGCCGAACTCGGCCATGAGGTCGTGGGGATCGACGTCGACGAGAACAAGATCCGTGCGCTCTCCGCGGGGACCGCGCCGTTCTTCGAGCCGGGGCTGCCGGAGATCCTCGCTGCGGGCATCGCCTCCGGGCGACTGACCTTCTCGAGCGACATGGCGGCCGTCCAGGGTGCCCAGATCCACTTCATCGCTGTCGGCACCCCCCAGCGAAAGGGCGAGCACGCAGCCGACCTCACGTATGTCGACGGCGCCGTCGACTCGCTGATCCCCTATCTCTCCCAGGGCAGCCTGGTGGCGGGCAAGTCCACTGTTCCCGTGGGCACCGCGGCACGTCTCGCGGCAAAGGTGAAGGAGGCGGGCTCCGGCGCGCTTCTCGCCTGGAACCCTGAGTTCCTCCGGGAGGGTTTCGCCGTCGAAGACACGATCAGCCCCGACCGGCTCGTCTACGGAATCCCCGACGGTGATGAGGGAGTGGCCGCCAAGGCGCTCCTGGATGAGGTGTACGCCGTCGCCCTCTCGCGTGAGACACCCCTCGTCGTCACCGACTACGCCACCGCTGAGCTCGTGAAGGTGTCGGCCAACGCTTTCCTCGCCACGAAGATCTCGTTCATCAACGCCATGGCCGAGATCGCCGAAGTCACCGGCGCCGACGTCACGCAGCTGGCGGATGCCATCGGTTTCGATGCCCGCATCGGCCGCCGGTTCCTGAACGCTGGCGTCGGTTTCGGCGGTGGTTGCCTTCCGAAGGACATCCGGGCCTTCGCGGCCCGGGCCGAAGAGCTCGGCAAGGGCGAGTCCGTCGCTTTTCTGAAAGAGGTCGACTCGATCAACCTGCGGCGCCGCCAGCGCGTCATCGATCTCGTCGTCGACTCGTTCGACGGAAACATCTTCGGCAAGAGGGTGGCCGTTCTGGGCCTCGCTTTCAAGCCCGACTCCGACGATGTGCGCGATTCGCCCGCTCTGAATGTCGCCGCAGCGTTGAAGGGTCTCGGCGCAGAAGTCGTCGCGACGGATCCGGAAGCCATCGCGAACGCCGCGCGCCTGCACCCGCAGATCACCTACGTCGCCGACACCCGCGAAGCCCTGACGGGAGCGGACGCAGTGGTCGTCGTGACGGAGTGGAAGCAGTTCCGCGAGCTCGACCCCGCGGAGATCCTCCCGCTTGTCAACCGGGCGTTCGTCGTCGACGGCCGCAACTGCCTCGACGCGAAGGCATACCGTGCCGCCGGCTGGACCTACCAGGGTCTCGGTCGTCCCTGACCGATCCACCGTCGCCGATTCCCGGTCGGAGGTCTCTCTCCTCGCCGGTGAGTCGTAAACTGGAGGAGTGTCTAATCCCTCCGAACCAACCGACGTCGTTCTGATCGGCGGCGGAATCATGAGCGCCACGCTTGGCGCCCTCATCAAGATCCTTCAGCCGGACTGGTCCATCCGGATCTTCGAGAAGCTGGGCTCCGTGGCGCTCGAGAGTTCGAATCCGTGGAACAACGCGGGAACCGGGCATGCGGCACTGTGCGAGCTCAACTACATGCCAGAGGCACCTGACGGTTCCGTGGAGACATCCAAGGCCGTAGCGATCAACGAGCAGTTCCAGGTGAGCCGCCAGCTCTGGTCGTACCTGGTCGAGCAGGGCGTCCTGAAGAGCCCGGACTCGTTCATCAATCCCACCCCGCACATGACGTTCGTCAAGGGCGAGGCGAATGTCGCCTATCTCCGCAAGCGCTATGAGGCACTCCTCTCCGAGCCCCTCTTCGAAGGGATCGAGTACTCGGACGACCCGAGCGTCATCTACGGCTGGTCGCCCCTGCTCCTTCGCGACCGGTCGAAGAATGAGAAGATCGCAGCAACCCGTGTCGTGTCGGGCACCGACGTCGACTTCGGTTCGCTCACGGCCCAGTTGTTCGACTACCTCAAAGCGGAGGGCGTCTCGACGGAGACCAACTGCACGGTGACCAACCTCAAGAAGACCAGGGACGGCACCTGGGAGGTGTCGCTCAAACACAGTGTCGGCAACACTCCGATGAAGGTCAACGCGCGGTTCGTCTTCGTCGGTGCAGGCGGCGGTGCCCTGCATCTGCTCCAGAAGGCCCGTATCCCGGAGATCCGGGGTTTCGGCGGATTTCCGATCAGTGGGCAGTTCCTCCGCACAGACAATCCCCGTGTCGTCGCCGAGCACCAGGCGAAGGTGTACGGCAAGGCTGCTGTCGGCGCCCCACCGATGTCGGTTCCGCACCTCGACAAGCGTGTTGTGGACGGCCAAGCGTCGCTGCTGTTCGGGCCGTACGCAGGCTTCAGCCCGAAGTTCCTCAAGTCGGGTTCCTGGCTCGACCTTCCGCGGTCCATCCGCGCACACAACCTCGGACCGATGCTCGCCGTTGCCCGCGACAATCTCGATCTGATGAAATACCTGATCGGTGAGGTCTTCGCCTCCAAGAGCAAGAAGTTCGAGGCGCTCCGCGAATTCATGCCGACGGCCGACCCGAAGGACTGGTATCTCATCACCGCCGGGCAGCGCGTTCAGGTCATGAAGAAGGATGCGAAGCGCGGGGGTGTGCTGCAGTTCGGCACCGAAGTGATCACGTCGGCCGACGGGTCGATCGCAGGGTTGCTCGGAGCATCCCCGGGTGCCTCGACGGCTGTCCCGATCATGCTGGATCTCCTCGAGCGCTGTTTCGGCGACTCCTACCCCGGGTGGAAGACACAGCTGAAGAAGATGATCCCCTCGCTCGGCACTCTGCTCACGAAGAGCCCATCGAACGCGGAGAAGACGCTGAAGGAGACGGCGAAGGTCCTAGAGCTCGGCTGACGGCGAGTTCAGCCAGACATCCAGATACGTCGGGGAATGCCGGTCGGCGTCTATTGAGGCCGGGCAGGTGACGACGCGGTTGTTGAGGGCGAGGATCCGCACCCTCCAGGCGATCTTCCGTGAGACCACAGGGTCCAGGGTGCCGATCGTGACTCGCGAACTTGTGTACCGGAGCACGACGTAGAGAGAACGCCTCCCCTCGAACCTCCGGGAGACGATACGCGCCTGGGCAGCCCCGCCGAAGGTCGCCTGCGCGTCTGCGATCGCCCTGACGCGATCTCGGGAATCCCCGGTGGATATGAGGAGTGGCCCGAGGTCGTCGAGCTCGCGTAGGCGCACGAGCTGGTGGTGACGGCGTTTCAGCAGCACGGCAGACTCCTCCTACGGCCGCCGCAGAGCACACCAGCGTGGTCCGGTCAGACTGCGACTGGCCGGTTTCTCCACATGTTAGGGCGAAGAGGCACACCGGTCGGCCAGAATGTGTGAATTTTCATGAGCCCGAAACCGAACTGTCTCAATCGGCTGCAGATGTGATCACCAGGCCCCGGGCGATGAGGCTGCCGAGGAACTGCGCCACGTCGCCCTCGATCTTCCCCGGTGCCTCCCCGGTCTCCCCGGAACAGGCCTCGACCGTCTCGCTGAGAGTCTGGGCCCCGGAGCGGAGTGCTCGCCACACGGTGGACGCCGACCCCGAGAGCTGAAGAGGCTCGAACGCAGCAGAGTCGAGTCGCATCACGATGGTCGAGTCATCCGTCGTGATCTCAGCGATGGACGCGGGGATGGTGAGCCTGCCGAGTGTTCTCGTCATGCCCGGGGATCCGGACGGTGGCGTCGCCGAAAACCCCGCACGGACGCCATCGCACCGGGGAGGGCAACGAGTCCGTGTCCCAGCCGCCGGAACCAGGCTCCCGCAATGCCGCGCGGGCCGAGAGGAGTCTCCGGATGCAGCAGACGCAGCTGGCGAGGTGAAGGAAACAGTGCCGAAGCGACGATCGCGACTTTCCGTCGCGTAGGCGCCTCCGACAGGTGCACGAGCCAGGCGGAGCTGGTGCCCCGGGCTGCTGCATTGAGGCGCCAGCGGCGAAGCTCGTCCGACTCAGGGCCCGGTGCGGTGAGATCGCTGCCCACCGTTTCGAGGAGGGGCCTGCAGGTCTCTGTGGCACCGAGGAGATGTGCCCTCGCGGCGAGGAGGGAGCCGGCCTGGTCGCCGAAGACGGTGCGGGCAGCCTCGGCCAGCGGCGCGACGGACGACAGTGCCGCGGCCGGTGCAGTGTGTCGAAGGGTGTGCAGGCCGAGGATGAGGGCGGTCGATGGGGGATCCGGCACGTCAACCGCGATCCCGGCGAACTCCTCTTCGACCCGCGACGCCCAGAGAACGTCGAATGCTTCCGCCGGTTCAAGGAGGAAACCCGGCCAGAAGCGGTGCAGGTCGAGGTCGATGGGCCATGAAGCGTTGAGCAGGGTGACCGAGTGCAGCTCGACGATGCGAGGGGTTGTGGGCGCACTCCGTTCCTGCCAGCCGGCGTCGACCAGTCGATCGACGAACTCTTCGAAACGGTGCGGTTCCACCAGGACGTCGACGTCGGATGACGCGCGGGGTTTCCGGAGACCCTGGCGGGCAGCTGCCGGCCCCTTCACGACCAGGGTCCTGACGCCCATCGACCGTGCGGTGAAGCCGACCCACGCCGAAGCGAGCAGAACGGCGTCCGCCGTAGCCAGTCGAGCACTCTCCACCCGTCAGGCCGAACGTTCTACGGCAGACTTCGGCTCGGCCGCCCAACCGGCGAAGTTGTGTGCTATTTGCGATGCCGCCAGACTTATCTGGTGTGCGACGCCTTCATGCACGGCTCGGGCCTGGCGGTAGGGGTCCGCCACGTCGTCCTGAGGCTGCAGGCTTGCGCGGGACCGGATGCGTGCCAGGTCCTTCACCCGGGCGCGGAAGACGGCACCCGTGATTTCGTCGACCCCGGCCGAGGAAAGTCCGCCGTGGAGGATCCCCTCGTCTGGACGTCGAACCTCACGGGCCTCCGACTCGGGCAGAGCGAGGAGTTTCGCGAACTCGGTGAGGGTGAATGCCCGCTGCAGCGCACGCGGATAGCGCTGGATCAGGTCATCGCGCTGGTGCCGGGTCATGGTGAGGACCAGGTCGCTCCCGGAGACGATCGCGCTCGACAGGGCACGACCGGTGTGCGGCCCGGCCGGGTTCGACTGGCCTCGGAGAGCGTGGGACATCTCGAGTGACGTCTCATCCATCGGGGCTCCGACGACGGCACCGAGGCCCGCGCTGGAGAACGCGGTCACGGTGTGCAGCCCCGCCTCGCCGAAACGGGCGCGAAGCAGGTTCTCGGCCAAGGGCGACCGGCAGATGTTGCCGGTGCACACCGCGAGCACACGGAACGGGGCCCGGTTCTCGCTCTCGTTCGCCATTCGTTCTCCCTCCCGCTAGCGACGGTCGGTCGTCGCCCGTGTGCTGGTGCCGTCTGCGCCGTTGGCGGTGTCGTCGGGAGTCCCGCCGGCGCCGGGCGCGAGCACCCGTTCGACCGGCGCAGCGCGACGGGCATGTGCGTTCTCGGAGCGCAGATCGACCGAGGGTTCTATCGGGCTCACGGGCACATCATCCTCGACGCGAGCGTTGTAGTCGCCCTTGTACTGGTAGCCGTAGTAGGTGCTGCCGCTGCCGCGGCGAGGCACACGGTTGAGGATCACACCGAGAGCCCGGCCGTTGACCCGCTCCAGGTTGTTCAGCGCCTTACCCAGGGCATCCGTCGTGGTCTTGCCGACCGATGCCACCACGAGAGCGCCGTCTGTGCAGGCGGTCAGGATGGCGGCGTCGGTGACCGGGATGAGGGGAGGCGCGTCGATCAGGACGATGGAATCGCGCGCCAGGTGGTTGAGCAGGGTCTGCATGGCACGTGACCCGAGGAGTTCGCTCGGGTTCGGGGGAACGACCCCGGCGCCCATGACCATCAGGCGGCCGCTGTCTCCCCAGGGCTGCAGCACGTCTTCGATCTCGGCCCGGCCGACCAGCACATCGGTGAGCCCGACGCCGGGGAGGAGGTTGAACGACTTGGCGACGGTCGGGCGACGAAGGTCTCCGTCGACGACCACAACACGCTGGCCGGAGGCAGCGATCGTCGTGGCGAGGTTGGCCGTGATGGTCGATTTGCCGTCTCCGGGCAGTGAACTCGTGACGACGATGATACGAGGAGGGTTGTCGACATCCATGAACTGCAGGTTCGTGCGCAGTTCCCTGAGGGCCTCAGCGACGGCATCGTCGTCGGTGCGTCGCACACTGTAGTTCGACGAGGAGATGTGGTCGACGAGCCGGTTGGCATCGGTGAAGTTG
Source organism: Subtercola boreus (assembly GCF_006716115.1). NCBI lineage: Bacteria > Bacillati > Actinomycetota > Actinomycetes > Micrococcales > Microbacteriaceae > Subtercola > Subtercola boreus. The sequence goes on along the minus strand of NZ_VFOO01000001.1, from coordinate 2,452,607 downwards.
CGGTCGAACGGGATCGTTCCGACGACAGCGAGACCGAATGCCTTCTCGACATTCTCCACGGACCGGATGCGGCGGTCGAGCGTATTGCGCACGAAAGCGTAGCCGATGCCGCCGATGGCTCCGAAGAGGAAGCCGAGCGCGATGGCAAGACGGGTGTTCGGCGAGCTCGGAGAGGCTGGCAGCACTGCGGAGTCGAGCGTCTGGAGCTTGACGATCGAAGCCGTGCCGGCGGGCGCCGTCGTCGTGTCGAGGGTGCCGGAGTTCTCGAGGTCGGTGACCTGCTGCACCATGCCCGCGATCCAGGTCTCGGCGAGATCCCGGGCTCCCTCCGGAGTCGAGGACTGGGCCGACACGGCCAGCACGGCGGTGTCGATCGGGTTCGAAACGGTCACCCGGCTGATCAGATCTTCGGGGCTCGACTGCAGGCCGAGCTTGTCGACGGCGTAGGCCGCGACCGAGCGTGACTTTGCAACGTTGAGGTAGGACTTCACCCGGGACTTCGCGTAGTTGTCGCCGACAAGCGCGGATCCGAGGTCAGTGCTCACACCGGTGGTGATGATCCCGCTTGCGTCGGCGGTGTACACCCGGGGCTGGATGAGGGACCAGCCGTATCCCGCCAGTCCTCCCACCAGCATGAAGACGACAATGGCGATCCAGTGCGCACGCAGCACACGGAGGTAACCGGACAGATCCACGAGTTCCCCCTTCGCAGCGATCGTGCTCCTGCGGGAGATCGTAACACACACCCTCTGCCGCGCCGGGGTGCCCGCCGCCCGCCGCCGAGGCGCCCGGATGGACCGTCGAGCAGGCCCGGAACGACCCCCGAGTCCGCGATTGGTATAATCGCTCATGGCCGCTTCCAGACCAAATCACAGGCGCATCCGGATCCATATGGTGCTCGAGTCGCGCATGCTTGCCGAGGCCGCCAGCGTGCGACTCAAGTCGCTTCTGCCCGGTACCTCAGTGGTCGGGTGGACGAGGTCGTGGGACGTCTACCAGCATCGGCAGCAGTCGGTCGCCGACGTGGTGATCCTCGACAACGAACTGACGAACGGGGTCCCCACTCCTGCGAAAGTCGCCGCCCTCGTCGTCGAGACCACAGGCGTCGTGGTTCTCGGCTCGACGACCTACGGTCCGGCGATCCAGCGATTGCTCGATGCCGGAGCACACTCCTATGTACTCGCCTCCGACCCGTCCGAGACTCTGGCGGCGGCAGTCGATTCGGCCTTCCGCAGTGAGCCTCACCGCTCGGCGGCGGTTCTGCAGCTTCTCGCCGGGCAGGAACCTCCCCGTGTCTCCGAGTTGACTCGCCGCGAGCTCGAGGTGGTCGGCGCATACATCTCAGGATCGGGCGCTTCCGTGCCGGAGACCGCCGCCCGTTTCGGAATATCGGTGGAGACGGTGCGCACCCACATCTCCCACGCCCGCCGCAAGTACTCGGACGGCCCCACCGATCCCATCTCGAAGATGGAGTTGCGTCGGCGAATGATCCGGGACGGCTGGATCGCTGGCTGAGCCCCGTGGCTCCCGACGCAATGACCCTACGATGGCAGCATGACTGACCTGATCCTCGGCCTCAACATCGTCAACGCGCCTCTGGTCAGGACGATGAGCGCGCTGAGCATCGCCCTCGTTCTCTTCCTGCTCATCCGCCGGCCGACCACGCGGTGGGTCCTGACGGCCAGCATCGGCGCCGTCTCCGGTGCGCTCATCGGTACCATCACGCTCCTGGTCACCGTGAACGTCCTCAACCTGTTCGGCACGCGGTTGACGGCTGTCGTCGACACATGGGTCGTCCTGACGTTCACGGCCGTGGCGATCGGCATCGTGAACCTGTGGCGCTCGAAGTGGTGGCGGAAGCTCGTGGCCGCCGTCTCGATCATCGTCTTCGTCGTCACCGGTGCCCTGGGTGTCAACGCGGCCTTCGGCCTCAACAAGACAGTTGCCGCCTTCTTCGGCGTGACGAACGAGAAGCCGCTCGATCTGGGCCAGCACACCGCTTCGCCGAATCCGACGAACGGAGCTGACGATGTGACGCCGCTCTACACCCGCTGGCAGCCGCCGGCGGGGATGCCGGCCGAGGGCAAGGTCGGAACGGTGAACATCCCACACGCGGCATCGGGGTTCATCGCGAGAACAGCGCTTGCCTACGTGCCCCCGGCTGGACTGGTGGCCGATCCACCCACACTGCCGGTGATCATCCAACTCAATGGGCAGCCCGGCAGCCCGGGGCTCGACGACCCCAAGGTCATCCTCGACAAGCTGGCGGCGGGAGACAACGGGCTCGCTCCGATCATCGTGAACCCCGACCAGTTGGGCGACGACTCCAAAGATCCGCTGTGTCTGGACACGTCGATGGGAAACGTCGAGACGTACATCATGAAGGATGTCGTGCCGTGGGTGCGGGCAAACTTCAACGTCTCTTCCGATCCGAAGGACTGGACGGTCCTCGGATTCTCGAACGGCGGAATGTGTGCGTCGTACTTCGGGGCCAAATACCCGCAGGTGTTCGGCAATTTCGTCGATCTCTCCGGTGACGAATACCAGGGGGTGGATGATTCGTCCACACTGAAACGTGTCTTCGGAGGGGACCAGGCCGCCTACGAAGCGGTCTGGCCGGCTTCCATCATGGCGCGCGGAACCTACCCCGACTCGGTCGGCGTCTTCACCGTCGGTGAATCCGACAGTGAGGCGAAGCCGGGGGTGAAGAAGACCTACGACGCCGCTGTTGCCGCAGGGATCCAGGCGACCTACACGGAGATCCCCGGGGGAGGTCATGACAACACGGCACTCGACGGCGGCTTGAGCAAGGCCTACGACGTACTGTATCCGCGCTGGGGCCTGAAGGCGTCAGGGTAACGTGACCGGAATGCGCCACATCGTCTCCCTCACAGCTCTCGACGTCAGCGTGGCCATCGTCCTCGATGGCCTCGACTCCGCTGAGGCCGTGCAGTTCGTGCAGAGTTGGTCCCGGTGCGGAGCCCGGGCCGTCAGTGAGATCCCCCGTGGGAGCACCGTCATCCGCGCTCGATTGCGGATGCCGGGGCAGGGCCAGGTGCAGGACGAGGATGCCCGTGACCTGACTGCCGACTCCTACCGGGAACTCGCCGACCGCCTCTCCGGGCTGGTCACCCTCCGGGCGATCGATGCCCGGAGGCAGAACCTCCTGATGTTCCACGCCGGCGGTGTCGCGGATCTTCGAACGGGAAATGTCATTGCCTTCATCGGGCCGTCAGGACGAGGCAAGACCACCGCATCCATCGCGCTCGGAAAGACGTTCGGTTACGTGACGGACGAGACGCTGGCTGTCAGCGATGACCTCGGTGTTCTCGCCTACGCCAAGCCACTCTCGGTCAAACAGGCTGCGCCCGAACGGTGGAAGGACCAGTTCGGGCCGGCCGCCCTCGGGTTGGCCGCGGTCCCGGCCCGGGCGCTCCGCCTGGTGCGCATCGTTCTACTCGACAGGCAGAGCGACTATGCAGAGGGCGTTCGACCACTGGTGCGTCCCGTCCCCCTGGCGTCGGTGATTGCGGAGCTGGTCCCGCAGATCAGCTTCCTCGCCGAACGAGCGCGTCCGTTGCACCGGCTGCGTTCGACCATCGACAGGTGCGGTGGTCTCCAGCAGGTCACCTACGGCGAGGCAACGAGCCTCACCGATGTCTTTCGTGCGCTCTTCGCCGAGGCCGAGGCCGAGCAGGATGGACTCTCTGGCGACAACCCCACCGTCTTCTTCGAGGCTGAGTACGACGACGCCGTGCTCGACGACGAATCGTTGATCGTGCTCAGACAGGGCACTGTCCGGGTGCTGGCCGGGATCGCGCCGACTCTCCTCGAATTGGCTGCCGTACCCGTTTCGTTCGATGACCTCGTGAGGGGAGTGGTCGACATCCATGGCATGCCGGGCCGGGCCGATGCGAGAGTGTTGGTCGGGGCTGCTGTCGATGAGCTGGTGGCGAGCGGGCTTCTCCGTGCATCCACTCCGCGAGCCTCGTAGTGTCGACGCGGCCGGCCTCGCGTTCCCGCTGGCGCAGGATCACCGGGAGCTTCTGGTTCAACCTGCTCGCGGCGACTGTCGCCCTCGTGCTCCTGCAGGCCTTCGTGGTCAAGATCTACTACGTTCCGTCGGGCAGCATGGAGCAGACGCTGGCGGTCGGCGACCGGGTGGTCGTCGACCGGATCGCCGGCGCGTTCTCCGCCCCGGCCGATGGAGACGTTGTGGTCTTCACCGCGTCCTCCCTGTGGGGGGAACAGCCGCCGGTTCCCGACAACCCGGCCGTGTACGCGATCAAGTGGATCGGAGGTGTCGTCGGTGTCGGACCGAACCTCGACCACACTCTCATCAAGCGCGTCATCGCCGGACCGGGTCAGACCGTGTCGTGCTGCGACGCGGAGGGTCGGGTGCTGGTCGACGGACTGCCGCTCGACGAACCATACGTCTTCGAGGACTACCCGTTCGAAGCAGGTTCCTTCGACTGCACGACGACTCCGCGCTCCCTCCGGTGCTTCGATGACGTGATCGTTCCGCCCGACGAATACTTCGTGCTCGGCGACCATCGGTCCAATTCGAACGATTCGATCTTTCGCTGCCGCGGGGTCGACCCACCGGTGGGCTGTCTCAAGATGGTGGGAAAGAGCGACATTGTCGGGCGTGCGTTCGCGATCGTGCTGCCACCCACACGCTGGAGCGGCCTCTAGCCGGGTATCGGGGTCAGAGTGCGGGCAGGCCCAAGTCGAACGAGCCCGCCGCGTCCGGAGGAGGGTTCCGCTTGCCGAACGACAGCCCGAAGGTCTGCTGCTTCTCGGGGACCGGTCGGGGCGTGAGCGGCTCGAAGACGCTGTAGGAGACCGGTTCGGTCGCTGCTACCCCGCCGCGCCTGAGGCGAGCGAAGACCGAGAAGAAGCCGCTGGTCGTCTCACGGGGTGACCTCGACTCGACCGGAGGTGATTCGAAGGCTGCATCGTAGGCGACGGCATCCGAGGGACGCGCGCCCGTTTCGAGCGGAGCAAATCCGAGAGCGAAGGCGGCCGGTGCCGCCCCGTCCACCGCCTGAGTGGGCGTCGACGCCCACGGCAGCTGCAGGTTGCCGGCAATCGGTTCCGATGACTGTCCGACGCGCACCGTACCGACGGGTCGACCGCCGACGGCCGGGGCGAACCGGATGCGGCCCAAGCGCCGCCGTGAGACGAGATACGCCACGACGCCGAGGATCAGCACGGCGCCGGCCGCGATTCCGGCCAGCACGAACGGGAAGGCGTCCCTCGCGGTACCGGCTGACGGCGGGGGATAGAAGGGCAGTTCGATGACGGGGGCCGGCGCCGCCGTGGCGGTGACGGTCGGCACAGGGGTCGGGGTCGGCGTCGGTGTCTCGGTGGGCGGCGCAACCTCCGACTCTCCCTCACCGGAGGAATCAGAATCGGACTCCTCCGGTGAGGGAGCCGGACTCTCCTCCGCGGGCGCCTGGCTCTCGACGGGCGCTGGTTCCTCCGTCGGAACGACCGGGTCGACCGTCGGCACGGGAGCCTCGGTCGGTGTGGGTACCTCGGTGGCCGGCGGATCCGGGACGACCGTCGGATCGATGATCGGCGGCTGAGGGTCGACGGGATCCGGCACCGTGGGCTCGGGGTCGGGAACCGGTTCCGTCGTCGCTGGCGGGTCGACGACAGGGGGTAACGGCGTGGTCGCATCGCGCAGGGACGGAGCCCCCACGGCGGTCACACCCGGGCTCGCGCTGGCGAGCGGCGTTGCTGAGGCGGCGGGCACGAGGAGAAGAGGAAGGAGGGCGCCGGCTGCCACGACGATGAGCGCGGAAGCGAGGCGCAGACGGTGAGGGGCAGAGTGACGCATGCGAACAGCTTCCCACACCAAACGGCCCGCGATTGTAATTATGGCAACGCTCGCAGGTATAGTTTTTCGGGCGGGGACAGGGGAAAGCCCTCCCGAGTGTGGCATGCGGGGCGTGCGACGCATTAACGAAAGGGCTGTGGCCTGTGAGTTTAGATGGCTACATTCGTGTAATCCGAAAAGGCTGGGTGCTGATTGTCGTCTTCGCCCTGCTGGGTCTGGCGGCGGGAGCGGCTCTGGCGATCCTGGCGACACCCCAGTACCGATCGACTGCGACGATGTACGTGTCGGTGGCGGTCTCCGACACTCCTACCGCAGGTGACCTGACATCGGGCAACTCCTATGCGCAGGCGAAGGTCAAGTCGTACACGGACATCATCACCAGCGCATCGGTGCTCGACAACGTCATCAAGGACCTGAACCTCTCGGTGACGAGCAAAGCTCTGGCGAACCAGCTCTCCGCCTCGTCTCCTGTCGGGACGGTCATCATCGAACTGACGGCCACCGACCCCAACCCGCAGCAGGCGGCCAACCTCGCGAATGCCACTGCGCAGAGCTTCAGCGATGTCGTCATCGACGACCTCGAGAAGCCGACCGGTGGCGGTGCCAGCCTCGTCAAGATCCAGATCGTCGACCCGGCCATCCCCGCAACCAGCCCATCGAGCCCCAACGTGCCCCTGAACATCCTGCTCGGTGCTGTCGTCGGGATCATCTTCGGCCTGGGTGCAGCGTTCCTCCGCACTTCTCTCGACACCCGCGTCCACGGAACCCACGACGTCGAAGCCGTGTCGGATTCCCCCATCCTCGGCGGCATCAGTTTCGATCCGGAGTCGAACAAGCACCCGCTCCTGGTGCACAGTGACCCTCGCAACCCTCGAGCTGAGGCGTTCCGGGCGCTGCGAACCAACCTCCGTTTCGTGAATGCGGGCTCGGACAACAGGTGCTTCGTCGTCACGTCGTCGATCATGGGCGAGGGAAAGAGCACGACGTCCGCCAACCTTGCGCTCGCACTCGCAGAAACAGGAGTGCGCGTCGTCCTCATCGATGGTGACCTCCGTAAGCCCAAGCTGGCGGAGTACATGGGGCTTGAGGGTGCTGTAGGGCTCACCGATGTGCTGATCGGGGCCGTTCCCCTGGCAGACGTACTGCAGCGCTGGGGCAACCGCGAGCTGTACGTACTGCCGGCCGGGCGGGTACCCCCGAACCCGAGCGAACTGCTGGGCTCCGATGCGATGCAGAACCTGCTCACCGCCCTCAACGAGCAGGTGGACTACGTGATCATCGACGCCCCGCCACTGCTTCCCGTCACCGACGGCGCGATCATCAGCAGCATGACGGCCGGCGCGATCGTGGTGGCAGCGTCGGGCAAGGTCAAGCGCACCGAGCTCGCCCGGGCACTCAATTCACTCTCGAGCATCAACAGCAATATCGTCGGTGTCGTGATGACGATGCTGCCCAACAAGGGCCCGGACTCCTACAACAGTGAGAAGTACGGCTACTACGGTGCCGGTCCCGACGAGGACTTCGCCGAGACCACCCCGCCCCGTCGGCGTCGCGGCCGCAAGTAGGCCGTCGCTGCCTTCACGTAGGCTGAACGTGTGAACACCCGGCCCGCTCGTGTGCTCCGCGGGCTCGCCGCGGCGTTCTTCGCGGTGTTCGTCGCAGCCCTGTCCCACGTGGCGGGCGGCGGCGGAACCCCGGGTGCTGTCGGGGTCGCGCTGGCGCTGGCGTTCTCGTCGGTGGTGTGCGTAGCCCTGGCGGGCCGGTCGCTCTCGATCATCCGGCTCTCCGCCTCCGTGATCGTCAGCCAGGCCTTGCTGCACGCGCTCTTCACGGTCGGAGCGACAGGCAGCGGTTCGACCTTCGAGATGTCCGGATCGGGTCACCACGGGGTGGCGCTTGTCGTCTCTGCCTCCTTCGGCGCGGGCAGCTTGGGGGCCGGCACCGGTGCGGCCGGCTGGCTCGCCGACCAGCTGTGTTCGGGCATGTGGATCGCCCATGCCGTGGCCGCCGTGATAACGGTGCTGGCGCTCCGGCACGGGGAGGGCGCCCTCTGGGCGCTCGTCGGACTTGCCGGGATGCGCTTCCGCCGCTTGGTGCGCCAGCTCTTCATCGAGCCGCTGCCGGCACTCAAAGGCGTCGGTCCGGCCCTGTCTGCCCCTCTCGACCATCTGCGTGATCTCGGGGTCTTCCTCGGGCGGCTGCGACATCGTGGCCCCCCGGTGTGTGTGCGTTTCGCGAACTGACACCCACACAGGCAGTCGGCCGTGCATGCCACGGCCGAAGAGAAGGATTCACCCATGAAGAACAGCAAGAGATTTGCGCGCGCCGGAATGGCGTTCGGCATCGCCGCAACGCTCGTCCTCGCGGCACCACTGGCGGCCAGTGCGCACGTGCACGTCGACCCCGAGCAGGCCTCCCCGGGAAGCTACTCGACCCTGACGTTCAAGGTTCCGACGGAGAGCGCCACGGCGAGCACCGTCAAGCTCGAGGTCGACCTGCCCACGGACGCGCCGTTCGGCAGCGTGTCGTACCAGCCCGTACCCGGCTGGAGCACGGAGGTCGTCACCAGTACGCTCAGCACGCCCGTCACGACCGACGACGGAACGGTCACCGAGGCGCCCACCAGGGTCGTCTGGACGGCGGATGCGGCCACGGCTCCCGCCGTCGCCGGTATCGCACCGGGCCAGTTCGACCTCTTCTCGATCTCGGCCGGCCCGGTTCCCGACACGGGGAGCGTGCTGCTGCCCGTGCACCAGACCTACTCCGACGGTTCGGTGGTGGACTGGGTGGATGCCCCGCTCGCCTCGGGCGCCGAGCCGGAGCACCCGGCGCCGGTGCTCTACATCACCGATCCGGCACCCGTCGAGGGCGCTGCGACGGGTGCCGCTGTGACGGCCACTCCGGTCGCCGGGGCGGCGGGGGAGACATCCGCCACGACATCCTCATCGGCCTCGTCGTCTGCGGTGACCGTGAGCACTGTCGTGGCCCTCGCCGCGCTGGTGCTGGCCGCGATCGCCCTGGTGGTCGCGGTGCTGGCGGTGACCCGGCGTGCCCGGAAGCCTGCCGGTGAATAGGCCGCGCCGCGCCCGGCTGGCGGGGTTGGCGGGGCTGGCGGCTCTCGCCGTCGCAGCCTCGATGGCCCTGCTGCCCGCCACGGCGGCCTCTGCCCACGACTTCCTCGTGAGCAGTTCGCCGGCCGACGGGTCGACGGTGACGGAATCGCCCGGCACGGTCAGCCTGACCTTCAACGATCTCGTGCTCGACCTCGCGGCGGACGGATCCTCGTCCATCGTGGAGGTCACGGGCCCGGATGCCCAGACCACCCACTACGAGACGGGCTGCGCGAGCATCCTGGGCCGCACGGTCAGCGCACCCGTGGCTCTCGGAACGGCCGGGGTGTACCGGGTCAGCTGGCAGATCGTGTCCTCCGACGGGCACCCGGTGAGCAGTTCGCTGACGTTCACCTACGCCCCGCCCGCGGGTACGGCTGTGTCCGCGGGTGCGGCCTCCGCGCCGCCCTGCGGACGGGCGGCAGCGGGCGAGTCCGGTTCGCTCCCGTCTGCTGCGGCCGCGGTGGACGAGGGCCAGGCCGGCTGGCTGATCCTCGCGGTCGCCGGCGGGATCGTCCTGCTCGCGATCGTCGGAGTGGTCGTGGTGCTGATGTTTTCGCGGCGGAAAAAGAATTCTGAAGAAATTCCCGATCGGGGCAATCCAGAAGACTGACAGCTCCGAATGCTCACTGTGTAGGGTCGCCAGGCTTCTAACTGCGATGGAAGTCGGCCCTACACATCCAGAAGCCAAGCGTTTCCTGCGGTCGACACCCCTCACCGCAGGGAGCGCTTGGTTTCTTTAACGGCGGCTTTGTCTGCGCGCCGGGTTTTCTGCACTTGCGGAACATATCGAAGATATGTTCGAATCAATGCCATGAGATGGAGCGGGCAACAACTGGGGGTGGAGGCATCGTCGACGCTGCCCGGGCTCGCCCGGCTCGACAATCTGGTGCGTTCGGTGACGACGCCCGACTTCGCGGGCATCACCTTCCATGAGGTACTGGCGAAGACGGCCCTGAATCACGTACCGGGCCAGAGCCGGATGCCGTTCAGCTACACGATCAACCCCTACCGGGGGTGCAGCCACGCCTGCACCTACTGCTTCGCCCGGCCCACCCACACCTACCTGGAACTCGACGCAGGCGAGGACTTCGACAACCAGATCGTGGTCAAGGTCAACGTCGCCGAGGTGCTGTCCCGGGAGCTCGCGAAGCCGTCCTGGGGGCGGCACCCGGTCGCCCTCGGAACGAACACCGATCCCTACCAGCGGGCGGAGGGGCGGTACCGGCTGATGCCCGGCATCATCCGGGCGCTGGCCGAGTCCGGCACGCCCTTCTCGATCCTCACGAAGGGCACGCTGCTCCGGCGCGACCTGCCGCTCCTGGTGGAGGCCTCGCAGTCCGTCAGCGTCGACGTGGCGATGTCGATCGCCATCTACGACGAAGACCTCCAGCAGACGGTCGAACCCGGTACACCGAGCGCCAGGGCGCGGCTGGCGACCGTCCGTGCGGTTCGCGACGCCGGCATCGACTGCTCGGTGTTCATGATGCCGGTGCTGCCCGACCTGACCGACACCACCACCCACCTCGACACGGCGCTTGCGCTCATCCGGGAGGCGGGCGCGACGAGCGTGCTCTACTCGGCGCTGCATCTCCGGCCGGGGGTGAAGCCCTGGTTCATGCAGTGGCTCGCGCGGGAGCATCCGGAGCTCGTCGGTCGGTATCGGGAACTGTACCGGGGCACGTCGTCGTATGCGCCGAAGGAGTACCGGGAGTGGCTCGGCCGTCGCATCCGGCCGCTGATCGCCCGGCACGGCCTCGCCCGCGGTGTCGAAGACCCGGCGACCGGGGGAGTGCGGTCGAAGGCACTGGGGCTGCTGCCCCAGATGGACGACGAACGGAGCTTTGCGCCTCGCGGGGTCGCTGCCTCTGCGCGCGCTGGTGTGAGTGCTCCCGGCGGCGGGGCCGACGCCCCGACCCTCTTCTGAGCCTAAGGTTGTCTGGTGGCAAAACTCTATTTTCGGTACGGCGCGATGAACAGCGGCAAGAGCACGGCCCTCCTGCAGGCCGCCTACAACTACGAGGAACGCGGCCACCGGGTGCTGATCGCGAAGCCGTCGACCGACACGAAGGGCGACCGCTCCATCGTCTCGAGGCTCGGTGTCGTGCGGGAGGTCGACTTCCTCGTGGGCGCGGAGCAGGGTCTCCGCGATGTCTTCCTCGCCGAACGTGAGGGGCTTGGAGGGGTCAGCTGCCTGCTGGTCGACGAGGCTCAGTTCCTCACCCCGGCGCAGGTCGACGATGCCCTCCGGATCGCCCTGATCGACGATGTGCCGGTGCTGGCCTACGGGATCCGAACCGACTTCCTCACCTCGGCCTTCCCCGGCAGCGGTCGCCTGCTCGAGATCGCGCACAGCCTCGAGGAACTGAAGACGATCTGCCGCTGCGGGCGCAAGGCGATCTTCAATCCGCGGAAGGTCAACGGGCACTTCGTCTTCGACGGCGACCAGGTCGCGATCGACGGCGACGAGGTGACCTACGAGGCGCTCTGCGGCGCCTGCTACCTCGAGGAGAGCGACGGCCGCCTCTCGGCGTGAACGGCTCAACGAGAGAAGGGCCGGAAGAATCCGGCCCTTCTGAATCGTGTCGGGGTAACAGGATTTGAACCTGCGACCTCGTCGTCCCGAACGACGCGCGCTACCAAGCTGCGCCATACCCCGATCGTTGCATTCCCCGGCGTGAACCGGCTCGAACAACCTGTCTAGAATAGCTGACTTTTGACAGGCTCGCGACCGCGGTCAGCTGTCGGTCGCCGGAACCAGCGTGAGGAGAGTCGCCTCGGGCAGGCAGGCGAAGCGCACGGGGGCATAGATCGAGGTGCCGAGCCCCGCCGAAACGTTGAGGAAGGCAGAGCGCTTGCCTCGTCGCCACAGGCTCAGCCCCTTGACCTGCTTGCGGGGGATGTCGCAGTTGGTGACGAGCGCCCCATAACCCGGCACGCAGACCTGCCCGCCGTGGGTGTGGCCGGCGAAGATCACCTGGGCGCCGTTCGTCACGAACGAGTTCAGGATGCGCTGGTAGGGGGCGTGCGCAACGCCGACGGTGAGAGTCGGGGAGCCGGCCGGTGCATCGTCGTCTTCGCGCTGGCGCTCGATCGCGCTCGAGACGTGCTCGAGCTTGTCGTAGCTGCGGTGCGGGTCGTCGACGCCGAAGAACTCGATCCGTGTACCGTTCACCTCGAACGTCGAGGCGCTGTTGTCGAGATCGATCCAACCCAGCGAGTCGAAGAGCGCGTGTTCGCGGTCGATGTCGAGCTTCTCGACCTTGTCCGGGCTCTTCGACGGGCCCATGAAGTAGCGGAGCGGGTTCTTGAACGACGGTGCCCAGTAGTCGTTCGAGCCGTTGACGAAGACGCCGGGAGTGCCTCGGAACGGTTCCAGCGTGTGGGCCAGCGCGTCATAGGCGTCGCGGTGGCCGAGGTTGTCCCCGGTGTCGACGATGAGATCCGGGTTCAGCCGCGCGAGCGAACGCACCCAGCGTTGCTTCTGGTGCTGGAAGGGTGCGAGGTGCAGGTCGGAGAGGTGCAGCACCCGGATCGGCTGGGCGCCTGGGGCGAGCACCGGCACCGTCACCCGGCGCAGGGTGAACAGTTTTCGCTCGACCAGAGTGCCCCAGACGGCCGCGCCGAGTCCCGCCGCCACACCCAGGCCGACGGCGGACTTTACGGACATGCCACCAGGTTCACGGTCGTCGTGGACTGGTTGTAGGAGCCTGCCTCCGGGGTCTGGCTCACCACCGTCTTGGTCTTGCACGAGGCATCCGTGCTGACCGTCGCACTGACAGTCCAGCCCTGGCCCGTCAGTGCAGCGGCGGCCGCATTGGGTTCCTGGCCCGAGACATCTGCCAGCGGTTTGAGCTTGCCGTTGCTGGTGAAGACGTCGATGTCGGAGCCCTTCGTGGCGCTGCTGCCGGCCGCCGGATTCGTTCCGGAGACCTGGCCCGCTGTCTTGTCGGAGTCCTGCTGCCCGGCGTCGCTGGCCGTGAAGCCGGAGTTCTCGAGCTTCGAGATCGCCGCGTCGATGGAGAGGCCCGAGACATCCGGAACCGTCACCGTCTGGCCGACACTCAGGATGCGCGACGGAGCCGGGAACGAGTCGCCGCCGTAGGAGTCGCCGATCTGCCTGTAGAAGTCCTTCCACATGTACAGCCGCGACAGGCCACTGCCGATGTTGCCACTGCCAGCACCCGCGACGGTCGTCTTGCGGATGGACACATCGCCGGTCACGTTGCCGACCCAGGACGCCGAGACCAGTTTGGTGGTTCCGCCGACGAGCCAGACGTCCTTCTCGTTGTCACTGGTGCCGGTCTTGCCGAAGTGCGGGGTGCCGTCGCCGGGGTTGGCGGGTGTTGCTGTGCCGCTCTGGATGACGCCCTGCATGGCGTAGAGCGCCGCCTGGGCGATGCTCGGGTCGATGGCCTGCGCGCAGGCCGTCTGCGGTGCGGGAACATCGGCGCCACTGGCGTCGACGATGTTGGTGATCGCAACCGGAGTGCAGAACATGCCCTTGTTCGCGACACCTGCGTAGGCCGCAGCCATCGTCAGCGGAGCGATCTCGTTTCCGCCGAGCACGATCCCGTAGGGACCGTTTGCCAGGTCATTGCCATCGGCGCGGTGCACTCCGAGAGACTTCGCGACGTTCGTGATGTCGCAGAGATCGAGCTTGGACGCCATTGACATGAAGGCGTTGTTGACGGATTCCTCGAACTGCGTCAGAACCGATGCGCGACCGCCGGACTCGCCGGCGTCGTTACCAGCAACGTACTTGGCTGGCCCCGTATCGCCGCAGCTGTTGGTGAAACGGCCGAAGGTCTGGTTGTTCGCCCCGTTCACGATGTCACCGAGCGAGTGTCCAGTCTGCAGCCAGTTGATGATCGTGAAGAGCTTGAACGACGAACCGGGTTGGAACCCTGTCGATCCGCCGTAGTTGTAGTCGGTGTTGTAGTTGATCGCCGTCGACGTCGCCGGGTCGGAGTTCGGGTCTTCGCTGTACGTCTTGTTCTGCGCCATGGCGAGCACCTTGCCGGTGCCGGGCTCGACCGTCGTGAACGTTCCGCCGATGTCGAGCTTGTCGCTCGAGTACGGCACGTAGTTGTTCACCACGTCGAAGGCCTTCGACTGCAGCTGCATGTCGAGGGTCGTGTAGATCTTGTAGCCACCCGTGTTCAGGTTGTGTGCGCGTTCTTCGTCGGTCGCACCGAACGTCGGATCCTGTTCGATGATGCGCTTGACGTAGTCGCAGAAGAATCCGGCGCCGTAGACGGCGGTCTGGCAGCCGGTCGACGGCTGGGTGATGGTGGCCGTCACCGGTGTGGCGATGGCCTCGTCGAACTGCGCCTGCGTGATCGTGTGCTCCTTGAGCATCGACGGCAGGATGTCCTTGTCGCGGCGCGCCTTGTTGTCGGCCGTGTGCTCTGCATCGAGGTCGATGCGGAGCGCCTCGGGCTCGTTCACGATCGCGATGAGGCTCGCCGCCTGGGGCAGCGTGAGGGCGTCGGCATTCACCCCGAAGTAGTACTGCGACGCAGCCTGGATGCCGTACACCCGGCCGCCGAACAGGGCGATGTTCAGGTAGCCCAGCAGGATGTCGTCCTTGCTGTACTCCTTCTCGAGGCCGATGGCGAGCTTGGCTTCCTTCAGCTTGCGGTCGGTCGTCTGCGCCGTCGCTTCGGCGTACGCGGCGGCCTGGGCGGCCGGATCCTGGATGGCCTCGGCGCGCTGCACGAGGATGTTCTTCACGTACTGCTGCGAGATCGTCGAGGCACCCGAGCTGATGCCGCCGGACACGAAGTTGCCCACCAGCGCGCGGAAGGTGGACTGGACATCCACACCGCCGTGCACATAGAACCGCGGATCCTCCGTCGAGACGAGAGCGTCTTTGGCGTACTGGGAGATCTGGTTCCAGCCGACGGTCTGCCGGTTCTGCTCGTAGAACGAGGCGAGCAGCACATCGGAGCCGTCGGGGTTCTTCGCGTACACGCTGGACGTCTGCGAGAGCGCATCCGGCTTGATGTAACTGGGGAGGTTCTCGAACACGCCGATAGAGTTGTTCGCGGCGAGACCGGTGATCGCGAGGGCCGGAGTGACCATGGCTGTGACGAGCACGCCGACGAGTGCGCTCATGCCCACAAGGCCAAGGAAGGCTCCGACCGCGCCGCTAACCTTACGTTTTGGGGCAGACATGCTACCGAGCCTAAGTCACAAACCTGAAAAAGAAGCCAAAGGAGAGCCCGTGACCTCATGGGAGTACGTGACCACGCCGCTGATGATCCACAACACAGCGGCCATTCTGAACAACTGGGGCTCTGACGGCTGGGAGCTCGTGCAGATCGTCACCAACGAGCAGGGCGGCATCGTGGCGTACCTGAAGCGTCCGCTGCAGGGCGCAGAGCCGGCTGCGGCCGCCGCGTCGGCTGCAGCCGCGAACGGATCGTGGAACGACGGCACGGCAGCCGGGCCCGAGGGCACCGGCGTTCCGGCCGCACCCGGCGAAGACGGTACGTCTACCGTCGTCGAGACGGATGCCCGATGAGCGCGATCGCGGAACGCCTCGCCGCCCTCGGCATCGAACTCCCCGCCGTCTCGCCGCCTGCGGGCGCGTACGTGCCGGCGGTCATCCACGGCGACCTCGTGTTCACCGCGGGTCAGCTGCCGTTCGTCGACGGTGCGCTCGCGGTGACCGGCAAGGTCGGCGAGGGTGCGGCGCTGGTGGCACCGGATGTCGCGAAGGCACTCGCGCGCACGGCGGCGATCAACGCGCTGGCGGCCGTCGCGAGCGTGCTCGGGTCGCTCGACCGGGTGACACAGGTGGTGAAGGTGACCGGGTTCGTGTCGTCCGACCCGTCGTTCAGCGGCCAGCCCGGCGTCATCAACGGTGCATCGGAGCTGTTCGGCGAGGTCTTCGGCGACGCAGGTCTCCACGCTCGTTCGGCGGTCGGCGTCGCGGTGCTGCCACTCGACTCGCCCGTCGAGGTGGAGCTGATCGTCTCGTTCGCGTAGCCCTCCGCCCCGCCCGCCGGCGCTGGGCGCGGGCGGTGCGGCGGCGGCGTGTCCGGGTCAGCCCGCGATGTTCGTGCTGATGATGTTCATCACCTGCGTGTCGGCCAGGGTCGTGGTGTCACCGATCTCGCGGCCCTCGGCCAGGTCGCGCAGCAGTCGCCGCATGATCTTGCCCGAGCGGGTCTTCGGCAGTTCCGCCACGATGAAGACCTGTTTCGGCCGGGCGATCGCTCCGATCTGCGAGGACACGTGTGCCCGCAGCTCCGCCGCGAGGGCGTCGGCCTCCTGCCGGAGGTCGCCCGCCTGTTCGACCCGCACGATCACGAAGGCGACGACGGCCTGGCCGGTGGTCTCGTCGGCGGCTCCGACCACGGCGGCCTCCGCCACGCGCGGATGCGACACCAGCGACGACTCGATCTCGGCCGTCGAGAGCCGGTGGCCCGACACGTTCATCACGTCGTCGACGCGGCCGAGCAGCCAGATGTCGCCGTCCCTGTCCAGCCGGGCACCGTCGCCCGCGAAGTACTTGCCCGGGAACGTCGACCAATAGGTCTCGACGTAACGGTCGGGGTCACCCCAGATTCCGCGGAGCATCGAGGGCCACGGCTCCGAGACCACCAGCAGCCCACCGGCGTTCTTGCCGACAGGGGTGCCCGCGTCATCCAGAACCTCGATGTGGAGCCCCGGCAACGGCACCTGCGCCGACCCCGGCTTCAGGGTCGTAACGCCGGGCAGCGCGGAGACCATGATCGCGCCTGTCTCGGTCTGCCACCAGGTGTCGACGACGGGGGTCTTGCCGGCACCGATCACATCGCGGTACCAGATCCAGGCCTCGGGGTTGATCGGTTCGCCGACAGAACCCAGCAGGCGCAGGCTCGTCAGGTCGAAAGCGTCGGGAATCTGCCGGCCGAGCTTCATGAAGGTGCGGATCGCGGTGGGCGCCGCGTAGAGGATGCTCACCTTGTACTTCTGGATGATCTCCCACCACCGGCCCGGATGCGGGGCGTCGGGCGTGCCTTCGTAGATCACCTGCGTCGCACCGTTCGCCAGTGGGCCGTAGACCACATAGGTGTGGCCCGTGATCCAGCCGACGTCGGCCGTGGACCAGTAGACGTCGGTCTCGGGGTGCAGGTCGAAGACGTTCCTGTGCGTGAACGCGGCCTGGGTGAGGTACCCGCCGCTGGTGTGCAGGATGCCTTTCGGTTTGCCCGTCGTGCCGCTGGTGTAGAGGATGAACAGCGGGGTCTCGGCGGGGAACGGCTGGGCAACGTGTTCTGCCTCCGCTCTGCCGATCTCGTCGTGCCACCAGAGGTCACGGTCCTCGAACCATTCGACATCGTTGTTTCCGCGCTGCACCACGAGCACATGCTCCACCGTCGAGGAGCCGTCGCCGTCGATTGCGAGGGCGGCATCCACAGCGGGCTTGAGGGCGGAGACCTTGCCCTTCCGCCAGCCGCCGTCTGCAGTGATGACGAGTCGGGCGGCTGCGTCGTCGATGCGTGCGCGGAGGCTCTCGGCGCTGAAACCGCCGAAGACGACGGAATGCACGGCGCCGATGCGGGCGACGGCGAGCATCGAGATGATCGCCTCAGGGATCATCGGCAGGTAGATGGCAACCCGGTCGCCCTTGCCGATGCCGAGATCCAGCAGGGTGTTGGCTGCTTTCTTCACCTCAGTCGTCAGCTCGGCGTAGGTGAACGTGCGGCTGTCGCCCGGTTCGCCCTCCCAATTGAGCGCAATGCGGTCGCCGTTGCCTGCTTCGACATGGCGGTCGAGGCAGTTGTAGGCCACATTCAGTTCGCCGTCTTCGAACCAGGTCGCGAAGGGCGCATTGCTCCAGTCGAGCGTCTTGGTGAAGGGGGTGTTCCAGTGCAGGAGCTCGGCCGACTGCTTTCCCCAGAAGGCCGGCCGGTCGGCCGCAGCTTCTTCGTAGAGCTCCTCGGATGCTACGGCACCGGCACGGAAGTCCGCGCTCGGCTCGAAACGTCTCGTCTCATGCAGCAGGTTGTCGATGCCGTTCGTCATGGTGCTCCTTCGCTCCGGGTACCTTTCGATTCTGTCGGAAAAACCGTGTCACCGGCCCCGCCGTTCTTCTGGCGGAAAAATTTTCGGCGAGATACTGGGAATCGACTGAAACGGTTTGCGACCATGTTTCGGTCGGGTAAACTTTTCAATACCAAGTCGATTCTGGCTTGGATGCAGCGCAACACTGATTCCCCCCAATCATGCGCTGCTACGGCGGCACCTTTTCCCCCAATCGGTGCCGCCCCCTTCATTTAACGGCCCCTTCGCGCCGGGCGGTCCTGTTCTCCACAATGCCGTGGTCGCCGTCCTTCTCCACAGATCCCCTGTTTCGCCTGCGGGGTGAAGACGCGCCTTTCTAGGCTCGGCGCATGACAGTCACAACTGCGAGGTACATTGCCTCCCGACGGATGAGGCGCGGCTCCTCGCCGGGTGGCGCCGTGCCCCGCGATGCCGTGCCTTCCGTCGGGATCGAGGCCCCGGCCACCGTCCGGGTGAGCGACGGACTCGGCCCACTCGAGCGGTTCGTGCGGGAACCGGAGGTGACGGATGTGTTCGTCAACGGCCCGGGCGACCTGTGGATCGATCGCGGCAGCGGCCTCGTCCGGGAGCCCGGCTGGTCGTGCCCAGACGAAGCGCACCTGCGCGAGCTCGCGGTGCGGCTCGTCGCGCTCGGCGGTCGCCACATCGATGAGGCGACACCGTGCGTGGATGTGCGCCTGCACGACGGTCTGAGACTGCATGCGGTGTTGCCGCCGGTGTCACCGCGGGGCACGCTGATCTCGCTCCGCATCCCGCGCGCCGGCTTCATGCACCTCGACGATCTCGAAGAGCGGGGTTTCTTCGGCCCGGTCGCGGGTGGCGGATCCACGAATCGGGCGATCGTCGACGCCGCAGTCTGTGAACGTTCGAATGTTCTGGTGACCGGTGCCGGCGGCTCCGGCAAGACGACATTTCTCTCGGCGCTCCTCGCCTCGGCCCCCGCGGGGGAACGGATCGTGGCCATCGAGGACGTCGCCGAACTCCGGGTCGACCATCCGCATTTCGTGGCTCTGGAAGCCCGCCAGCCGAACCTCGAAGGTGCTGGCGGTGTCAGCCTCGACCGACTCCTCCGGGAGGCCCTCCGTATGCGACCGGACAGGCTGGTGCTTGGCGAGTGCCGGGGAAGCGAGATCCGCGAACTGCTCTCGGCGCTGAACACCGGCCACGACGGCGGGGCCGGCACGCTGCACGCGAACTCCCTGGCCGACGTGCCGGCCCGGCTCGAAGCGCTGGGTGCCCTGGCAGGCCTCACCCCCGAGGCGATGGCGCGCCAGGCTGTCAGCGCGATCGACCTGGTGCTGCACCTCGAACGCCGTGACGGTTCGCGGCGCCTCGCCGAGGTGGGAGTGTTGGCGCTCGACGACCGGGGCCGCCTGCTGGTCGAGGCGCACCCGGGTCGGCGTCAGCCGGAGCCCCGCGTCGATCGTGGGAGTGCAGGTGGCCGGCATGCCTGAGATGCAGGTGGACGGCGTCGCCGCCGTCGTGCAGCGGCTCGCCGTGCTCCTCGAGGCGGGAGTCGCGCCGTCGAGCGCGTGGGGTTACCTGCTCCCGCCGGCGGCGCGGGCAGCCGACGGGCGGCAGAGTGATGATCAGCAGGCTTCCGGTCGACGGGGTGCCGGGCATCGCGCTCCCGGGCACCGCGCCCCCGGGAGGCGGCACACGATGGTCGTGCGGACCATCGCCCGGGCGGTCGGGCTGGGTGTTCCCGCCGACAGTGCCATCGGGGCTGCGGCCCGGGTGACAGATTCCCGTACAGCCGAGGCGTGGCGGGCGGTGGCTGCCGTCTGGCGCGTGGCGGGTGCATCCGGAGCGCCCATCGCCCCGTGCCTCCGCGAGGTGGCTGGGGCTCTCCGTGAGATCGGCGACACCCAGCGCGCGGTCGAGGTCGCGCTGGCTGCTCCCGTGGCAACAGCCCGGCTCATGACCGTGCTCCCGCTTGCTGCACTGGGCTTCGGCGCTCTTCTGGGGTTCAACAGCCTCCGGATGCTCACCACCACGGTTCCCGGCCTGATCTGCCTCGTCGCCGGTCTCGGCCTGCTCGTTCTCTCCCGGGCGTGGAACGCGCGGCTCGTCCGGGTCGCATCCGGCAGGCCCGTCGCGACCGGCCTGGCGGCCGAACTCACCGCGGTCGCGATGGGCGGAGGCGTGTCGGTCGATCGCGCCCGGGAGTTGGCGGGTGAGGCGCTCGAAGCGCACCGGCTGCGCGAACCCGGCGGCATGGCGGCGGTGGATGTCGTCGTGGAACTCTCCCGTCGGGCGGGAGTGCCGGCCGCCGAACTGCTCCGAAGCGAGGCGCGCCTGCTCCGGACTGAGGCGCTGGCCCGCAGCCAGAAGGTCTGCGCTGCCCTCTCCATCCGGCTCATGATCCCCCTCGGCCTCTGCGTGCTGCCTGCGTTCATGCTGCTCGGGGTCGCCCCCCTCCTCCTCGCCGTTGTCTCCTCCACATTCGGATCGTGGTGAGCGGTCCGTGGTGGGATCCCCGAAGTCCAGACCTGTTCAGCCCGACCACCACTCAGAGTCCCCACCCACACCCAGAGAAAGAAGAAGCCCATGCAGCCACCCGCATCATCCACCACGCCGACGCCTCGGCCTCCAGCGTCCTCCCGCTCCCGGAGGCTCCTCGGCCTGCTCGGCCCGCTGCTCGAAGACCGGGGATCGGCGACCGCCGAGTACGCGATCGCCACAATGGCCGCGGTGGGTTTCGCCGGCCTGCTGGTCGTGATCCTGCGCGGTGATGAGGTGCGGTCGGCGCTCGCCGAGATCATCCACCGGGCACTCACGGCGGGAGTCTGAGATGCGCTGGATTCTGGATGACCGGGGAACCGTCACCGCGGAATTCGCCGTGGCGCTGCCCGTGGTGCTCCTCGTGCTGCTGCTCTCGGTGGCGGCGCTACAGGGGGCCGCGCTCCAGGTGCGTGTCGTCGATGCGGCGGCCGTGGCCGCCCGGACGCTTGCGCGGGGTGATGCGGATGCTGACGCCGATGACCGGGTGACGCGGCTTGTGGGAGAACACTCTCTCGCCAGCGGCACCGACGGCGACTTCGTCTGCGCCACGGTGACGGCGCCCATCCGCTTCGGCCAGTTCGCCGCAGCCGGCCTCGAGGCCCGGGCCCGGTCCTGCGCGCTGGCGGGTGGGCAGTGAGGGCGTCGACGCGCATCGGGCTGCCGACGCGCATGCTGGTCGAGGATCGTGGTTCCGGCTCGGTGCTGGCCCTCGCCGTCGTCGCGGCGGTCCTCGCGATCACCGCCGCACTGCTACTGGTGGTGACGGCGCTGGCCGCACGGCACCAGGCCCAGGACGATGCGGATGCCTCTGCCCTGGCGGCGGCGGATGTCGCGTCCGGCCTGGCCGGGGGAGTGCCCTGCGAGGCGGCAGCCCGTGCAGCGGAGCTGGGGGGCAGCCGCCTCGCAGAGTGTGCGCTCACCGACGGGATCGCAACCGTCACGGTCGAGCGAACGGTGGCCGGCTTCGAGGTGCGGGTGTCGTCGCGCGGCGGCCCCGGCCGAGCCCCGCTACTGGAAGACGGCCTGCACGAACCGGTACTCGACGGCGCTCGGCCGACGGGTGGCTTCGCTGCCCTCGCCGAACTCGATTCCGCTTCCGCGGATATAGAGGTACCGCTTCGCCGGCGAGTCGGTGGGAATCTCGATCCTCGGCTGCGCGTCACCCCCGGGGCTGAATTCCGTGCTGATCGTCTTGCCTTCGAGCGGCCCGTCCACGAGCTTGGCGGTGTAGGTTCCGAATTGGGTTGCAGACACGATGGCCTACTCCTCTCCCTTGAGTTTCATCACCCATCCTCCTCCGCCCGGGCGGCAGCGCAAGGGGCGGGCTCACAGGCTCGGCGCGGGCAAGCCCTTGGCGCGATTAGGCGAACACCGTCAGATGGTGTGTATGGTGTGCCTGACGGGCCCCGCGTGCCCGTCGGCCACACCACTTCCTCTTACCCGAGACCCGGAAGCGGTGTCGGTTATCGAATTCCAGTGTCCAGGGAGTGCCCGTGTCAGGCCCGAGAAAGCTCGTCATCGTCGAGTCACCGACCAAAGTGAAGTCCATCGCCCAGTACCTCGGCGAGGGCTACGAGGTGCAGGCGTCTGTCGGTCACATCCGCGACCTCGTCGAGCCCAAGAACCTGCCGCCGGAGCTGAAGAAGGGCTCGCTCGGCAAGTTCTCGGTCGACGTCGAGAACGGCTTCGCTCCCTACTATGTGGTGTCTCCCGAGAAGAAGAAGACGGTCGCCGAGCTGAAGAAGGCGTTGGCCAACGCCGACGAGCTCTACCTCGCAACTGATGAGGACCGCGAGGGCGAGGCCATTGCCTGGCATCTGCTCGAGGTCCTGAAGCCGAAGGTGCCCGTGCGGCGCATGGTGTTCCACGAGATCACCAAAGAGGCGATCGAGCACGCCCGGGACAACACCCGCGACATCGACGAGGCTCTCGTCGACGCCCAGGAGACCCGCCGCATCCTCGACCGCCTGTATGGCTACGAGGTCTCGCCGGTGCTCTGGCGGAAGGTCGGTCCCGGGCTCTCGGCCGGTCGAGTGCAGTCCGCAGCCACCCGTCTCGTCGTCGAACGTGAGCGCGAGCGGCTCGCGTTCACCGCCGCGAGCTACTGGGACCTGAACGCCACCCTCGCCGACGCGGCATCCGGAGCCGACGCCCAGTCGTTCGCGGCCCGGCTCGTGCGGGTCAACGGCGACCGCATCGCGACCGGCCGCGACTTCGACGAGTCCGGCCAGCTGAAGAGCAAAGCCAGCATGCTCACCGAGCCGCAGGCACACGCCCTCGCGGCGGCGCTCAAAGACCCGAGTGTCGGCATCCAGGTCGCCAACGTCGAGTCGAAGCCCTACACGCGGCGCCCCGCAGCACCCTTCACCACGTCGACCCTGCAGCAGGAGGCCGCGCGAAAGCTCCGGTTCTCCGCCCGGCAGACCATGAGCGTCGCGCAGTCGCTCTACGAGAACGGCTACATCACCTACATGCGAACCGACTCGCCGTCGCTCTCGCAGCAGGCGTTGAACGCCGCCCGCACGCAGGCCACCTCGCTGTACGGCGCCGAGACGGTTCCCGACAAGCCGCGGCTGTACTCCGGCAAGGGCAAGAACGCCCAGGAGGCCCACGAGGCCATCCGCCCCGCCGGCGAGACGTTCCGCACACCGTCGCAGGTCGCTTCGGTACTCCGCGGCAACGACTTCAAGCTGTACGAACTCATCTGGAAGCGCACCGTCGCCTCGCAGATGGCAGACGCCAAGGGTTCGACCGCTTCCGTCACCATCACCGCTGGCCCCACCCCGGTGGAGGGCCTCACGGCGTCCACGATCGCCGAGTTCTCCGCGAGCGGTACCGTCATCACCTTCCGCGGCTTCATGCTCGCCTACGAGGAGAGCGTCGACGAGGAGCGCAACGCCTCCAACGAGCCGACCGAGTCGAAGCTGCCCCCGCTCACCACGGGCCAGAGTCTCCGTGCCGTCGACGTCGAGGCGGCAGGCCACGAGACGAGCCCGCCGCCCCGCTACACGGAGGCGAGCCTCGTCAAGACGCTCGACGAGCTCGGAATCGGCCGTCCGTCGACGTACGCGTCGATCATCTCGACGATCATCGACCGCGGGTACGTGACACCGCGGGGCCAGGCGCTCGTTCCCAACTGGATCGCCTTCTCGGTCATCCGCCTCCTCGAAGAGTTCTTCTCCGAACTGGTGAACTACGAGTTCACGGCAGAACTCGAGAACGACCTCGACAAGATCGCCGGCGGCGAGGAGGACCGCGTCGACTGGCTGAACGGTTTCTACTTCGGCAACGACGACCACCGGGGGCTCCGCGATGTGATCGACAACCTCGGTGACATCGACGCGAAGGCGATCAACTCGATCCCGCTCTCCGACACGATCACCCTGCGCATCGGCAAGTACGGTCCCTACCTCGAAGTGGCCGAAGACGACGAGGTCGATCTCGCGACCGGCGAGGTCAAGACGCCCCGCCGGGTCAACATCCCGCCGGAGCTGGCACCCGACGAACTCACGCTCGCCAAAGCTGAGGAGCTCATCAACGCGCCGGTTGTGGTCGACCGCATCATCGGCGTGAACCCCGAGAACGGCAAGAACGTCGTCGCGAAGGACGGTCGGTTCGGCCCCTACGTGACCGAGCTCGACCCCGAGCTGACTGCCGAGCAGGAGGCCGAGGCGGCCGCCGCGCTGCTCGCCGCGGCCGCGCTCCTTGTGGAGCCCCCGGCCACGGCAACCACCGCGAAGGCGGGCGCAGCCGCAAAGAAGACCGTCGCCAAGAAGCCTGCGGCGAAGAAGGCCCCGGCGAAGGCCGCCGCGGTGAAGCCGCGGACGGCCTCACTCTTCAAGTCGATGGATCTGGCGGCGATCGACATCGAGACCGCTCTCCGCCTGCTCAGCCTGCCGCGCGCGGTGGGCGACGACCCCGAGACGTCCGAGCCGATCACGGCGCAGAACGGCAAGTTCGGTCCGTACCTGAAGAAGGGAACCGACACCCGCTCGCTCGAGAACGAAGACCTGATCTTCGAGATCGACCTCCCGGGTGCGCTCGAGCTCTTCGCCCAGCCCAAATACGGGGCCAGGCGGGCATCCAGCGCCCTGAAGGACTTCGAGGAACCCGATCCCGAGAGCGGCAAGGCGATCAAGATCAAGGACGGCCGGTTCGGCGCCTATGTGACCGACGGAGTCACGAACGCCACGATCCCGAAGGCCGAATCGATAGAGGAGATCGACTTCGACCGGGCCGTGCAGTTGCTCGCCGACAAGCGTGCGAAGGGCCCGGCTAAGCCGCGCACCACCACCAAGCGTGCGGCAGCGACCACGACGCGCAAGGCCCCCGCCCGGAAGGCTGCTCCCAAAAAGTGACCGAACCCGCACGCCGCGGCCTCTTCGTCACCATCGAGGGCGGCGACGGGGCGGGCAAATCGACGCAGGCCGCGCTGCTCGAGGAATGGCTGATCGAAGCGGGACGGACCGTGGTGCGCACCCGTGAGCCCGGCGGCACCGATTTCGGACTCGAGGTGCGGGAGATCGTGCTGCACAGCCGCGGGCACATCACCGCCCGCGCCGAGGCGCTGCTCTACGCGGCCGACCGCGCGCAGCACATCGCCACGAAGGTGCGGCCGGCTCTCGAGCGGGGAGAGGTGGTCATCCAGGACCGGTACATCGACTCCTCCGTCGCCTACCAGGGTGCCGGCCGGGTGCTCGACGGCTCGGAGATCAGACGGCTCTCCGAGTGGGCGACCGAGGATCTTCGGCCCGACCTCACGATCCTGATCGATCTCGACGAAGACCTGGCCAGGCAGCGCCTGAACAACGCCGAAAAGCGTTTTGACAGGCTCGAGGCCGAGAAGAACGACTTCCATCGACGTGTTCGAGAGTCTTTCCTGTCGATCGCCAGCAGTGAACCCGATCGGTTCGTGGTCGTCGACGGCGCACTGCCCGCGGGAGAGATCTCCACTCTCATCAGGGCACGACTCGCACCGCTTCTCTTCAGCCCCGCCGGGTAGGTTGTCTCTATGAGCGTGTGGGACGAACTGACCGGCCAGTCGGAGGCCATCGCGGTGTTCCGCGACGCCGCAGGCGACGTCGGTGGCGCGATGACCCACTCCTGGCTGATCACCGGCCCGCCGGGTTCCGGTCGATCGAACCTCGCCTACGCCTTCGCCTCCGCGCTGCTCTGCCGGGATGGGGGTTGCGGCCACTGCCGCGACTGCCGACAGGTGGCGGCCCGCACCCACCCTGATCTCGCCGTGCTGAGCACCGACCGCGTGATCATCTCCATCGAGGAGGTGCGCACGCTCGTCGCGAGCTCGCAGTTCTCCCCGTCGGTCTCGCGCTACCGGGTGATGGTCATCGAAGACGCCGACCGGATGGTCGAACGTACGTCGAACGTGCTGTTGAAGGCTCTCGAGGAACCGCCGGAGCGCACAGTGTGGATCCTCTGCGCACCGAGCGAGGCCGACCTGCTCCCCACCATCCGGTCGCGGGTGCGATCGGTGCGTCTCCGGGTTCCGAGCACCGACGATGTGGCGGCTCTGCTCGAACGGCGCGACGGCGTCACGCCGGAGACGGCAGTACGGGCGGCCCGCGAAGCCCAGAGCCACATCGGCATGGCGCACCGGTTGGCCACGAACGCCGAGGCGCGCGCGCGGCGGGATGAGACGCTGTCGGTGGCCCTCGGCATCCAGAGCGTGCCGCAGGCGGTCATGGCGGCGGCGCGCCTGATGGAACTCGCGAAAGACGACGCGCTCGCGATCACCGCCGAGCGGGATACCGAGGAGCGCGAGAGCACCCTCCGCTCGCTCGGGGTCGAGCCGGGCCAGGCCGTTCCCGCAGGGCTCCGTTCGCAGGTGAAACAGCTCGAAGACGACCAGAAGCGACGTGCGACACGGAGTCTCCGGGACGGCATCGACCGCATCCTGGTCGATCTGCTCTCGCTCTACCGTGACGTTCTGCTGCAGCAGCTCGACGCCCGCCTCGAACCGATCAACGCCGCCATCCAGTCGCAGATCGACGCGCTCGCGGGCCGCACCGAGCCCGCCGACACGCTCGCGGTGATGGACTCCATCGCCGACGCCCGACGGCGCATCGCCCAGAACGTCGCCCCCGCCCTCGCCCTCGAGGCCATGCTCATCACCGTGGCCCTGCCGGGAACCGCACCTCGAAAGGCCCTCCCGTGACCGTTCTTCCCCGCCGCTCCCGCCGAAGGCTGGCCGGCATCGTGGCTGTCGCCGCATCCGCCGCCCTCGTGCTCTCGGGCTGCACCACCTGGTTCGCAGGTTCCAGCAGCGGCACGGGCGGTGACAACGGGTTCTCCACGGGTGGCGCGGCGGCCGGTTCCTCCACGCCCACCGGCGAGCAGGTGGATGCCGCACTGAAGCCGTTCTACGACCAGAGCCTCGCGTGGTCGTCGTGCGACAACGGTTTCGAGTGCGCCACCGCGACCGTTCCGATCGACTGGAGCGATCCGAGCGGTGACAGCATCGAACTCGCCCTGATCAAGCAGCCTGCCAAGAGCAGCACCCGCCAGGGAACCCTCTTCGTGAACCCCGGAGGGCCGGGGGTCTCGGCCCTGGACTTCGTGAAGGACAGCGTCGATTTCGCCGTCGACCCCGAGGTGCAGCAGCAGTACGACATCGTCGGTTTCGACCCGCGCGGCGTCGGCGCCTCCGCTGCGGTGAAGTGCGTCACGTCGGCCCAGATGGACTCCTATCTCTACGACATCGTGCCCGGCACGCGCGGCTCGGCCGAGTGGCTCGCGGGTGCGACGGCTGTCGCCAAGAACTTCGGATCGGGTTGCGCGTCGGGAACGGGCGCGCTGCTCGGGCACATCGACACCGAGAGCACCGTGCGCGACCTCGACGCCCTGCGGGCCTCCGTCGGCGACACGGGGCTCAACTACCTCGGCTACTCCTACGGCACCTTCATCGGCAGCGAATACGCGACGCTCTTCCCCGACAAGGTGCGGCGCATGACGATCGACGGCGTCGTCGACCCCACCTCCACGGGCTTCGACTCGAGTATCGGCCAGGCGAAGGGATTCGAGGGGGCGCTCCGGGCCTATCTGGCGGATTGCCTGGCCGGCTCCAGCTGTCCGTTCTCCGGTTCGGTCGACAACGCGACCAAACAGGTGCAGACCCTGCTGAACGCCGTCGACACCACGCCGATCACCTCCTCCGACGGCCGCAAGCTCGGCTCTGCGTCCCTGCTGACCGCCATCTTCTACCCGCTCTACACGCAGAGCAGCTGGTCGTACCTCTCCCAGATGATCGCGCAGGTGAAGCAGGGCGACGCGACGCTCGCCTTCCAGTTGGCGGATGCCTACAACGGCCGGAACCCCGACGGCACCTACCAGAACAACCAGACCGAGGCCTTCACCGCGATCAACTGTCTCGATTACCCGGCGGTGACGGATGCCGCGACCATCGCGTCCCAGAACGCCGAACTCATCGCCGCCGCGCCGACCTTCGGCCCGTGGTGGACCTACGGCGACATCGGCTGCGCGAACTGGCCCGTGGCGGCGACCCGTACGCCGGGCCCGGTGAGCTACACCGGGACGCCGACCATCCTCGTGGTCGGAACGACGGACGACCCGGCAACGCCCTACTCCGACGCCGTGGCCGTGTCGAAACAGCTCACCAACTCGCAGCTCATCACCTACGAGGGCGAGGGACACACCGCTTACGGCACCTCGTCGTGCGTGCACTCCCTCGTCGACGACTACTTCCTGACCGGCGCCACGCCGACGAGTGACCCGCAGTGCACGACATGATCCGCCAGAAATGTTGCAGGTTCTGCAATGATTGACGCCGTGAGTACGATGACGAGCGCCACAGAGGAAACAGCCACCCTCGGGCTCCGAGAGCGCAAACGGATCGCCACCAGCCGCAGCATCCAACACGCCGTCCTCGAGTTGAGCCGCGACAAGGGGCTCGACAACGTGACCGTCGACGAGATCAGCCGGCGTGCAGACGTCTCGCCGCGCACCTTCTTCAACTACTTCTCCTCGAAGGAGGCGGCAGTTCTCGGCGATTCGCCGTTCTCGCTGCCGCCGGCCGAGGTCGAAGCCTTCGTCAATGCCGGGCCCGGCACGCCGGTCTTCGACGGCCTGCTCGACATCATGCGCGCGATCGCGGACACCGACAGCCAGGACTACGACATGCACCAGCTGCGAAAGCTGGTCATCCGGGACTATCCGCACCTGCTCGTGCAGAGAATCACGAGTATGCGCGAATTCGAGATCGATCTCACCGCCGTGGTGGGCAGGCGGCTGGCAGCGGACGCCCGTGGCACTGATTCCGGCAGCGAAATCCCTGATCAGCAGCAGCTCGACGAGCGCGCGCGACTGATCGCCCTGGTCGCGATCGCCGCCATGAGGCACGCCTGGGCGCGGTGGGCGGAGAGTCCCGACGGGCAGACAATGTCGACTCTGCTGACGCGTTCGTTTCGCGAGTTGCAAACACTCCTATAAGCTTGCTTGCTGTGCCGGTGGAATCCGCCGGCCAGGCCGCCTTAGCTCAGTCGGTAGAGCGATTCACTCGTAATGAATAGGTCATCAGTTCGATTCTGATAGGCGGCCCCACAGAGACACCGATCCACTGGCGCCACCGGACCGGTGGCCTCCAGAGGGTGGGGGCTCTGCCTCTCGGGGGTTGGAAACATGCAGAAATACCGTGCCGTCCTGGCGCTGATCGTCGTGGCTGTTCTCGGGGTCACCGGGCTCGTCGTGTCATCCCCTGCGCAGGCCGCTGTGACAACGAAGCAGGCCTACGTCACGGCCCTCTACGCCGACTATCTCGGCCGCGTACCGTCCGCCGCTGAGTCCGACGGTTGGGTGAAGCAGTTGAAGACGAGTGCGCCGAACCGGATCATCGCCGACGGTTTCGTCAACAGCGACGAGTACCGGCTCATCCGTATCGATGCCGCATACGAATCCGTTCTCGGCCGCGAGTCGGAGCCCGCGGGGCGCCGTACCTGGTTGAACGGGATGCGGGGCGGCGCTCTGACGACAGACGACATCGAGAAGGAGTTCTACGCCTCGACCGAGTTCTTCTTCGGTCACGGCGGGACGAACAAGAGATTCGCCGCCGCCCTTTACAACGCGCTTCTGCACCGGACGGGAACAAACTCGGAGTGGTCGTTCTGGGGCGACCTCGCCGCGAAGAACGGACGCGCCTGGGTCATCGACCAGTTCTGGGACTCGTCGGAAACAATCAGTTCGCGGGTGAAGGCGATGTACACGCTGTATCTCGGCCGCGCACCCGATGCAGCAGGCCTCCGGACCTGGGTGAACGTCGCGTTGGCGATCGGGGACTCCGGGCTCCGGTCCGGGTTCACGAGCAGCCAGGAGTACTACCAGCGCTCGTACCTGCGCTTCGGCGGCACTGCTCCGGTACCCACACCGACGCCCACGCCCACATTCACCCCGAAACCCACACCTACGCCCACCCCGAAACCCACGCCGACCCCGACGCCTAAACCGACGCCGATCCCGACGCCCACGCCGACGCCCACCCCGAAACCCACACCTACGCCCACGCCGACGCCCACCCCGGAGCCCCCGATAGCGGCAGCGATCGAACGCGGCAGCACAGCCACTGGCGTCGCCTACACGTCATACCTCGACAGCATCCCCGACTACGGCTTCGTTCGCTGGACTGTCGGCGATGACGCACTCCAGCGGGACGACATCCCCACCGTGCTGTTCGTGCACGGATCCGGCGGGAAGTCCGATGCCTTCACCCACGGTGCGGAGTGGCAGGGGCTCCGGGACTACCTGGTCAACAACGGCTGGGCGTTCATCGAAGGAACAGGTGGGCCGACCACAGAGGCCGGTGAGCAGACCTGGGGCAACCAGACATCGCGGAACGCCTATCTGGCCTACGTCGACCACGTCGAGGGGAAGATCTCCGTCGGCGGGATCGTGCCCCTGGGGCGGTCGATGGGCGGGATCACCGCTGACTGGCTGTATCTCAAGAGCCCGATAGCGGACCAGTGCATGGGCCTCATCGTGAACTCCGGTGTGCAGACTCTCTCGTTCGGCACCATCGGCGCCAAGCGAAGCAACGATCGACCGACGATCGACTACTTCAACCGCGTGATGTCGCCGGCCTACGATGCGGATTCGATCGAGGATCTCGCCGAGCTCTCGGCCCCGTTCGACCCCTACAATCTGCCCGCCTCGGCATGGGACGGAGCGAGAGTGCTGCAGCTCGTCGGCGACAACGACACCATCGTCTCGCCGGACACCCGCGGCGCCTATCCGTTGCGGGCGAAGTATGCGGGGCATCCTGAGATCGACAGGCTGGATGTTCGGGCTGGCGGGGATCACTCGGCAGCGAACGGATCAGCGCTGCAGCTCGGCGCGATGACGAAATTCCTCTACGACGTGCGACGGCTCGGTTAGTCGGTCCGCTCCGCTCAGCGTGCCGGCAGGAACGGTTTGATTCGCTGGTACAGGGCGTCGGAGAGCGTGCTGCTGAAGGTCGCTGTCAGGTGATGCGAATCCCGGTAGACGATCACGTTGCCGATGATATTGGGGCAGGTCGACTCATTGCAGATGTAGTCGTTCATGGTGATCGGGGTGGCTGCTGCGGCGAGTGCCCCCGCGGTCTCGGCCGCCTCTATTGCCTTGTTGATGGCTGACTTCCGGGTTGCATCACAGGTCGTCGTGTCGTCCAGGTGCGCAGAGAGGCAGATGGCAGGAGTGGCGCCCTGGTTCGGCGTGTCGTGGATGACGATAACCGGCACGCCGGAAGGGAGAGAGTCGATCATGTCAGTGACCCCCTTCTGCCAGCGGTCAGCGTAGTTCGCATTTCCCCCGACCAGCTGGGCAGCACCGTCGTTGGACAGGATGATCAGGTCGGGTGGATGCGCGTTGAGGCGCGCCACGACCCCGTCCCGCCACGTGTTGCAGGATTTGTAGGGGCTGTTCCCCTGCAGAACCTTCAGGTCGACCGACGGACACGAGCTCTTCGTGTTCGAGTCGAGGCGAATCTCTCCGCTCTCGGCGGCAGTGTCGAGGGCAGGGAACCACTGTGCTGCGTGCGAGTCGCCGAAGAGCACTACTTCAGGCGCATCCGGGTCGGTGCCGAAATGGCAGCCACTGGCGTCGGTCGAATCGAATCTCCGATGGCAGTCGTCCGCGTAGATCGAGGGGTTGTCGTCGCTGACCTTCTGAAGGTCCGGACTCACGTTCGACGGAACGAAGCCGGTGCCTGCTGGCTCGAGCGACCCCGGGGCGGGCGCAGCGACGATACCGGAGTTGAGAGGCATGCGTTCCGTGACCAGGGACGCTCCACCGGTGAGCCCGACGATGGCCACACTGGCGATGAGCGCAGCGAACAGTGTTCTACGCGGCCTGGCGCGGGAGAGGAACCCAGCCTTTCGCAGAGGGTTCTCGATCAGACGGTTGAGCAGCACGGCGAGGGGAACGGCCAGGAGGCCGAGCAGCAGGGTGATGTGCAGGGGCAACGGATGCTCCCGTCCGACCGCTTCCTGCGGAATCACCAGCAGAGGCCAGTGAACGAGGTAGAGCGAGTACGAGATCTCCCCGATGAAGAGCATGGGGGGGATGCTGAGGGCACGGAAGGGGCTCCAGCGGTGAGCACCGGTTCCGCCGATGATTACGAGACCGGTCGCGATGACGGGCAGGGCGGCCGCGTAGCCGGGAAAGAGGGTGGACGAATTCAGCACGAATGCGCTGGCGACCAGGCCCGCGACGCCGATCCAGCCTCCGACCGCTGCGACCCGCCCCACGGCCCAGCTGGGCTCTTTGGCGAGAAGGAACGCAATGATGCCGCCCGCGCCGAGCTCCCAGGCGCGGGTGGGAAGCGTGAAGAACGCAATCGGCTGTGAGACGGAACTGAGCACCAGACCGAGGATGAACGACACCACTGTGAGCGTGACGACCACGATGAACAGACCTCGGCGTGACCGGCGGAAGGCGAGAAAGGCCAGCATCAGGATGGCGGGCCAGAACAGGTAGAACTGCTCCTCGATGCCGAGTGACCAGTAGTGCTGGAAGACGGACGGTGCGGTTTCGGAGAGGTAGTTCGTGCCCTGAGCCGCGAAGAGCATGTTCGGCACGTAGAGCGCGGTGGCGATTGCGCCCTGGAATACGCGGTCGAGCGCAAGCGGGGGCATGAAGATCGCTGCGGCGATGACGGTCAGCACCACGACCGTCAAGGAGGCCGGGAGGATCCGGCGCGCCCGTCGGGCGTAGAAGTCGGCGAACCCGATCCTGCCGGAGGTTTCGAGGCTCCGAAGCAGATGACTGGTGATCAGGAACCCGGAGATGACGAAGAAGACGTCCACCCCGGCGAAACCGCCCGTGAGGAACGGAACCCCGGCGTGGTACAGAACGACCAGAGCGACGGCGATGGCGCGCAGACCTTGGATGTCGGTGCGAAAATGCGAACGGTTCGTCATAGATCCCCCAATGGCGGACTTTCAATCCCGAGCCGAGTTTATCTGTCTAAGTCCCGGCGTCGAATGTGTGGTTGACTGTGGGGCCTATCGATCAGGGCGGATGAGGAGTACGGATGTCTGACGGACTGCGCTGGGGAATTCTCGGCACCGGAGGCATCGCGACCTCCTTCGCCACCGACCTGCAGGCGAACGGGTTCCAGCTGACGGCTGTCGGCTCTCGATCGGAGCAGTCGGCCAGCGAGTTCGCCGGTCGGTTCGGCGGCATCACCGCCCACGCGAGCTATGAGCAGCTCGTTGCCGACCCCGACGTCGACGTGGTCTACGTGGCGACGCCGCATCCGTTCCACGAGGAGAACGCGCTGCTGGCCATCCGCGCGGGGAAGCATGTGCTCGTCGAGAAGGCGTTCACCCTGAACGAGAAGCAGGCGCGGTCGATCGTCGACGAGGCCGCGAGCGCCGGTGTCGTGGTGATCGAGGCGATGTGGACCCGGTTTTTGCCGCACATGGTGCGGATCCGCGAGATCATCGCGGCCGGCACGCTCGGCGACGTGCGGACGGTGCTCGCCGACCACAACCAGAAGCTCTCGGCCGACCCCCAGCACCGTATCAACGCCCTCGAACTGGGCGGCGGGGCACTGCTCGATCTCTCGATCTACCCGGTCTCGTTCGCTGTCGACATGCTCGGGC
Organism: Subtercola boreus; assembly: GCF_006716115.1. Lineage (NCBI taxonomy): Bacteria > Bacillati > Actinomycetota > Actinomycetes > Micrococcales > Microbacteriaceae > Subtercola > Subtercola boreus. Next base: position 2,418,975 of record NZ_VFOO01000001.1, on the reverse strand, counting down.
TGCCGACCGCTGTGCTGGCGAGTGCGACGATGACGGCGACCGGGGTCGACCGGCAGACCGCGATCATCCTGACGCACGCGGGAGGCCGGCAGTCGGTGCTGCATTCGGCGCTCGACACCGCCGGCCCGACGGCGGCCTCGGTGCTCGGCACGGAGGCCCGTATCGACATCGACCAGACCTGGTACGCGCCGACGACGTTCCGGATGATCGACTCGGAGCAGAACGTGATCGAGGAGTTCGATCATCCGGTCACCAGCCGTGGCATGCAGTACCAGGCCTGGGAGCTCGAGCGCGTGGTCGCAGCCGGCGAGACCTCCAGCCCGCTCCTGCCTGCCGAGCAGAGCGTGGCGATCATGGGCGTGCTCGACGAGGTTCGACGACAGATCGGGCTGGTCTACCCGGGCGAGTGAGGCCCGGGATCGGGTCTCTGAGGCGCTCGCAGGGGCTGCTGGTACAGTGACCGGATGCCCGGCCATTCCGCTCCGCTGAGCACCCGGCGCCGGCGCGTCGTGGTCGCGGGTGCGTGGGTCGCGCTCGCGCTGCTGGGCGCGGGATCGTTCGTCGGAGGTGCCGCGTTCGCGTCGGCGCAACCGGAAGCCGCGGTCGCACCCACAGTCTCCGCGGTGCCGACGCCTGCTCCCACAGCGACCGGTCCGGTCATCGAGCGGCGGCCCCAGCCCACAGCGGCCGCAGCGCCGACGATCGTGCGCACCTGTTCGGTGGATGCGCTGGCCTCCGCCGGCGGGCTCGGTACCTTTCAGGGCACGATTCGCGAGGCGTCGACGGGGAGCATCCTGTTCGACCGCGCGGGGGACCAGTTCTCGCGGACCGCCAGCGTGATGAAGGTGCTCACCTCGGCGGCCGCACTCGCGGTTCTCGGGCCCGACCACCGCGTGACGACGACGGTGGTGCGGGGTGCAACTCCCGGTGAGGTCGTGCTCGTCGGCGGCGGCGACGTGACGCTTGCGAGCGGCTCCTCGAACATCTACAACGACAGCGCATCGATGAGCGACCTGGCGAACCAGGTCAAGGCCGCCTGGGCGGCCGACTCCTCGACGGCGGGCAGCGCCATCACGGCGATCACCCTCGACGCCTCGCTGTTCTCCGGCGAGACCTGGCAGTCGTCGTGGAACAGGATCGAGCAGACCGAGGGGTCGACAGCGGAAGTCACGGCGCTGATGGTCGACGGCGACCGGGCGAACCCGTCCGCCGACACGTCCCCGCGAGGGGATGACCCGGTCGCGCGGGCCGGGGCGGCCTTCCGCTCGGCCCTCGGATCGCTCGCCTCCGGCGCGCGACTCGCCGAAGGGTCGGCCGCGGCCGGTGCGGGCGCACTCGGCTCCGTGCAGTCCGCCCCCGTTTCGACGATGGTGCAGGAGGCGGTGCTCCGCTCCGACAACACCGAGGCGGAGATGCTCGCCCGGCTCACCGCCATCGCGCTGGGGGCCGGATCGTCGTTCTCGGCCCTCCAGGCCGCCATTCCCGCCGCGTTGCACGATGCCTACGGCCTCGACCCCACCGGTCTCGTCATCGTGGATGGATCGGGCCTCAGCGACGACGACGCTGTGTCGGCCCGGTACATCACCCTCCTGATGGACAAGGTCAACGCCCGTGAGGGCTCCCTCGGGGTGCTGCTGGACGGGCTCCCCGTGGCGGACCAGACGGGTACCCTCTCGTACCGGTTCACGGGTGCGAACTCCGTGGTCGACGGCAAGGTGATGGCCAAGACGGGTTCCATCGATTCGGGCAACATGCTCGCGGGGGTCGTGCACGCGGCGGACGGGTCGGTGCTCACCTTCGCTTTCTTTGCTCTCGGCAGCCAGCTCGGCTCCGGGCGGGAGGCCCTCGACGCCCTCACCGTGGGTGTGTACGAATGCGGCAATGCCCTGTCGAACGGCTGAGGCCAGTAGGGGGGGCAGCGATGAAGGCGGGCAGTGGGCGGCCGGGCAGGGTGCAACCGCACGGTCGTAGAATTGTGGCGAGCATCGGCGGTGCGGATCCGACACCCCGCCTCGTGCGCTGAAGGAGGACACCGTGACGAAAGCACTGTTCATCATCGACGTGCAGAACGACTTCACGGAGGGCGGAGCGCTCGGTGTCACCGGTGGCGGGGCCGTGGCTGCGGGCATCTCCGCGCTGTTGGCTGGGCATCCCAGCACCTATGACCTCGTGATCGCCTCGCGCGACTGGCACGATGCCGACAACGACAACGGCGGCCACTTCGCCGGCGACGAGCAGCCGGACTTCATCACGACGTGGCCCGTGCACTGCGTGGCCGGCACCCCTGGTGCCGACTATCACGACGCCCTGACGGAGGAGTCGATCACCCACCACGTGCAGAAGGGCCAGGGCGAACCGGCCTACTCGATCTACGAGGGGACCACCGAAGAAGGCGGTACGGTGCACCAGCTTCTCGACGAGCACGGAGTGACCGAGATCGACATCGCGGGGCTCGCCACGGACTACTGCGTTCGCGCGTCGGCACTGGACGCAATCGAGCACGGGCGTCACGTGCGCGTGCTCACGGACCTCGTCGCGGGCGTCGACCCCCGGTCCAGCGAAGCGGCCCTCGCCGAACTCGGGCACGCGGGCGCCGAACTCATCCTCTCGACCTCGGTCGACGAGGGGTGAGTGGTCCGGGGCTCCGAACCCTGATCGAGATCGACGATCTGAGTGACCCGCGCCTGGCCGACTATTCGCACCAGACCGACGTCGCCCTCCGCAAGGCGCAGCACTCCGAGCACGGGATCTACCTCGCCGAGTCCGCCCTGGTGCTGGAGCGGGCCGTGCGCGCCGGTCACATGCCCCGATCGGTCCTCGCCCTGGGGGGCTCTGTGGAGGCTGCTGCCCAAGCGCTGGGACCGTATGCCGCCACGACTCCGATCTTCGTCGGGCCGGGCGAACTGCTCGCGGAGCTGACCGGGTACATCCTGCACCGCGGGATCGTGGCGGCGATGAACCGCCCGGCGCTCGCCACGGTCGAGGAGCTGCTCGCAGACGCCCGACTTGTCGTCGTTCTCGAGAACGTCGCCGACCCGACGAACGTGGGAGCGATCTTCCGCACGGTCGCGGCCATCGGAGCGGATGCCGTTCTGGTGACGCCGCGCTGTTCCGATCCCTTCTACCGGCGGGCCATTCGCGTGAGCATGGGCACGGTGCTCCAGGTTCCGTGGACGCGTACGGGAGACTGGCCGGAGCTCGCCGCCACGCTCCACGGGGCAGGGTTCGGCATTGCGGCGCTCGCGCTGGCCGAGGGAGCCGTCTCGCTGCGGGACTTCGCGGCATCGGCTGCCCGGCCCGCCAGGCTCGCCCTGGTTCTCGGCGCGGAGGGCGATGGACTGACACCGGAAGCGCTCGCTGCCGCAGACACCATCGTGAGCATCCCGATGGCGCACGGAATCGACTCCCTGAACGTGGCGGCCGCCAGCGCGGTGGCACTCTGGGCGGTGTCGGGGTGAGCGCACCGGCCCGGCTGGCCCCTCCGGCAGGCCGGGCCGGCCGGCTACTCGCCCGCTTCGGCGGGTGAGCCCGGTGAAACCCATTAACGTTAGAACGACACATTCCGACCGAGGAGCCCGCCCCGCCATGGTGCCCGACCAGCCTGCGTTCGCCGACGCGCCGCTCGTAACGACTGCCCCTGCCGCCGAACCCGTGCGACCCCACGACATCGGTCGCCTGACGATCCAGTGCGCCGACCAGCCCGGAATCGTCGCTGCCGTCGCGGGTTTCCTCGCCGAGCACGGTGCCAACATCACCGAGCTCGGTCAGTTCTCGACCGACTCCGAGAACGGCGAATTCTTCCAGCGGACGGTGTTCCACTGCGAGAACGTCGCCGACCGGCTCGCCGAACTCGACGGAGACTTCGCCGCGCAGGTGGGCCGCCGCTTCGGCATGACCTACACGTTCACGAGTGCGGCCTCGCCGAAGCGCGTGGCGATCATGGTGTCGAAGTACGATCACTGCCTGCTCGAACTTCTCTGGCGCAACAAGCGCGGCGATCTCGACATGGACATCACCCTGGTGATCTCGAATCATGAGGACCTCCGTGCCGACGCCGAGAGCTTCGGCGTTCCGTTCGTGCACATCCCGGTCTCCAGGGCGAACAAGGCCGAAGCCGAGGCGCGGCAGCTGGAGTTGCTCGCCGGCAACGTCGACCTGGTGGTCATGGCACGGTACATGCAGATCCTCTCCGCCGAGTTTCTCAGCGCGGTAGGCTGCCCGGTCATCAACATCCATCACTCCTTCCTGCCGGCCTTCGCCGGCGCAGGCCCCTACCTCAAGGCAAAGGAACGGGGCGTCAAGCTCATCGGTGCAACCGCCCACTACGCCACGGCCAACCTCGACGAGGGGCCGATCATCGAACAGGATGTGGTGCGCGTCAGCCATCGCGAGAGCGTGGCCGAGCTCGAACGCCGCGGAGCCGAGGTCGAGCGGAGCGTTCTGGCGCGTGCGGTGCAGTGGCACTGTGAGGATCGTGTGATGACATACGGGAATTCCACCACCATCCTCTAGGGCTGCGGCCCCGGGGTGAGGCATCTGTGGAGAACTTCCCACAGATCGTGATTGTGAAGGAGAAGAACATGGCAGAGGCCGGAATCATCGACGGCAAGGCCGTGGCAGCGCGGGTGCGCGAACAGCTGAAGACCGACGTGGCGGAGTTCACCGCCCGCACCGGCATCCAGCCGGGACTCGCGACTGTGCTGGTCGGCGGCGATCCCGCATCCGAGGTCTACGTGGCCAGCAAGCGCAAGATGTCGGTGGCGGCGGGCATGGCCGACCTGCACCAGCACCTGCCGGAGGATGCGACGCAGGCGGAGGTCGAAGGGTTGCTGGGGCAGCTCGCGGCGAATCACGCCGTCTCGGGCATCCTGCTGCAGCTGCCGGTGCCCGCACACCTCGATGCGGCGGCCCTGATCGAGCTGATCCCCTTCGAAAAGGATGTCGACGGACTGACGACGATGAGTGTCGGCCTCCTCGCACAGGGCAAGCCGGGACTCCGCCCGTGCACCCCGTCCGGTGTGATCGAGCTGCTCGACGCCTACGATGTGCCCGTCGAGGGCGCGAGGGTCGTGGTGATCGGCCGCTCGGAACTCGTCGGCCGACCGGTTGCGCAGCTGCTGGTGAACCGCAATGCGACCGTGACGATCGCGCACTCGCGCACGAAGAATCTGGCGGACGTGTGCCGCGAGGCGGACATCATCGTCGCGGCCGTCGGAGTGAAGGGCCTGGTCACGGGCGAGTTCGTGAAGCCCGGTGCGACCGTCATCGACGTGGGCATCCACCGCGGGCCGGAAGGCCTCAGCGGCGACGCCGACTTCGCATCGGTCTCGGAGGTGGCGTCACTCGTGACGCCGGTGCCCGGCGGCGTCGGCCCCATGACGATCGCGATGCTGCTGGCGAACACGCTTCGCGCGGCCGAACTGCAGTACGCGCTCGCCGACTGACCCCCCCACCCCTCCCGCTGCGCAGCGGTCGAGGACCGATCGAGTCGGGAGTATCAGTCGCTCCACGAAGCCCGGAGCGACAGCTACTCCAGACTCGAGGCGGGCGACGGGCGGGGTGGCCGGCGCGGGCGGGAGCGTGCGGCGGGCGCGGCGGCCGGGCGGGGCAGGCGTGCCGGGCGGCGCGCGCCCGGAGCGCGCGGCTCAGACGAGCAGCTGCCGCTTCGCCAGCTCCCGGTAGAGCGGCGTCGACACCACGAGCTCCGAGTGCGTCCCCACGCCGACCACGCTGCCGTGGTCGAGCACGATGATCAGGTCGGAGTCGACCACGGTCGAGAGCCGGTGCGCGATCACGATCAGCGTGCGGTTCTCCGCCACGGCGTCGATCGCCTCGCGGAGCATCTGCTCGTTGAGGCCGTCGAGGCTGGAGGTGGACTCGTCCAGCAGCAGGATCGGGGGAGCGGCCAGCAGAGCACGCGCGATCGCGAGCCGCTGGCGTTCGCCGCCGGAGAGCATCACGCCCTCCTCGCCGACCGGGGCATCGAGCCCCTGCGGTGAGCGCTCCAGCACTTCGAGCAGGTTGACGGCGCCCAGCACCGCGGTGCACTGCTCGTCGGTCGCGTCAGGCGTCGCGAGCAGCAGGTTGGAGCGGATGCTCCCGGCGAGCACCGGCGCGTCCTGCTCGACGTAACCGATCTGGGAGCGGAGCTCCTGCCGGTCGAGAGCGCGGATGTCGATCCCGCCGACGCGGATCACCCCCGACGTCGGGTCGTAGAACCGCTCGATCAGGGCGAGAATGGTGCTCTTGCCCGCACCCGAGGGCCCGACGAGCGCGATGCGCTTTCCGCGCGGCACGCTGAAGCTCACGCCGCGCAGCACGGTTGTGCTCTGGATGCCCGGCCCACCCGTCGCACGCGATCCGAGTGTGGCGAGGGATTCCCGCGCCCCGATCGCGCTGGGATCAGACCCGCCCCCGGCTCTCGCCGTACCCCCGGGCAGGCTGTCCGCCGGCGTAGCCGCCACACCACCTGCTGTTGCTGCTGGCGACGCTGCTGCCGGCGACGCTGCTGCCGGCGACGCTGTTGCCGGCGTACCGGGCCCGGAGAGATCGCCCCGGGCATCCACCGACCCGTCTCCCGGCACGGCACCCTCGGCATACGCGAATTCGACAGCCTCGAACTCGACGGCGAGCTCGACCGCGGCAGCATCGAACGCGCCTGCCCCGAACCCGGCACCATCCGATGCACCGGCACCGGCACCGACCCCGGCCGCCGCGCCACGCACGTGCAGCGGCACGTCATCGCGGTCGGTCTGGCCCTCGATCGGGAGGTTGATGATCTCCTGGATGCGCCCCAGCGCCCCGAGCGCCGAGTTCACCGAGGTGAACGCGCCGAAGGCCTGCCCGAGCGGCAGGATCATCAGGAAGAGGAAGAGGATGAACGACACGAGCGAGGCGATCGAGGTCGCGCCGCTCGCAACACGGTAGCCGCCCACCCCGATCACGGTGAGGAAGGCGACCTGCATCGCGATTCCGGCGACAGGCACGACGAGCGCGGAGATCTTCGCGACCTGGATGCCCATCTGCCAGGCGCCTTCCGCGTCTTTCTCGACAGCGGCGACCTCGCGATCGGTGGCGTTCGCGGCGCGAACGGTGCGCACCGCCGTGATGGCCCGTTCGACGCTCGCGGCCAGGTCGCCCACCTTCTCCTGGGCCTTGCGGCTGGCCACGCGGATGCGCGCGGAGAGCAGCACGACGACCACGATCGAGACACCGACGACCAGCACGGTCAGCCCGAGCAGCACCGGGTCGATGATGAGCATCGCGATGAGGGCTCCGACAAAGGTCAGAGAGCCGCCGATGGCCTCCACGAGGCCCTGGGTGAGCACCGCACGGAGGAGCGTCGTGTCCGACCCGACGCGCGACACGAGGTCGCCGGTGCGTCGGACATCGAATTCGCGGATGGGCAGGTTGAGCATCCGCCGCACCAGCTTGCGCCTCGACGACAGCACGACTCCTTCGCCGGTGCGCTGCAGGAGGTAGTGCTGGAAACCGCTGATCAGGCCGGAGACCACAACCAGCGCGACAAGCGCCCAGACCAGGCCGGAGAGACTCTGGTTGTTCGTGACGAGAGTGATGACCTGGCTGACGAGAAGGGGCTGGGCGAGGCTGGCGGCCGCTCCCAGCACGCTCAGCACGATCACGAAGGCGAGCACCTTCTTGTGCTCGAGGAGGTAGGGGAGGAGGTCGCTGAACCGGGCCCGGGGGCCGCCGTCGTCTTTTCCTCTGCGGCGGCCGCGGGGTTGTGCAGTATTCGTCATGGCTACTTTCGATCCCCTCAAGTTTAGGTTGCGCCAGACACAGAAGGGCGCCCCGGCCAGTGGATGACCGGGGCGCCCTTCGAGCGTGAAGCAGAGTGTGTGGCGAGGGCCTCAGCTCAGGTTGTCGTCGTACTCCACATCGCGGGTCTCCTTGCTGAGGAACAGCGCGACCAGCGTGATGGCGGCCATCACGGCCAGATACACCCCGACGAGCACCGGGCTCCCGGATGCTGCGGCCCAGAGTGCCACGGCGACGAAGGGCGCGACGGCCGCACCGAGGATCGAGGCGAAGTTGTAGCTGATCGCCGAGCCCGTGTACCGCACGTTGGCGGGGAACAGCTCGGGCAGCACCGACGCCATCGGGCCGAACGTCAGCCCCATCAGGGTGAAGCCGATGATGAGGAGGGCCATCGTTCCGATGAAGCCGCCGCCGAAGAGCGGTACGAAGAGCAGGCCGAAGACGAGGATGCCGATGGTGGTGGCGATCAGGGTCAGGCGGCGGCCGTACTTCTCGGCCAGGGGGCCGGAGACGAGCGTGAAGATGCCGAAGAACACCACGCCGACGATCAGCATGATCAAGAAGTCGGTGCGCGAGTAGCCGAGCCCGGGGGTTGCCGCGGTAATGGCCGTGGTGCCGTAGGTCAGCGTGTACGTCGTCATCAGGTAGAAGAGCGTGTACGTGGCCAGCATGATGAAGGTGCCGAGGATGAGCGGACGCCAGCTCGACTTGAAGACGCGGGCCACCGGAACCTTGGCCACCTCGCCGCTGTCGATGACCTTCTGGAACGCGGGCGTCTCGACGAGCTTGAAGCGCACGTAGAGGCCGACGATGACGAGTACAGCGCTGATCACGAACGGGACGCGCCAGCCCCAGCTGGCGAAAGCGTCGGCGGACATCGTGAGGCTCAGCACGAGGAAGATGCCGTTGGCGAGGATGAACCCGATCGGGGCACCCATCTGCGGGAACGTGCCGTAGATCGCGCGTTTGCCCTTCGGGGCGTTCTCGGTGGCCAGCAGCGCAGCGCCACTCCACTCGCCGCCGAGGCCGAGGCCCTGCGCGAAACGGAAGAGTGTCAGGAGCAGAGGAGCCCAGATTCCGATCTGGGCATATGTCGGCAGGAGACCGATGAGCACTGTCGCGACGCCCATGGTGAGCAGCGAGGCTACCAGTGTCTTCTTGCGGCCGATGCGGTCACCGAAGTGCCCGAATATGATCGAGCCGATCGGCCGGGCGATGAACGCGATGCCGAAAACGAGGAACGACGACAGCAGGCTGATCGTCGGGTTCGAGTTGTCGGGGAAGAACAGCTTCGGGAACACGAGGACAGCAGCCGTGCCGTAGACGTAGAAGTCGTAGAACTCGATCGAGGTGCCGATGAGGCTGGCGAGGATGACCCGGTTGCGAGTGTTGGCAGGAGCGGCGGGCGGAGCGGCGATCTGGGGCGAAGACATGACGGCTTTCGGACGAAGGGCGTACCGGAGTACACGGGAGATCACGGTGGGCGAAAGCGTCGATCGGGCGCGAGGTCAACCACGGTGTGACGAGAGGCGGTTGGTGTGCCGCGCGCTAATACCATACCCCGCTTGGGCGCGCAGGGTGTCCTGCCGTGAATTCCGAGGGGCGTCTGCGAGCCCGGCTCAGAGTGAGCGGAGCAGAAGCGCCGTCGCGACCGCGGCCTCAGCTGCCTCGCGCCCCTTGTCCTCCTTGGAGCCCGGGAGTCCTGCCCGGTCGATGCCCTGGGCCTCGTCGTCGAGGGTGAGCACCCCGAAACCGACCGGCTTGCCCGTCAGCACGCTCACCTGCGTGAGACCGCTGGTCGCGGCATCCGACACGTACTCGAAGTGCGGGGTGCCGCCCCGGATGATCACGCCGAGGGCCACGACCGCGTCGGCACCCGCCTCGAGGGCCGCGCGGCAGACGACGGGCAGCTCGAAACTGCCGGGCACCCGGAGTTCGGTGACGTCGACGTTCGCCTCGGCGAGGGCGCGGTGGGCGCCGGCAAGCAGGCCTGCTGTGATCTGCTCGTGCCAGCGCCCGGCGACGATGGTCACCTTGAGCCCTGTTCCGTCGAGGGGTGTGGTGGTGGGTGTTCCGGCGCCGCTCATGGTCGGTGGGCCTTTCTCGGTCTGGGTGAAGAGGGGTACGGGGGAGGGGGATGGATGCCCGGGCGGTCCGATCGCGTCAGCTCGGCAGCAGGTGACCCATGCGGTCGCGTTTGGTGTCGAGGTACGCGGAGTTCGCCCCGCCCCGGCCGACGACCAGAGGTTGCCGTTCGGCTACCACGATGCCGAGGTCTTCGAGCTGGTGCACCTTGTCGGGGTTGTTGGTGAGCAGCCGGATGCGGTCCAGCCCGAGATCCGCCAGGATCGCCGCCGCTGCCCCGTACTCCCGGCCGTCGGCGGGGAGCCCCTGGACCGTGTTGGCATCGAGGGTGTCGAGCCCGTCCTCCTGCAGCCGGTAGGCGCGCAGCTTGTTCAGCAGCCCGATGCCGCGGCCTTCATGCCCGCGGAGGTATATGACCGCGCCACCCCGTTCGGCGATGAGGTCGAGCGCGGCATCCAGTTGCGGACCGCACTCGCACTTCAGCGACCCGAAGGCCTCTCCGGTGAGGCACTCGGAGTGCACACGTACGAGCGCACCCTCGGCGTGCGGGTCGCCGGAGAGGATCGCGAGATGATCCGTCTTCGTCTCGGCGTCGTGGTACGCCCGGAAACGGAACGACCCGTGGATGGTCGGCACCACCGTCTCGACCTCGAACGTCACCCGGGCGCCCGTCGCCGCGACAGGCGCCGGACCGATCGCGTCGAGCCATTCGATGAGCGCTGCGATCGTGGTGACCGGCAGGTCTTCGTCTTCGCCTAGTTGCAGCAGTTCGGGCATCCGCGCCATCGAACCGTCGGCGGAGACGATCTCGCCGATGACGCCGACCGGAACCAGGCCGGCCAGGCGGAGCAGTTCGACGGAGGCCTCCGTGTGCCCGGGTCGCTGCCGAACACCGCCGTCGACCGCAACCACGGGCAGCACGTGACCCGGCCGGATGAAGCTCGCCGGAGTCGCCGCTCCGTCGGCCAGCGCGCGCAGGGTGTGTGCGCGGTCGTGGGCACTGATGCCCGTCGTCACTCCCGACGAGGCGTCGACGGTGATCGTGTAGGCGGTACGCCGGGCGTCCTGGTTCTGTTCGACCATCGGCGGCAGTCCCAGCTCTGCAGCGCGAGCCACGGTCATCGGCGCGCAGAGGAATCCCGACGTGTGCCGCACCATCCAGGCGATCCACTCCGGCGAGGCCAGCTCGGCCGACAGGATCGCGTCGCCCTCGTTCTCGCGGTCTTCGTCGTCGGCCACGATCACCGGTCGTCCGGCGCGCAGGGCCGCCAGCACCTCGGGCATGCTCGAGAGTGTCATCGTGCGCTCCTCACGGCCAGCAGTCGTTCCACGTGACGGGCCAGGATGTCCGTCTCGATGTTGACGCGGTCGCCGACCGAGAGCGCGCCGAGGGTGGTCGCGGCGAGCGTCTCGGGAATGAGCGAGACCTCGAACCAGTGGGCTCCGGGCTCCGGATGCCCGTGGGCCCCGTCGACGTTCGACACCGTCAGCGACACCCCGGCCACCGCGATCGACCCCTTGTCGACGACCAGGGCGGCGAGGTCGTCGTCGAGACTGAAGCGGAGCACGCTCCACGCCTCACCGGGCGTGACGGCGAGAACGGTGCTTGTACCGTCGATGTGGCCCTGCACGATGTGCCCGCCGAGACGGTCGCCGACGAGGGCTGCGCGTTCGAGGTTGACGGTGTCGCCGCGCTTCAGGGCGCCGATGGTCGACATGTCGAGGGTCTGCTGCATGACGTCGGCGGTGAAACTGTCGGCGGTCTGCGCGACGACAGTGAGGCAGACGCCGCTCACCGAGATGGAGTCGCCGTGCTTCGCGCCCTGCACGGCGAGGGGTGCGCGGAGGGTGATCCGGATGACGTCGGCGGAGGGCTCGAGGGCGAGCACTTCGCCCTTCTCTTCAATGATTCCGGTGAACACGGGCGGACTCCTTCTGGGGGGCGGGCGGGACGGAAGTGAGGGTGGGGGCAGGCCGCGCGACAATGCGCACGTCGTCGCCGAGCATGTCGACCGAGTCGATGACCAACCGCCGGGCATCCGGCAGCGACGGCACGCCGAGGTCGCCGAGTGCGAGGCGCGGCCCGCCGATCAGCACCGGCGCGAGATAGACGACGACCTCGTCCACGAGGCCGGCCCGGGCGAAGGCGCTCGCGAGGGTGGGGCCACCCTCGACGAACATGGAGCGTACGCCCGACTCGAAGAGGTCGGCGAGCACGGCGTCGAGGTCGTGGGTCTCGTACGGGCGCAGAGGCTCCGGATGCCGCCACAGCGCGCTCGCGGCGGGAAGCGGCCTCATACCGATCACCACGGGGGTGGGCTGGTGGGCGGCGAGCGATCCGTCCGGGTTCCGCGCGGTGAGCGCCGGATCGTCGGCGAGCACGGTTCCGGTGCCGACCACGATGGCGTCGACGGCACCTCGGCGGGCGTGCACGTCGGCGCGGGCATCCGGGCCGGTGATCCACTGGCTGGTGCCGTCTGCCGCGGCCGCCCGCCCATCGAGGCTCGACGCCCACTTCAGCGTGACGAAGGGCCGTCCGGTGCGCGCGGCGGTGAGCCAGGGACGGATGCTCTGCTCGACCTCGCTCGCGAGAATGCCGCCCGAGGCGCGCACTCCGCGCGCCCGGAGGTGGTCGGCGCCGCCCGACGACGCCCTCCCGGGGTCGGCGACGCCGAAGAACACGGCGCCGACACCGGCCGCGAGGAGGGCTTCGCTGCAGGGGCCCGTGCGGCCGGTGTGGTTGCAGGGTTCAAGGGTGACGACGGCCGTGGCGCCGCGGGCGAGGCCCGGCGAGGCCAGGTGGGAGAGGGCATCCACTTCGGCGTGCGGCGTGCCCGCGCCGCGGTGCCAGCCCTCGGCGAGCGTGCTGCCGTCGGGGGCGAGGAGTACGGCGCCGACGCGGGGGTTCACGCCCCAGGCCGGGCCGTTCAGCGAGAGCTCGATGGCCCTTTGCATGGCGACGATGATGGCGGCCGCGGGGGGCTGCAGGCCGGAAGGGGAAACGGCTGCACGCTCAGGCGCGGTGACAGCGGCACGCTCGGCTTCGGCGCGGCTCTCGCTCGGCATGGGCATCCGGATTCCTCGTCAGTGACGGTACCCGGGTGACGCAGAACGCCCGTGCGTCGCCGACGAGGTCGACGAACACGCGTGCACCTCTCATCCGGACTCCTGGAGCGTGGGCGAACCCCACTCCATGACCGTCGGTTCCGGAATTCCACCGGATCAGCACCGGACGGCCCCACGGATGTGGTTTCGCCTGGCGCTCGCGGACTCTCACCGCCGGTTCGGATTCTCACCGACCCCGGGCACGATAGACCAACTCTACTCCCCGCCCGGAGGGGGAGGGCCGGTCTGAAATACGCCGTCACATGCCGGGTGCCTGGCCCGCCGACACGACTCACGGCCGGCGTTTGCGCCGCGTAGACCGGGCGGCCACGTCGCTGCAGCGCGGGAAGCCTACAGCGTGGCGTCCTTCGGCGCGCCGAGCGCCTGCGACTTCGGGATGCGCCCGAGGCGAGAGGCGACGCCCCACGACGTGACCTTCGCCAGCGCCTCGACGACGATGCCGCTCGTCATCTTGGACTGGCCCTCGAGCCGTTCCACGAACGTGATCGGGAATTCGCGCACGACCCCGCCCGAGCGCTCGACGAGCCACGCGAGCTCGATCTGGAAGCAGTAGCCGGCGCTGTCGAGCCGTGAGAGGTCGAGCGCGCGCAGGGTGTCGGCGCTGAACCCGCGGTACCCCGACGTGATGTCGTGCAGCTTCGACGAGAGCATGATGCGGGCGTAGGTCGTGCCCGAGCGCGAGATGAGCTTGCGGTACCAGGGCCAGTTCTGGGTCTCGCCGCCGGGAATCCAGCGGGCCCCGATGCCGAGGTTCGCCCCGTCGTCGAGCAGCTTCAGCAGGCGCGGCAGTTCCTCCGGCTGGTGGGAGCCGTCGGCATCCATCTCGATGATCTGGTCGTAACCCTGCTCGAGAGCCCACCCGAAACCGGCGACGTAGGCCGTGCCGAGCCCGTTCTTGCCCGGGCGGTGCATGATGTTCACGCGCGGGTTCGAGGCGGCGATGGCGTCGACGATCTCGCCGGTGCCGTCGGGAGAGTTGTCATCCACGACGAGGATGTCGACCGCGGGGTCGGCGTTGAGGATGCGCTCGATCATCGCGGAGATCGTGTCTTTCTCCGCGTAGGTCGGCATGACGACGACAGCTCCAGGCAATGGGCTACCTTCCTTACGTGCTTCGCTCCGATCAGAGCAACCTTCCCAGACTAACTCACCAGCATTGGCGCGGAAAATCGGGAGGGGGCCCTTCAATATACGACAGAGCCTCCTAGGGTTGTGGTGTGAAGCCTGACAACTCCCCCCGGGCGACGGGTGCCGAGCGAGCGCGAGGCGCGGGTTCGGGCGGGCCGTCGGGCTGGTCGTGGGGCTGGTTCCGCGGGCACCGGATGAACGTGGCAGCGCTCTCCCCGGAGCGCTACGCCCGGATGATCCTGTCGACCTCCCGCGTCCCGTTCCTCCAGGTCGTGAAGACCAGCGCGGCGGCCATCCTGGCATGGATCGCAACCGCGCCACTCCTCGCGGGGCAGATCCCGATCTTCGCGGTGATCGCCGCCATCCTCGTCGTACAGCCGAGCGTGAACCAGTCACTCGGCAAGGCTCTCGAGCGCTGCGTGGGCGTCGTCATCGGCGTCGTGCTGGCGTACTTCGTCGGCCTCCTGTTCGGGGCGAACTCCTGGGCCGTGCTGCTGGCCGTGATCGTCTCGCTCGTGCTCGCCTGGGCGCTCCGGCTCGGGCCGACGTCATCGGTGCAGATCCCGATCAGTGCGATGCTGGTGCTCTCGCTGGGGTCGACGACTCCGGGCTACGCGTTCAACCGCATCCTCGAGACGATCATCGGGGCGCTCATCGGCGTGGGTGTGAACCTGCTCATCGTGCCGCCGGTGGCGCTCCAGCCCGTGCACGAGGCGGTCACCCGGCTGGGCGAGGAGGTCGCGGGCATCCTGGACTCGCTGGCGCGCATCCTGAGCAGCCCCACAACGGCGAACGAACGCACCGCGATGCTCGTCGAGGCGCGGCTGCTCACGCCGATGCGTGCCAAGGCCGCGGCGGCGCTCGCGGCGGGGGAGGAGAGCCTGAAGTACAACCCCAGGCGTTCGGTGCACCGCGACCTGCTCGAGGCCGACGGCACGCTCCTCGCGATGCTCACGATCCTCGTCACGCGGGTCGTCGCGATGGCCCGCGGGGTCGTCGACCACTATGACGAGAGCCTCCCCGACGAGCCGCTGGTCGCGGAGATCGTCGCCGAGCTGCGGCGTGCCTCGCACGACCTCCGGCTGGTCATCCAGAGCGCGGACCTGCCCGGCGCCGCGGAACCTCTCGTTCCGGTTCTGGATGATCTCCCCGCCCTCACCGCCCCGCTGACCATCGCGCGGCCGAGCTCGGAGCACTGGGTGCTGCTCGGCTTCCTGCTCGAAGACCTGCGCCGCATCCACGAGGAACTGGTGGACGCGACGGACGAGCTCCCCGCGCGCTGACCCGCCGCCCGCGCGCCCGCCGCCGCCCGCGCCGCGCCCGCCACACGCGCCCGACCGCGTCGCGCCCGCCGCCGCCCGCGCGCAGACCCGCCGCCCCACCTACCTGCGCCCCGCCCGCGCCGCGCCGCGCCGCGCCCGTCCGGCCGCGCCTCCTCCCCACCTGCCCGCGCTCGCGCCGCCTCCCCACCCACCCCCACCCACCCCCGCCCGCCTGCGCCGCCGCGCCACCCGCGCCGGCCCGCACCCCACCTACCCGCGCCGTCGCCCGCCTATCTGCGCCCGTTTGTCGCTTCCGCGCGTGCGCGCCGCGGCGCGGAAGCGACAAATGGCGGCGTTTCGCGCGCGGTGGAGGCGCGGGGCGGGCGGCGACACCGGCGCGGAATGGGGCGGGCGGCGGCGCGCGCGTCATGCGCACGTGACGGGCGGCTCAGTCCGGGGGGCGCTGCGTGAACGACTTCAGGTGCGCCTCGGTGAGCGCCGCCATCTCGTCATCCGTGAGGTCGTCGAGACCTTTCGCCTCTGAGCGGTCGTGTTTCGACCACCGCACGAACAGGAGGATGAGGATGGGAATGTCCGCGACTTCCGCGATGAACCAGAGCAGGTCGCCCGAGAGCTGCTGGTCGCGGAGCGCTGTCGGGAACCAGGCCGGCACCGCGCCGAGCACCGGCCCGGCGTGGTCGAGGATCTGATCGTTCAGCCGCAACAGGATGCCCGGGATGGCGTCGACGACCAGCTCGACGAACGCGAGCATGAACTCAGCCGCGATGAACAGGCTGGTGCGCACCACGACGAGCTCGGTGAGCGGCAGCACCAACACCAGCCCGACCAGGGGAACGAGTACGGTAATGATGTCCTGCGCCACCGCGGACGACCGCAGGCTCCCCGCGATCGGGGTGAGGAACACCGAGAACGCCGCAAGCGCGAACACGGGGCCGAACACGGCGTTCCCCATGATGCCGATGACCCGCGATTCGAGCACACGTTCGAGCACCGCCGACCCGCGGACGCTGCCGCTGAGGGCTTCGCGGGCGAGCGCGACAGGTTTCCCGGTGGCGATGAGCCCCGGTACCGCGAACAGCAGCAGCGCGATGCGGGTCGTGAACGCGAAGCGCAGCTCCTGGCTGTAGACCCCGAGGAATCCGAACTCGATCACCGCAAACGACCCGAGCCCCAGCACGTAGAACCCGGCCGATCGGCGGAGCGACCAGCGCACCCCGCGCTTGGCGAGGCTCCGGATGCCCAGGCCGTACAGCACGCCGGCGACGACGATCACGGCGAGCCCCACGGGTTCCACCTGCCAGGCCGTCACGAAGTCGATGATGTCAGGCGTGGCGGCTCCTCCGGGTCCCTCCCATTATGCGCTCATCGGCTCGGGAGTTCTCGTCGGTATCGGGCGACGTATCCGACCGGAACTCCCGACACGATGAGCGGTGGCGGAGGGTCGGTCAGACGAGGCGGTAGCGCTGGCGGCGCAGGAAGCCGACGCGGTCGTAGACCGTGTCGAGCGTCTGCTCGGCGACCTCGTTCGCGCGGTCGGCGGCAGCCGCGAGGATGCGGTCGAGTTCGGCCGGGTCATCCAGCAGCTCGAGCGTCCGCGCCCGGATCGGCTCGACCATCTCGATCACCACGTCGGCGAGGGCCTTCTTCAGATCCCCGTAGCCGCGGCCTGCGAACTCCGACTCGAGTGATGCGATCGACTGTCCGCCCAGCACGGAGAAGATCGTCAGCAGGTTGGAGACGCCCGCCTTGTTCTCGGGGTCGTAGACGATCCCGCCGTCGGCGTCGGTCACCGCCCGCATGATCTTCTTCTTCGTCACCGACGGTTCGTCGAGCATCCAGATGACCCCGGCTTTCGACTCGGCCGACTTCGACATCTTCGAGCCCGGGTTCTGCAGGTCGTAGAGCTTCGCGGTCGACTTCAGGATGTACGGCTCGGGTACAGCGAAGGTGTCGCCGAAGCGGCTGTTGAAGCGGTTGGCAAGGTCGCGCGTGAGCTCGATGTGCTGGCGCTGGTCTTCACCGACGGGCACCTCGGCCGCCTGGTAGAGCAGGATGTCGCCGGCCTGGAGGATCGGGTAGGTGAACAGGCCGACAGACGTCGAGTCCGCGTTCTTCGCCGACTTGTCTTTGAACTGGGTCATGCGCGCGGCCTCACCGAACCCGGTGATCGTGTTCAGCACCCAGGCGAGCTCGGCGTGGGCGGGAACATGCGACTGCACGAACAGCGTCGAGCGCGCGGGATCGATGCCGGCGGCGATGTACTGCGCGACGGTGCGGCGGGAGTTCTCCCGCAGCTCAGCCGGGTGCTGTGGCACGGTGATCGCATGCAGGTCGGCCAGCATGTAGAACGCTTCGTGCGACTCCTGGAGGTTCAGCCAGCTGAGCAGGGCTCCCACATAGTTGCCGAGGTGCAGCGATTCGGCGGAGGGCTGCATGCCGGAGAGCAGGCGGGGTTTGGATGCCATGGGTTCAGTTCCTAAAAGAAGAGAGAGTAAGGAGAAGGCTATATCGCGTAGTCGACTACTACGGGGGTGTGGTCCGACCAGCGCTCGTCGTGGGCGGCAGCCCGGTCGACCGAGTAACCGGTGACGCGGGCGGCGAGCCCGGGTGTCGCCATCTGGTAGTCGATGCGCCAGCCGGTGTCGTTGTCGAACGCCTGGCCGCGCCACGACCACCACGTGTAGGGGCCGTCGACCTCGCCGGCCTGCTGGCGGCCGATGTCGACCCAGCCGAGGCCGGGACCGGTCGAGCCGTCGACGCCTTCGACCGTCGCCCCCGCCTCGCCGAAGAAACGGTCGAAGTAGGCCCGCTCCTTCGGCAGGAAGCCGGCACGTTTCACGTTGCCCTTCCAGTTGCGGATGTCGAGCGTCCTGTGTCCCACGTTCAGGTCGCCGACGACGACCGCAAGCGGAGAGTGCGCAGCGATCTCGGGCAGGCGCGCCGCCATCCCGTCGAGGAACCGGTACTTCTCCACCTGCTTCGGCGTGCCGTCTTCGCCCGAGTGCACGTACGCGCTCACGACCGTGACGATCTGCCCGTTCACCTCGTAGTCGGCTTCGAGCCAGCGCCCGGCGCTGTCGAATTCTTCTTCGCCGATGGCGACGCGGTGGATGCTCGCAGCCGCCCGCGACGCCAGAGCGACCCCTGCGCGGCCCTTCGCTGTCGCGGCGTCGTGCAGGATGTTCCACTCCGGCCCGAGCAGCCCTTCGATGTCCTCCGTGGAGGCACGCACCTCCTGGATCGCCAGGATGTCGACATCGCGTGCGTCGAGCCACGCGCCCATCCCCTTGCGGAACGCGGCCCGGATGCCGTTGGTGTTGATCGACGCTATACGCAGGTTGGTGGTGCCAGAACTCATGCCACAACCCTACCGAAGCCCTCCGACACCGAAGGCGACCAGGGCGGGCCGGCGACGTCAGCGTTTGCGGGGTGGGGTGGCCGCGGCGGGATCGATCGCCGGCGCCTTCTTCTCGGCCTCGAGCTCGCGGTCGATGCGCTTCAGGGAGCGACGGAGGTTCGTCTTCCGGAGGCCCCGGGCATCCTGGAGCTCTGAGGTGAGCTGCGCGTGCTTGGCTTCGAGCACCTGCCGGTGGGCATCCGCCTCCGTCTGCAGGGCCTCCTCCTCCTTCTGCTCGGGCGTGAGCTGGCGCGGATCGATTCCGGCGTCGCTCATGCTGACCGTGATCCACGAAGCGACAATCAGCACGACCTGGCAGATCAGGTTGAACCAGATCAGGATCCCGATGATCACGGCGAACGAGGCCAGCAGGGGGTTGGATGTCGCGCCGCCGAGCAGCGTCGAGCCGAGGGCCTTCAGCACCCCCATCGCGACGCCGCCGAGTGCTGCACCCGGCAAGAGTTGCCGGAACGGGATCGGCACGCCGGAGAGGATGCGGTAGATGCCTGCCAGCACGAGCGTGTCGAAGAAGAAGACGACCACGAGCCCGATCACCCGGCCGACGATCTCGGCGAACGGAGAGGCCTGGTCGAGCCCGATGAGGTCGTAGACGAACCCGAGCGCGGCCGTCGACGCCACGGTCATCGCCATCGAGACCAGCAGTACGACGGCGAACACGATGGCGAAGCCGAGGTCTTTCAGCTTCAGCAGGACGAAGTTCGTGGTGGGCCCGGGGATGTTGAAGATCAGGCGGATGGCGCTCCGCATGGCGCCCAGGAACCCGATGGCGGTGAAGACCAGCCCCGCGGCGGCGACGATCCCCGTCCAACCCAGCACGGGAGATGCGGAGGTGAGCGCTTCGGGCTTGATCGCCCCGTTCTCGCCGATCAGCCCGGGAACGCTCGAATTGAGCTGGCTGATCAGGGCATCCTGCAGGCCCTGGTTCGACGAGAAGACGATGCCGAACACCGAGAACACCACCGCGAGGGCCGCGAAGATGGCGAAGACGGCTTGATAGCTCATGCCCGACGCGAGCAGCGGGCCGCCGTTGTTGCCGTAGTTCTGGAAGACCCGCACGGGCTTCGAGGCGACGACCTTGGCGATCAGACCGGCGATGCCGCCCACGGGCTCCGTGGAGCGATGGGCGGCATCATCCGTCGCGTCTTCGACGACGTCACTGGGCTTCGCGTCTTTCGTCGTGGTTGTAGTCACGAGCCAAGCCTAGATCGAACGGGTCAGCGCTTGCCGAACATGATTGCCTGCTTGACTTCTGCAATCGCCTGCGTCACCTGGATGCCGCGGGGGCACGCCTCGGAGCAGTTGAACGTGGTGCGGCAGCGCCACACGCCCTCTTTGTCGTTCAGGATGTCGAGGCGCACCGAGGAGGCCTCGTCACGGGAGTCGAAGATGAAACGGTGTGCGTTCACGATCGCGGCCGGGCCGAAGTACTGCCCGTCGGTCCAGAACACGGGGCACGACGAGGTGCACGCGGCGCAGAGGATGCACTTGGTGGTGTCGTCGAAGCGTGCACGCTCGGTGGCAGACTGCAGGCGCTCCTTGTCGGGCTTCGACGAGGCCTGGAGGAAGGGCTGCACTTCACGGTAGGAGGCGAAGAACGGCTCCATGTCGACGACGAGGTCCTTCTCGAGCGGGAGGCCCTTGATGGCCTCGACGTACACGGGCTTCGTGATGTCGAGGTCTTTCATCAGGGTCTTGCAGGCGAGGCGGTTGCGGCCGTTGATGCGCATGGCATCCGATCCGCAGACGCCGTGCGCGCAGGAGCGACGGAAGGTCAGAGAACCGTCCTGCTCCCACTTGATCTTGTGCAGGGCATCCAGAACCCGGTCGGTCGGGTAGAGCTCGACGTCGAAGTCCTGCCAGCGCGGCTCTTCGTCGACCTCGGGGTTGAATCGGCGCACCATCATGGTGACGGTGAAGGTCGGAATGGGCGCTTCGGCGGGTGCCGGAGGGGAGTCCAGAGTTGCTGTACTCATTCTTAGTACTTCCTCTCCATGGGCTGGTAGCGGGTGACCACTACCGGCTTGGTGTCCAGTCGGATGTGGTCGCCGGCGTCGGCGGAGTGCGCGTCGCCGGTGAGGTAGGCCATCGTGTGCTTCATGTAGTTCTCGTCGTCGCGCAGCGGGTAGTCCTCGCGGAAGTGGCCGCCGCGGCTCTCCTTGCGGTAGAGCGCGGAGTAGACCGTGACTTCGGCCAGGTCGAGCAGGAAACCGAGCTCGATCGCCTCGAGGAGGTCGGTGTTGAACCGCTTTCCCTTGTCTTGCACCATGACGTTCTTGTACCGTTCGCGGAGACCGGCGATCACCTTCGTGACCTCGATCAGCGAATCCTCGGTGCGGAAC
The DNA here is from genome assembly GCF_006716115.1 of Subtercola boreus. Taxonomy (NCBI): domain Bacteria; kingdom Bacillati; phylum Actinomycetota; class Actinomycetes; order Micrococcales; family Microbacteriaceae; genus Subtercola; species Subtercola boreus. The sequence continues at coordinate 2,397,817 of NZ_VFOO01000001.1, read as the reverse complement.
ACCTGGGCGTTCCGGTCCATCGACTCCTGCAGTTCCTTCCGCATGTCGGACATGCGCTCGGTGCCCTGCGTCGTGCGGAGCATCTGCACCAGTTCGCGGATGCCCTTGGCCGGGTCATCCGGAAGCGGAACGAACTCAGCGGTCAGGGCGTACTCGACGGCATTGTTGCCGGCGCGCTTGCCGAAGACGTTGATGTCGAGCAGCGAGTTGGTGCCGAGACGGTTGGAGCCGTGCACCGAGACGCAGGCGCATTCGCCGGCGGCGTAGAGGCCCGGTACGACGGTGGTGTTGTCGGAGAGCACCTCGGCCTTGACGTTGGTGGGGATGCCGCCCATGGCGTAGTGGGCCGTCGGCAACACGGGCACCGGTTCGGTGTACGGCTCGACACCCAGGTAGGTGCGGGCGAATTCGGTGATGTCGGGGAGTTTGGCGTCGATGACCGCCGGCTCGAGGTGGGTGATGTCGAGGTAGACCCAGTCCTTGTTGGGGCCACCGCCCCGGCCCTCGCGGATCTCGGTCGCCATGCAACGCGCGACGATGTCGCGGGGGGCGAGGTCCTTGATGGTGGGAGCGTAGCGTTCCATGAACCGCTCACCCTCGCTGTTGCGGAGGATCGCGCCCTCACCGCGGGCGGCCTCTGAGAGCAGGATGCCGAGGCCGGCGAGACCAGTCGGGTGGAACTGGTAGAACTCCATGTCCTCCAGCGGCAGGCCCTTCCGCCAGATGATGCCGACGCCGTCACCGGTCAGGGTGTGGGCGTTCGAGGTGGTCTTGAAGATCTTGCCGAAGCCACCGGTCGCGAAGACGATCGACTTGCCCTGGAACACGTGCAGCGCTCCGGTGGCGAGCTCGTAGGCGACGACGCCGGCGGGGCGCTGCTGGCCGTCGACCTCGACCATGACCAGGTCGAGCACGTAGTACTCGTTGAAGAAGGTGATGCCGTGCTTGACGCAGTTCTGGTAGAGCGTCTGGAGGATCATGTGGCCGGTGCGGTCTGCGGCGTAGCAGGCACGGCGCACCGGGCTCTTGCCGTGGTCACGGGTGTGGCCACCGAACCGGCGCTGGTCGATCTTGCCCTCGGGCGTGCGGTTGAAGGGCAGGCCCATGTTCTCGAGGTCGTAGATCGCGTCGATGGCCTCCTTCGCCAGGATCTCGGCGGCATCCTGGTCGACCAGGTAGTCGCCGCCCTTCACGGTGTCGAAGGTGTGCCACTCCCAGTTGTCCTCTTCGACGTTGGCGAGTGCTGCGGCCATGCCGCCCTGCGCCGCACCGGTGTGGGACCGCGTGGGGTACAGCTTCGAGATCACAGCGGTGTTCGCCTTGGGGCCGGCCTCGATGGCCGCGCGCATTCCTGCACCACCCGCACCGACGATGACGACGTCGTGCTGGTGGTAGGTGACGCCGTCAACGACGGTGCCGTCTGGGTAATCAGTCACGGGGTGCTTTCTGGTGGATCGTTACGGGACCGGGCAGAAGGAGAGAGCCTGGTCTGCCGGGATCAGAGTGCTGCAGGGGTCGAACGTGAAGACGACGAGCGTGCCGAGAACGATGAGCACGACCGCTGCGACGAACAGCGCGCCGAGCAGGATGCGGCGGATGGTCGGGTTCGACGCGTAGTCGTTCACGATCGTGCGCATGCCGTTCGAGCCGTGGATCATGGCGAGCCACAGCATCAGCACGTCCCAGATCTGCCAGAACGGGGTGGCGTACTTGCCGGCGACGAAGGCGAAGTCGATGGCCTTGATGCCATCGCCCTGCACGAGGTTCACGAAGAGGTGGCCGAAGATCAGGATGATCAGCAGCACGCCCGAGGCGCGCATGTAGATCCAGCCGTACTTCTCCCAGTTGACGCGGCCCTTGCTCGCGCGCTGCTGGGGCTGGCGGGGGGACTCGATGATCGCAGACATCACTGCCCCTCTGTGAAGACGTTGTGGAGGTGGATCGGTGCGAACCCGGCGGTGCCGATGACCCAGATCGCGATGACGATCCAGAACAGCAGGCGCTGGTACTTCGCGCCCTTGCTCCAGAAGTCGATCAGGATGATGCGGAGTCCGTTGAACGCGTGGAACATGATCGCGATCACCAGCGCGGTCTCGCCGAGCCCCATGATCGGGTTCTTGTAGGTGCTCATGACGGCGTCGTAGGCACCGGGGGAGACCCGGATCATCGCCGTGTCGAGCACGTGCACGAGCAGGAAGAAGTAGATGGCGACACCGGTGATCCGGTGCAGCACCCAGGACCACATGCCCGTGTTGCCGCGGTACAGGGTACCTGCCGGCCGTTTCGATGAACTCCGGGCTGTGGTGAGCGTCGATGCCGCTTCATTGGGCACGAGCAACCCCCTTTGGTTAAGGATGGGTTCGTGGCTCCGGGAACACTTCTGGAACCCACGAATTCTGTATCAGCATAATGTTCGCATCGTGAAATGTCTTGTTAGGAGAGCCTTACCCGACGCTGCGTTGGTACTGCAAGTCTAGGCACGCCGATCACCGATTCGTAGTGCTTGACGAGCTCGCCGCAGACGTTCGTCCAGGTACGTCCGAGCACCGCGCGGCGGCCCGCCTCGCCGAACCGCAGCCGGAGGGTCTCACTCTCCACCAGGTCTTCGATGAGCTGGTGGAGCTCCGACGGGTCTTCGGGGTCGTAGAGGTAGCCGTCCACCCCGTCGGCGACCAGGTCAATGGGTCCTCCGGCACGCGGTGCGACCACAGGGAGGCCGCCCGCGTGGGCCTCCTGCAGGGTCTGGCCGAAGGTCTCCTCTGTGCCCGTGTGCAGAAAGATGTCGAACGCGGCATAGGCCTCGGAGAGGGACTCTCCACCGAGCCGCCCGAGGAAGGTGAGGGGCATTCCGTCGGTCGCCCGGGCGATGGAGGCCTCGCTCGGTCCGTCGCCGACGACGGCGAGATGGATGCCCGGCACACCCCGGAGCGCAGCGAGACGTTCCACCTGCTTCTCCGGCGCGAGCCGCCCGACGTAGCCCACGACGACCTCGTCGCCGTTCGGCCGCAGCCGCTCCCGGAGTGCGAGCGCGCCCGGCCGCGACCGGTTGTTGGGGTGGAACGCCTCGAGGTCGACGCCACGGGCCCAGCGCTTTAGTCTCGGAACGCCCATGTTCTGCAGGTCATCCATCGACGCACTCGAGGGAACGAGGGTGAGGCTCGCACCCTCGTGCACCCACTTCACGAACCGCCAGGTGAGCTTCGTCGCGGGCCCGAGATGGTTGCGCTTCGCATAGCCGGCCATGTCGGTCTGGAAGATCGCGACAGAGGGAATGCCGAGCCGGTTGGCCGCAGCGATCGCCTGCGCACCCAGGAAGAAGGGGGAGGCCGCATGCACCACGTCGGGGTCGAACTCGGCGATCAGTCGCTGCACGAGCAGGTTCGGGAGCCCGACGGGAAAGCTGCGGTACCGCGCGGCCGGCACTTCGAACACAGGGAAGCCGCGGTAGGAGGAGGGTGCATGCGCCGAGGGGCAGATCACGATGGCATCGTGGCCTTCGCGGGCGAGGTGGTCGAGAACTTTGCAGACGCTGTTGGTGACGCCGTTGACGGTGGGGAGGAAGCTTTCGGTCACGATTGCAACTCTCATGGCTCCCACGGTAGGAAGCGAGAGTGGCCCCCGTGTGAATGGGGAGTGACTGCGGAGTGCACATGCGGCTATAGGTAAGGTGGGGCGCATGAGTGCACACAAGGACCTGGTCGAGCGTTTCTACAGCGTGATCCCGGCCGGCGGGATCGGTTCCCGGCTGTGGCCGCTGTCCCGGGCGGATGCTCCCAAGTTCCTGCACGACCTGAGCGGTTCGGGCCAGAGCCTGCTGCGCGACACCTGGGACCGCCTGGTGCCCCTCGCGGGCGAGCAGCGCATCATGGTCGTCACCGGCCGTGCACACCGGGCCGCCGTGGAGCGCCAGCTCCCCGCGCTGGCCGACGCCAACGTGGTGCTCGAGAGCGAACCCCGCGAGTCGACCGCGGCCATCGGGCTGGCCGCGGCCATCCTGAATCGCCGGGAGCCCGGCACGATCATCGGCTCGTTCGCGGCCGACCATGTGATCGGGCATCCGGAGCAGTTCCGCGATGTGGTGCGGGAGGCCATGATCACGGCGGACGCGGGGTACATCACCACCATCGGCATCATGCCGACGGAGCCCTCCATCGGGTTCGGTTACATCCACGCCGGAAAGCCGCTCGGCGTCGCCGGGGCACCGGGGGCCATGTTCGTGGACAGCTTCGTCGAGAAGCCCGACCTGAAGACGGCCGAGCGCTACGTGAAGACGGGCACATACCTCTGGAACGCGGGCATGTTCATCGCGCGCGCCGATGTGATGCTGGAGCAGATCGGCCGCTCGAAGCCCGAGCTGCTCGCGGGCCTGATGGAACTCGCCGAGGCGTGGGACACCCCCCGCCGCGGTGTGGTCGTCGACCACATCTGGCCCGAGCTGGAGAAGATCGCGATCGACTACACCGTCGCCGAGCCGAGTGCCGAAGAGGGCAAGCTCGCCGTCGTGCCCGGCACCTTCAGCTGGGACGACGTGGGCGACTTCGCCTCGATCGCGAAGCTGCACTCGGGCGGCCGGAAGAGCGAACTCGCCATTCTCGGCAAGAACGCGCGCATCCTCTCCGACTCGTCGAGCGGCGTCGTCGTCTCGAACAGCAACCGGGTGATCAGCCTGATCGGCGTGGAGGACATCGTGGTGGTCGACACCCCGGATGCCCTGCTGGTGACGACGAGCGCCCACGCGCAGCGGGTGAAGGCGGTCGTCGACGCACTCCGCCTCTCGGGGTCGGGAGACGTGCTGTGAGGTCGGCCACCCGCGCCGTGTCAACCCGCGCCGTCTCCGTTCTCGCCGTCGCCGCGTCCGCAGCCCTGGTGCTGGCCGGATGCTCGCCGGCACCCGCGCCGTCGACCTCGTCGGCCAGTGCCTACTGTGCCCGCATGGTCACGAACTCGGGCGGCATCGACGACCGGTCGTTCAACCAGTCCAGCTGGGAGGGCCTGCAGAAGGCGGAGGCCGACCTCGGCATCACTGCCCAGGTGTTGGTGTCGACGAATGAGACCGACCTGGCCCCGAACGTCGAGCAGGCCGTGAACAGTGGGTGCGGTTTCGTGCTCACCGTCGGCTACGAACTCGCCGACGCGACGAGCGCCCAGGCGGCGTCGCATCCGTCGACCCACTTCGCGATCGTCGACGAGCAGGTCACCGCACCGAACGTGAAGTCGATCCTGTTCGACACCGCGCAGGCCTCCTATCTCGCGGGCTATCTCGCGGCCGGAGTGTCGAAGACCGGCAAGGTCGCGACCTTCGGGGGTGGCAACCAGCCCCCCGTCACCCTCTTCATGGACGGCTTCGTCGACGGTGTCGCGGCCTACAACGCAGCCCACGGCACGACGGTGCTCGCCCTCGGCTGGGACAAAGCGAGCCAGGACGGCGTCTTCACCGGCGACTTCGAAGACGTCAACAAGGGCAAGACGGTCACGCAGGCCTTCATCGACCAGGGCGCAGACGTGATCATGCCCGTCGCCGGCCAGGTCGGCGAGGGTGCTGCGGCCGCCGCCTCGGAGGCGGGAACGGCGAAGATCATCTGGGTCGACAACGACGGGTACGACACCCTGCCGGCAGAGTACAAGCCGCTTCTGCTCACAAGCGTCATGAAGAAGACCGGTGACGCTGTCGAACAGATCGTCGGAGACGACTCGAAGGGCACCTTCGACAGTTCCGCGTATGTCGGCACCCTGGCCAACGGAGGGGTCGACCTGGCGCCGTACCACGACCTCGAGTCGAGCCTTCCGGCGGGCCTGGCCGACGAAGTGACGGCACTGAAGGCCGACATCGTCTCGGGCAAGGTTGTTGTGTCCTCGCCCAGCCAGCCCCAGTAACGGCCGTCCACACGGGCTCGGCGATCGATTCTTGCGCCGGACGCACGATCACGGCGTGAACATTTCGACAGTATTAACGGGTCGCCACGTCTTTGTAACGCTTGCGCGGCAAACCGCTCCGCGGGCGCGACGCCGCACCTGACTTTGGGTAACGTGTATCCCCACAGCACCTGCGTCCCGTCCCGGGACAGCCCTTTTGGAGGACATCTTGAGCAACACCAAACGCCGTCTGGTCTTCGGTGGCCTGGCCACCATCGCAACCGCGGCCCTGCTTGCCGGCTGCGCGTCGGCTCCGGCCACGTCGTCGTCGTCCGCCCCGACCGCTTCGGCCGCCGCGAACTTCAAGCCCTGCATGGTCTCCGACCTCGGTGGCTTCGACGACAAGTCGTTCAACCAGCTGGGCGACGAAGGCCTGAAGGACGGCGCTGAAGCCGTCGGCGTGAAGCCGATCGAGGTGCAGTCCGCCGCGGAGACCGACTACGCCCCGAACATCGACAGCCTGATCTCGCAGAACTGCACCCTGATCGTCACCGTCGGCTTCGCCCTCTCGGCCGCCACGGTGACTGCAGCGCTCGCGAACCCGACCGTCGACTTCGCGATCATCGACGATGCCGCGGACAACGACTTCGACGGCAAGACCGACGCGCCGAACATCAAGCCGATCCTCTTCAACACGGCGCAGGCTGCGTTCCTCGCGGGCTACGCGTCGGCGAGCTACAGCAAGGCCGGAAAGGTCGCCACCTACGGCGGCATGAACTTCCCGACCGTCACCATCTTCATGGACGGCTTCGCCCAGGGCGTGGAGTACTACAACGCGCAGAAGTCGAAGTCGGTGCAGGTGCTCGGTTACGACATCAAGAACCCCGACGCGGCGACGTTCACCGGCGGCTTCGAAGCCAACGACACCGCCAAGACGACAGCGCAGAACTTCATCGACCAGGGTGCAGACGTTCTGCTGCCGGTCGGTGGCCCGATCTTCCAGAGCGCGGGTGCGGCCATCTCCGACTCCGGTAAGGATGTCGCGCTGCTGGGTGCGGACGCTGACGTGTACGACACCTTCCCCACCTACGACAGCCTCTACTTCACCTCGGTGCTGAAGGGCATCAAGCAGGCCACGAGCGACGTCGTCAAGGCGTCGGCCACCGGTGACACCTTCGACACCACCGCCTACATCGGCGACCTGTCGAACGACGGTGTCGGCATCGCGCCGTTCCACGACTTCTCCAGCAAGGTCGACTCGGGCCTCCAGGGTGAACTCGACACCATCAAGGCGAGCATCATCTCGGGTTCCATCCCCGTGACCTCGTACCTCACCAAGTAGTACCCCGCCAGTTGCTGGCCGAGGTGTGGGGGAGCCGGATTCGTCCGGTTTCCCCACCCTCTTTTTAACCGTCCGACCCACAGGTAGATTGAAACAATGAAGCTCGAACTGCGTGGCATCACGAAGCGTTTCGGTTCCCTCGTCGCCAACGACCACATCGATCTGGTGGTGCGGCCCGGCGAGATCCACGCCCTCCTGGGTGAGAACGGGGCCGGCAAGTCGACGCTGATGAACGTGCTCTACGGTCTCTACCAGGCCGACGAGGGCGAGATCCTCCTCGATGACGAAGTGCAGCACTTCGCAGGCCCCGGTGACGCGATGGGCTCGGGCATCGGCATGGTGCACCAGCACTTCATGCTCATCCCGGTGTTCACCGTGGCAGAGAACGTGATGCTCGGCAACGAGCAGACCAAGGCGGGTGGCCGGCTCGACCTGGCCGCAGCCCGGGCTCGGGTCAAGGAGATCAGCGCGCGCTTCGGCTTCGACCTCGACCCCGACGCGCTCATCGACGACCTCCCCGTGGGGGTGCAGCAGCGGGTCGAGATCATCAAGGCGCTCAGCCGCGACGCGAAGGTGCTGGTGTTCGACGAGCCGACCGCCGTGCTGACGCCGCAGGAGACCGACGAGCTGATGGTGATCATGGGACAGCTCCGTGACGCCGGAACGTCGATCGTCTTCATCACCCACAAGCTCCGCGAGGTGCGGGAGATCGCTGACCGCATCACGATCATCCGGCTCGGCAAGGTCGTCGGCGAGGCCGAACCGACCGCGTCGAACGCCGAGCTCGCCTCCCTGATGGTCGGCCGCGCCGTCGAGCTGACGGTGCACAAGGAACTCGCGAACCCGGGGGAGGCCGCGCTGGTCGTGCAGAACCTCTCGGTGGTGGATGCCGTCGGCCAGCTTGTGGTCAACAACGTCAGTTTCGAGGTGCACCGCGGCGAAGTGCTCGCCATTGCAGGTGTGCAGGGCAACGGCCAGACGGAACTGTCCGAAGCGATCATCGGCCTGCAGGAGAAGGTGCTCGGTTCGATCACGCTCGACGGGCAGTCCCTCGTGGGGATGAGTGTCAGCGGCGTGCTGGAGGCGGGGGTGGGCTTCGTACCCGAGGACCGCAACCACGACGGACTCGTCGGCGAGTTCACCATCGCCGAGAACCTGATGCTCGACCGGTCGAACACGGCGCCGTTCGTGAAGCGCGGCACGCTGCAGCTGAACTACCTGAACCAGTTCGCCGAAGAGAAGACCCGCGAGTTCGATGTGCGCTCGCAGGGCATCCAGACCCCGGTCGGCCGCCTGTCGGGCGGAAACCAGCAGAAGGTGGTGCTCGCGCGGGAACTGAGCCGGGACCTCCGCCTGTTCGTGGCCGCCCAGCCGACCCGCGGCATCGACGTCGGGTCGATCGAGTTCGTGCACAAGCGCATCGTCGAGACGCGCGACTCGGGCGTTCCCGTGATCGTGGTGTCGACCGAACTCGACGAAGTCGTCGCGCTCGCCGACCGGATCGCGGTCATGTACCGCGGAAGCATCGTCGGGATCGTTCCCGGCAACACATCGCGGGACGTCCTCGGCCTCATGATGGCCGGCGAGGTCCCCGATGTGATCACCACCGTCGACACCGACACGATCGAAGGAGCGCTTCTGTGAGCGACACTGCCGTGGCGGCCTCGCCGCAGTCACCAGCCGGAGGTGCGGGCAGGGGTTCGGGCTCCGGCCCGGCCTCGCCGGTCGCCCCGCCGCCCCGGTCGAACCAGATCCTCCGGGACCTCGCGGGTGGCAGTGTCGTCATCTCGATCCTCGCGGTGGTGCTGGCGCTCATCGTCGGCGGCATCCTGATCGCCCTGACCGACGAGAACGTGCAGGCGGCCTCCGGGTACTTCTTCTCGCGCCCGGCCGACACGATCAATGCCGTCTGGGTGTCCGTTTCGGGTGCGTACAGCGCACTCTTCCAGGGGTCGGTCTACAACTTCGGTGCGCTCGACTTCGCCAAGGGCATCAAGCCGCTGACCGACACCCTCACGTTCGCGACGCCGCTGATCGTCGCGGGCCTCGGTGTGGGCCTCGCGTTCCGCGCGGGCATGTTCAACATCGGCGGCCAGGGGCAGATGCTCATCGCGGCGGCCGCTGCCGGCTGGGTGGGCTATTCGTTCCCGCTGCCGTACGGCATCCACCTCATTCTCGCCGTGCTTGCCGGAATCGCGGGCGGCGCGCTCTGGGGCGGCATCGTCGGCCTGCTGAAGGCCCGCACGGGTGCGCATGAGGTGATCGTGACGATCATGCTGAACTACGTGGCGGTCTACCTCGTGTCGTACATGCTCCGCACTCCGGGGCTGCTGCAGGCACCGGGGTCGAACAACCCGAAGACGCCGGCGATGCTGCCGACGGCCGTGTACCCCGACCTGCTCGGGCCGGGCTACAACCTGCACGCGGGCCTCCTGGTCTCGATCGCGGCGACGGTCTTCGTCTGGTGGCTGCTCTCACGCTCGAGCCTCGGCTTCAAGTTCCGTGCGGTCGGGGTCAACCCGAACGCGGCGCGGGTCGCCGGAATCGACGTGAAACGCTCCTATGTGACCGTGATGCTGATCTCGGGCGGGCTGATCGGCCTCGCCGGCGTCGCCCAGGTGCTCGGGACGGTCACGACCGGGTTCTCCTCCGGCATCGACGCGGGCATCGGCTTCGACGCGATCACGGTGGCGCTGCTCGGTCGTTCACGGCCGTGGGGCATCTTCGTGGCGGGCATCCTGTTCGGCGCCTTCAAGGCCGGCGGATTCTCGATGCAGGCCGGCCAGGGCATCCCGGTCGACATCGTGCTCGTCGTGCAGTCGCTCATCGTGCTGTTCATCGCTGCCCCGCCGCTCGTGCGGGCCGTGTTCCACCTTCCGACTCCGGGTGTCGCCCGCAAGAAGAAGCCCGTCACACTCGCGAAGGCGGTGGCAGCGAAATGAGTTCACCCATCACAGGATCGAGCAACCTCGCGGTCGAGGTCACGGATCCATCGACGGTCTCGTCGGCGACCCAACATGTGCACCCCGACTCGTCGAACGGCCTCGAGCGCACGATCGTCAAATCGTGGAAGGCGCCGATCGCATTCGGCATCTTCACGCTCATCGCCCTGGTGCTGTTCGTTGTGCTCGGTCGTGACGGCATCTCGACGTTCCGGCTCTCGAACGACAACGACCTGATCCAGCTGCCCGCCGTCGAGACGCCCACGCGCCTCGCAGGCATCGTCGTGACGGTGCTGCTGCTGGTCATCGCGATCCTGGCGTACCTGCGGGTGCGGGCGGATCGCCACGTTCCGCTCTGGCTCACAAGCGTCTTCGGCGTGGTGTTCCTGTTCGGCTTCCTGGCCTGGGCCGCGGCCGGGCAGACGCTTCCGGTGCCCGGCCTCCTGGTCGGCACGGTCTCGCTCTCGGTGCCGCTGATCTTCGGCGCGATGGGCGGGGTCATCTCCGAACGCGTCGGTGTCGTGAACGTCGCGATCGAGGGCCAGCTCCTCGCCGGTGCGTTCGCCTCGGCCGTCGTCGCGTCGATCACCGGCCAGCCGCTGCTCGGCCTGGTCGTGGCCTGCGTCGCGGGTGCTCTCGTCTCGTTCGTGCTCGCCGCGTTCTCGATCAAGTACCTCGTCGACCAGGTCATCGTCGGCGTCGTGCTGAACGTGCTGGTCATCGGGCTGACGAACTTCCTCTACTCGCAGGTGCTGTCGAAGAATGCAGAGCTGCTGAACTCGCCGCCGCGGTTCGACCGCATCAACATCCCGCTGCTCAGCGAGATCCCGGTGATCGGGCCGACCCTGTTCCGGCAGACGATCGTCGTGTATCTGATGTACATCGGCGTCGCGGCGGTGTACTTCGCGCTGTTCCACACGAAGTGGGGTCTCCGCGTGCGGGCGGTGGGCGAGCATCCACAGGCCGCCGACACCGTCGGCATCAACGTCGGCCGCACCCGGTTCTGGAACGTGCTGCTCGCCGGCGCTATCGCGGGCCTCGGTGGTGCGTACTTCACGCTCGGTTCGGTGGGTGCGTTCAACAAGGAGATGACGGCAGGCGCCGGCTACATCGCCCTCGCGGCGGTGATCTTCGGCCAGTGGGACCCGATCCGGGCGACGCTCGCGGCCCTGCTGTTCGGGTTCGCCTCGAACCTGCAGAACGTGCTCGGCATCATCGGTTCCCCGGTGCCCAGCGAGTTCATGCTGATGCTGCCGTACGTGCTGACCATCTTCGCCGTCGCCGGTCTCGTCGGGCGCTCGCGAGGGCCCGCAGCATCCGGCAAACCGTACATAAAGTCCTAGGAGCACCGACATGTCTTCACCCGAGGTCGATTGGGATGCCCTGCGAGCGGTTGCCAATGAAGCCGCCACGCACGCCTACGTTCCGTACTCGCACTTCCCTGTCGGCGTCGCGGCGATCGTCGACGACGGGCGGATCATCTCCGGCGCGAACGTCGAGAACGCCTCCTACGGTCTGACGCTCTGCGCCGAGTGCGCGCTGGTGTCGTCGCTGCACATGACGGGCGGCGGCAAGCTCGTCGCGTTCACCTGCGTCGACGGCCAGGGCGGGGCGCTGATGCCGTGCGGGCGCTGCCGCCAGCTGCTCTACGAACACAGCGCAGAGGGCATGCTGCTCGAGACCGTGTCGGGCATCCGCACGATCGACGAGGTGCTGCCCGACGCGTTCGGGCCGCGCACGCTTGTCGAGTACAGCGAGGCGACCAGCGGGGCCTGAGGCTGAGGGGCGCCCCGGGCAGCCACCGGCACCGGCGACGGCGAGGTCACGAACCACCGGCACCGGGCACCCCGATCACCCGCCCGCCGGGGTCGGCCGCCCTCCGATCATCCACCCGCCGGGGTCCGCCCCCCGAACGTCCGCCCGTCGGCGTCGGCCACCCCGAACATCCACCATCCCCCCACCTGGGAGCACCACATGAGCATCGAAGCCCACGACGTCGTCGACCTGATCCGCACCAAGCGGGACGGCGGCACGCTGACCACCTCCCAGATCGACTGGATGATCGACGCCTACACCCGCGGCTACGTTGAAGATGCGCAGATGGCAGCCATGGCGATGGCGATCCTGCTGAACGGCATGGGTCGACCGGAGATCCGCGATCTCACGCTTGCGATGATCGCAAGCGGCGAGACCATGAGCTTCGAGGGGCTCGGCAAGACGACCGTCGACAAGCACTCGACCGGGGGCGTGGGCGACAAGATCACCCTGCCGCTGATGCCGCTCGTGGCCTCGTTCGGGGTCGCGGTGCCGCAGCTCTCCGGGCGCGGGCTCGGGCACACCGGTGGAACGCTCGACAAGCTCGAGAGCATCCCCGGCTGGCGGGCGTCGCTGTCGAACGAGGAGATGTTCCAGCAGCTGCGCGACGTCGGCGGCGTCATCTGTGCGGCGGGCAGCGGACTCGCGCCGGCCGACAAGAAGCTCTACGCCCTGCGGGACATCACCGGCACGGTCGAGGCGATTCCCCTGATCGCGTCGTCGATCATGTCGAAGAAGATCGCCGAGGGCACGGCCGCGCTGGTGCTCGACGTGAAGTTCGGCTCCGGTGCGTTCATGCAGGACATCGCCAAGTCGCGGGAGCTCGCGCAGACGATGGTCGACCTCGGCAACGACGCCGGGGTGCGCACGTCGGCGCTGCTGACCGACATGCACCGGCCGCTCGGGCTCGCGATCGGAAACGCGAACGAGGTGCGGGAGTCGGTCGAGGTGCTGGCCGGCGGCGGGCCCGCGGATGTGGTCGAGCTGACGCTCGCGCTCGCCTCCGAGATGCTCGCGCTCGCCGGGCAGCCCGACGCGGATGTCGCGGGAGCGCTCGCCTCGGGGCAGGCGATGGACTCGTGGCGGGCCGTGATCCGCGCGCAGGGCGGGGACCCGGATGCCGCGTTGCCTGTCGCCCGCGAGACGCACACCGTGCTGGCTCAGTCGTCGGGTGTGCTGCTCGAGCAGCTCGCCCTCCCGTTCGGCATCGCGGCCTGGCGGCTCGGTGCGGGGCGGGCACGGGCCGAGGATCCGGTGCAGCACGCGGCGGGCATCGACCTGCACGCGAAGGCCGGCGACACCGTTGTGGCCGGGCAGCCCCTGTTCACGCTGAGCGCCGACGAGCCTTCCCGTTTCGAGCGGGCCCTCGAGGCGCTCGACGGCGCCTACGCCATCGGCGACCCGGCCGAGTACGTGGCCCGCGGCCCCCTCGTGGCGGAGCGCATCGCCCCGCGCTGACCGGTGAGGGGTCGGTGGGAGGTGAAGCCTACGGGAGTGCCGGGCGGATCGGCGGGGGCACGGGCGCGGCTCGGGTGAACGCCGTCACGGCCTCGTGGAGGTCTGCGGTTCCGTCCTCGTCGGGCGGCAGGGAGCCGATGAGCAGCGTTGCGAATCCCACCACATCCCGGTGTACGGCTGCGGTGAACGATTCGACGCTGCCCTGGTCGATCTCGCCGCCGCTCCCAGAAACGCGGACACCTCTGGCGCTCCGCCGAAAAGTCAGCGTGAAGGGCGAAGCGGTGGCCTCGAACGCGGCGTGAGCGGTTTTTGCGCGGGGGCTCAGGATGCTCGTTACCGCGAAGAGGAGGGAGGCGAGCGAGGGGACGACCATCATTGAAGCGTTCGGTTGGAGGCCGTGCGAACTCGCGGAGCCGAGATTCCCTGACACGGTGAGGTCGCAGAGGCCCAGCCCCGCCGAAGGTCCCTCCAACGGTTCGAGATCATGGAATGTGAAATGGAGCATCGAACAATCATGACATCGACTCACGAAGTGGTGAGAGGAGGGTTACGGGGCGGGGTCGCCGATGCGGCGGAGGGCGTCGGTGACGAGGGCCCAGAAGCGCGCGTGGTCGAGGGTGACCGCGACCTGGGTGGTGCAGTCATCCGGAGCGGGCGCCCGGAAGTCGGCCACGGTCATCCCGAGCGTGAGTGTTCCGGTGAGTTCGACGTCGAGGGGTACGCGCCGGGTGGTCATGACGGAGGGGTCGATCACGTAGGCGACGGCGCAGGGGTCGTGCACGGGGGGCGAGTCGAAGCCCTGGTGTTCGCGGTAGGTCTCGCCGAAGAATTCGAGCAGTTCGCCGACGAAGCGGGCAGGCGCTGTGTCGATCTCCGCAATCGATGCCGCGACCGCTGGCGTCGCGAGGGCCTGGTGGGTGAGGTCGAGCCCGACCATCGTGAGCGGCCACGACTCGTTGAATACGATGTGCGCGGCTTCGGGGTCGATGATGATGTTGAACTCGGCCGTCGCGCTCCAGTTGCCGCCGGCGTAGGCGCCGCCCATCAGCACGATTTCGCGCACGCGGGAGGCGATGCGGGGCTCCCTGCGCACGGCCATCGCGATGTTCGTCAGGCCCGCGGTCGCGACGAGCGTGATCTCGCCCGGCTCGTGCGCCATGATCGTGTCGATGATGAGGTCGATCGCGTGCCGAGGGTCGAGCGTGATCGTGGGCTCGGGCAGCACCGGACCGTCGAGCCCGGATTCGCCGTGGATGCTCTCGGCCACCTCGACCTTCCGCACGAGCGGGCGCGCGGCGCCGGCCGCGAACGGCACGCCGGTGATGCCTGCGACGCGCGCCACGGAGAGCGCGTTCCGCGTGACCTTCTCGAGCGTCTGGTTGCCGACCACCGTCGTGACGGCGACCAGTTCGACGTCGGGGTTGCCATGCGCGAGCAGGATCGCGATGGCGTCGTCGTGACCGGGGTCGCAGTCGAGGATGATCTTGCGCGGCATGGCTGGCCTTTCGACGGAAGGAAGAATCTCTCGATCATATATGAAACTTGTCTTCATATATGAAAGGATGCTCGGCATGACCGAAACGAAGAACGACCTCGACGCCGCATCCGGAGCCCGCAGGGTCGAGTGGATCCGCTCCCGCATGCCCCTGCTCGCCCAGGCCCGGGAGGACTTCGAGCGCACTCGTCCGTTCGAGGGCCACCGCATCGGCATGTCGCTCCATGTCGAGCCGAAGACGGCCGTGCTCGTCGAGACCCTCGCGGCCGGCGGTGCGGAGATCGCCGGTACGGGCAATCACGGCTCCACCCAGGACGATGTCGTCGCCTACCTGAACGACCTCGAGGTGGACGGTCGGCGCCTCACGATCTTCGGCCGGCGGGACGACGACCTCGTCGCGCACCACGCGAACGTCGGTCGCGTGCTCGACGCGCAGCCGAGCATCCTGCTCGACAACGGCGGTGACCTCGCGGCCGGGATCGTGGCGCGCGGCGGCACCGCGAGCATCCTGGGCGGCACAGAGGAGACGACCTCCGGCGGGGACCGGCTGCGCACCGAACTGGCAGGTCTCGTGCCGTTCCCCGTGATCGTGATCAACGACAGCCTGCTGAAGCAGATCGGCGAGAACAAGCACGCGGTCGGCCAGTCGGTGGCCGAGAGCTTCATGCGCATCACGAACCTGATGGTGCCGGGCACCCGGTTCGTCGTCGTCGGCTACGGCTGGTGCGGACGAGGCGTCGCCCACTATCTCCGCTCGCTCGGCGGCAAGGTGGCGGTCGCCGAGATCGACGAGCTGAAGGCGTTCGAGGCGGCGCTCGACGGGTTCCGGGTGTCGACCGCGGTCGATCTCGCGCCGTGGGCCGACGTGATCATCACCGCGACAGGCCGACCCGGTGTGGTGGGCGCGGAAGTCTTCGACCGGATGCACGACGGCGCCATCCTCGCGAACTGCGGCCACTTCCCGTGGGAGATCGACGTGCCGGCCCTCCTCGCGTCGAGCGTCTCGAGCCGGGCCGTCGATGAGGCGATCGACCGGATCGAGCTGCCGGACGGCCGCCATCTCGTGCTCCTCGCCCAGGGCCGCATGTTCAACCTCGCGGGTCGCTCACCCAAGGGCAATTCGATCCAGTCCATGGACCTCGGATTCCTGCTGCAGACGCTCTCGCTCGAACGCATCGCCCTGGCTGCGGCCTCGGGTTCGTTGCCGGCCGGTGCCCAGCCGGTGCCCGACGACATCGAGCGCACGATCGCGCGGCGCATGCTCACCGCGATGTCGGCGTCGGCATAGGCGAGCGGATGACCGGCTCACCGTCGACCGCGGGCCCCGACTACGCCGTGCCCGCGCTCGACAAGGCGCTCGACGTTCTCGAGCTGCTGGCATCGAGCGACACCGGGCTCAGCCAGGCGCAGATCGCCGCGGCGATCGGCCGGAGCGCCACCCAGATCTTCCGCGTGCTCACGCTGCTGGAGCGACGGGGCTACCTCTACCGCGACGCGGGCACCGGCGTCTACCTGCTCTCGACGATGCTGTTCGAGCTCGCGCACCGGCAGGAACCGCTCCGGTCGCTGATCGCTGCGGCGCAGCCCCCGATGCGGCGGCTGGCCGAGGAGACGCGGTCGTCGTGCAACCTCAGCGTGCTGGATGCCGGCCGGATGCGCGTGGTGACGCAGGTCGTGAGCCCGGGCGACTTCGGGTTCCAGGTGCGGGTGGGCGCGCTGTTCCCCGTCGAGACGACGGCGTCGGGGCGGGTGCAGCTGGCGTTCTCGGGCGAAGGTTCCGCGGCGGCCGGTCACGCCGACCTCGCGGAGATCCGGGCGAACGGCTACCTCGAGCATCCCGACGCGCTGCAGCCCGGCGTCACCGACATCGTGTTCCCGGTGCTCAGCAGGGAACGCGCGCTCGCGGTACTCACCGTGCCCTACGTCGCGACGAGCTTCAGTGAGCGCACGAGCGACTTCGTGCGCTCACGCGCCGCCGTCGCCGCCCGGCAGATCGGGGTCGATCTGCTCGGCGGCGGATCCTGAACCCGGCATTTCGTGTCTGCCGTCAGCGGCTTCCGATAGATTGTGTTCTGCTCGGCGCTCGCACCGAGGCCGCGACGGGGCTGAGCCCCAGGAACACCGGAGGAACCAGATGTCAGACCGAGGCGAAGAGTATTTCCTGAGCGGAACCGACATCAGCATCAGCTCCCTGCCGAAGGTGTCGCTGCACGACCACCTCGACGGCGGCCTCCGTGCGGGAACGATCGTCGAGCTCTCCGACGCGATCGGCTTCGACCTTCCGGCGTCGACTCCGGATGACCTGGCCGACTGGTTCGAGACGAGTGCCGGATCGGGTTCGCTCGTCGACTACCTCAAGACGTTCGATGTGACGATCGCGGTCATGCAGACCCGAGAGGGCCTCAGCCGCGTCGCGCGCGAATTCGTCCAGGACCTGGCCGCCGACGGTGTCGTCTACGGCGAGGTGCGCTGGGCGCCCGAGCAGCACCTCGCGTCGGGCCTGACGCTCGACCAGACCGTGGAGGCCGTGCAGGCCGGCATCGAGCAGGGCATCGACGATGCGCGTGCGGAGGGCCGCGTCATCCGTGTCGGCCAGCTGATCACCGCGATGCGGCACGCCGATCGCGCCATGGAGATCGCCGAGCTCGCCGTGCGCCACCGCGACCGCGGGGCCGTGGGCTTCGACATCGCCGGCGCCGAACTCGGCTTCCCGGCGGGCAACCACCGTGCGGCGTTCGACTACCTCGCCCAGCAGTACTTCCCCGTGACCGTGCATGCCGGCGAGGCCGATGGCCTCGACAGCATCCGGGGCGCCCTCTTCGACGGTCGCGCCCTGCGGCTCGGGCACGGTGTGCGCCTGGCCGAGGACATCACCATCGAGCGCCAGGACGACGAGAGCACCTACGTGACGCTCGGCGGCCTCTCACAGTGGGTGAAAGACCGGGAGATCGCGCTCGAGCTCTCGCCGTCGTCTAACCTCCAGACGGGAGCGATCGAGAAGTGGGGTGACGATCTCTCCGATCATCCGTTCGACCTGCTCTACCAGCTCGGTTTCAAGGTGACAGTGAACACCGACAACCGGTTGATGAGCAACACCACGATCAGCCGTGAGCTCGCGCTGCTCTCCGACGTCTTCGACTACGACCTCACCGATCTCGAGACCTTCCAGTTGAACGCTGCCGCCGCCACGTTCCTTCCGCTTGAAGACCGTGAGGAGCTGGCTGATGTCATCTCCGAAGGTTTCGACGAAGCGTAGAGCGGATGCTCGCCCTCTCTGACGCGGGAATCCTGCTCGGCCGTACGGCGGCCGACTGGCGGGGTGCCGTGCTGCTCGCCGGGGAGGGGCTGGAGGCGGCCGGGTTCGCGGCGGCGCCGTACGGCCAGCGGATGGTCGGCATGGTCGAGGAGTTCGGTGCCTACATCGTCATCGCACCCGGGCTGGCACTTGCGCATGCCCGGCCGGGGCCCGATGTGGTGACGTCGGGGATGTCGGTGGTGACGCTCACCGAACCGGTGGTGTTCGGGCATCCGTACAACGACCCGGTGTCGGTTGTGCTCGGTCTGGCCGTCATCACGGCCGACGAGCACGTCGCGGGCATCGCAGAACTGGCGAATGTGTTCAACGATTCGTCGGCGATCGGCCGGCTCGCTGCGGCCCGCAGCGTGGCCGACGTTCGTGCGGTCTTCGATGTTCCGGGAGTATCGTCGTTCCGGGAAAGACACTGACGGAGAATGACATGAAGATCGTGGCGATCTGCGGGGCCGGCGTGGGAACGTCGGGAATCCTCAAGGTGAATGCGGAGCGAGCACTGGCGCGGCTCGACATCGAGGCTGAGGTGAGCGCGACAGATGTGGCGAGTGTGGCGATCGCCGCGGCGGATGCGCAGGTCATCCTGACGTCGCCGGAGTTCGTCGACCGGCTCGGCAAGACGAACGCCGACGTGATCGTGGTGCAGAACTACTTCGACGTCGACGAGCTGACGGCAAAGCTCGAGGCTGCGCTGGGCTGACGCCTCAGGGCGCCCGCGCGTCCGCGAGCCCGAGCGACCGCATTCCCGAGCGCCCGCGAGCCCGAGCGACCGCGAGCTCGCGCTCTCCTACCGGCCGAACCGCTCCGCCCGTTCGGCGAGCACCAGGTCGGCTGAGATCGCCGTGGCTGCGGCCTGCAGCGCGGGCAAATACTTCTCGCGAACCGAATCGGTCGTACCCGACGACGCAGCCGTAGAGATGTTGATCGCGGCGACCACGGTGCCGCTCTCATCGCGGAGCGGGACGGCGATCGAACGGAGGCCCGGCTCGAGTTCCTGGTCGACGACGGTCCAGCCGGCGTCCCGCACCCTGTCGAGCTCCCGGATCAGCGCGCTCTCCGAGACGACCGTGCGTTCGGTGAGGGCCTGGAGCTTCACATGGTGGAGGTAGTCGTCGAGCGCGTCCGGGTCGAGACCCGCGAGCAGCACCCGGCCCATGGATGTCGCGTAGGCGGGCAGCCGTGTGCCGAGGTTGATGCCGACCGTCATGATGCGGTGCGTCGGAACCCGCACCACGTAGACGATGTCCGGCCCGTCGAGGATGGCCGCCGAGGTGGCCTCCCCGATCGTGTGCGAGAGCTCCTCGAGGTGTGGCTGCGCGACCTCCGGCAGGGTGATCCCCGAGAGGTAGCTGAAACCGAGTTCGAGCACCTTGGCGGTGAGCGCGAAGTCGCGCCCGTCGCTCCGCACGTAGCCGAGTTCGATCAGTGTCATCAGGAAGCGCCGGGTGGTCGCCCGGGTGAGGCCGGTGGCGCGCGCGATGTCGCTGAGGGTCATGCGCGGGGTCTCGTGGGAGAAGACGCGGATGACGCTCAGCCCGCGGGCGAGCGACTGCACGAAGCCGCTGCTCGGCCCCGGAATGTCACTCGTCACGACACCAGCTCGCGCATCCCCGCTTCGAGGGCGCCGAGGCGGAGCGCCACTGACTTCTTGCGCTTCTCCAGCTTGCCGGAGTCGCTCGAGACGTCGATGTAGACCTTGAGCTTCGGCTCCGTTCCGCTCGGGCGCACCATGATGCGGGATCCATCGACCAGCCGGATGCGGAGGATGTCGCTCGGCGGGAGCTCCGCCGACCCTGCGGCCAGATCGTCGATGCCGGCCACGTCGATGCCGCCGATGTTCCGGGGCGGTTCGGCGCGTAGTCTCTGCATGACGCTCTGGATGAACGTGAGGTCGGTGACCCGCAGCGAGATCTGGGCGGAACCGAAGTGGCCGAACCTCTCGCTGAATCGGTCGAGCTGGTCATCCAGAGTGAACCCGTCGACTGCGAGATCGCTTGCCAGCGCGAGCAGGGCGACTGCTGCGGAGATTCCGTCTTTGTCGCGCACGGTCGCCGGATTGACGAGATAGCCGAGCGCCTCCTCGTACCCGAAGATCAGGCCGGGCACGCGCGACACCCACTTGAAGCCGGTGAGGGTCTCGCGAAAGCCCAGGCCGTAGGCACGCGCGACAGCCGCGAGGGCGGGGGAGGAGACGACGGAGCAGGCGAGAGTCGGGCGCGGCCTGCTTCCGTCGACGGCAGCCGGAGCGTTCGCGCCCGACGTCGCGTAGGCCTCGGCGGCACGCCAGCCGAGCAGCGCTCCCACCTCGTTGCCGGTCAGCCGGCGGAAACCCGATTCCGTGCTCTTGTCGGGCACGGCGATGGCCAGACGGTCGGCGTCGGGGTCGTTGGCGATGATGAGCTGGGCCCCGCCCGACCGTGCGGCCGCGTACGCGAGGTCGAGGGCGCCGGGCTCCTCGGGGTTCGGGAACGCGACCGTGGGGAACCGGGCATCCGGCCGGATCTGCGACGCCACCACGTCGGGCTCGATGAAGCCCGCCGCGCCGAGCACACGGGAGAACGTCTCCCAGCCGACACCGTGCAGCGCGGTGTAGACGGTGCGCGGCTGTGCCCCGATCTCAGCGGCCGGGAGCCAGCACACCGCCGCCGTCTCGGTGACGTATGCCTCGAAGACCGATTCCGGTGCCAGCTCGTAGTCGGTCGAGCGCGGCAGCGCTGTGATGGGCCCGGCCGCGGCCACCCGCACGATGTGCGCCTGGATCTCTTCGTCGACGGGGGAGATGATCTGCGATCCCTCGTCGGCACCGCCGAGGTACACCTTGTAGCCGTTGTCGTTCGGCGGGTTGTGCGACGCGGTGACCATCACGCCGGCGCTCACGCCGAGGTGTCGCACGGCGAAGGCGACCAACGGGGTCGGCAGAAGGCGGGGCAGCAGGATGGCGCGGACGCCGGCGCCGGCGAGCAGCTCGGCCGAATCCGTGGCGAAGACCTGCGAGTTCTTGCGCCCGTCGTACCCCACCACCACCGACGGCACCTCGCCCGGGGCGGCGCGTTCGAGCAGGAAGTCGGCGAGCCCGCGGGCGGCCTGGGCCACGAGCACCCGGTTCATGCGTTTCGGGCCCGCTGCGATCGCCCCGCGGAGGCCGGCGGTGCCGAAGGTGAGCCGGCCGTCGAAACGGTCGGCGAGTTCGGAGACCGCGGTCTCGTCTCCGCCTTCCGCTGCCGCGACGAGCGCGGTCAGTTCGGCTCGGGTCTCCTCGTCGGGATCCTGCGCGATCCAGGCGTGGGCGGCGGTGGCGAGTTCGCCGCGCGCACTCACAGGGCCGCCACGATGCGGGCGAGGAGGGCGCTGATCACCGGCTCGGCCTGCTGGCCGGCCTCGATGACCTCCTTGTGCGAGAGCGGCGTCTTCTGGATGCCCGCCGCCAGGTTCGTGATGAGTGACATGCCGAGCACCTCCATGCCCGCCTCACGGGCTGCGATGGCCTCGAGGGCGGTCGACATGCCCACGATGTGGCCGCCGATCGCCTTGGCCATCTGCACCTCGGCCGGCGTCTCGTAGTGCGGCCCGCGGAACTGCACGTAGACGCCCTCGTCGAGTTCGGCATCCACCGACCGGGCGATGTCGCGCAGGCGCTTCGCGTAGAGATCGGTCAGGTCGATGAAGGTGGCGCCCTCGAGGGGCGAGTCGGCGGTCAGGTTGATGTGGTCGCTGATGAGCACCGGGCTGCCCGGCTTCCAGCTCTCGCGGATGCCGCCGGCCCCGTTGGTGAGGATCATCACCTTCGCGCCCGCCGCGGCCGCCGTTCGCACGCTGTGCACGACGCGGCGCACCCCGTGGCTCTCGTAGTAGTGCGTGCGCGCGCCGATCACGAGCGCGTGCTTGCCGCTCGGCAGGCGCACCGAACGGAGCGACCCGACGTGGCCGACCACGGCGGGCGCGCTGAAGCCGACGATCTCGGTGGCCGGGATGGTGGCGATCGTCTCACCGATCAGATCGGCGGCCTTCGCCCAGCCGCTCCCGAGGGTGAGGGCGATGTCGTGCTTCTCGATGCCGCTCCGCTCGGCGATCTGGTCGGCTGCCTCGCGGGCGATGTCGAAGGGACTCGAGTCGGGCTGGTCGAGAGGATTCAGGGCTGCTGCAGAAGACATGCCTTTACTGTAGTTAACACGATCGTCATCTTCCGGGACCAAACCGGAACCTGTGGAGTTTGTCGGCGGATGGGCGGCTGGGGAAGAATAGACGCATGGCCTATGAATTCGAGCGCAAGCAGAGAATCACCGTTCTTGGCGGTGGGCCGGGCGGGTACGAAGCGGCCATCGCGGGAGCCCAGCTGGGTGGCGAGGTCACCCTGATCGAACGGGTCGGGGTCGGCGGATCCGCCGTGCTCACCGACGTCGTTCCCTCGAAGACCCTGATCGCGACGGCCGAAGCGGCGAATGCGATCGGCGACGCGGCCGACCTCGGCGTGCAGTTCTTCAGCCGCAACGACACGGGCCGGCCGATCCGCCCCGACGTCGCCGTGAACATCGCCGCGGTCAACAAGCGCCTGCTGGGGCTGGCGCGGCAGCAGTCCGAAGACATGAAGTCCACGCTCATCCGCTCGGGCGTGAAGATCGTGCAGGGCGAGGGCCGGCTCGACGGGCCCGACGCCGTGATCGTGTCGACGGGCGGCCCCGACGGAGTCGACTTCGACCGCATCGAGGGCGACACCACGGTGATCTCGGTCGGAGCCAACCCGAGGTTGCTCGCGAGCGCCATGCCCGACGGGGAGCGCATCTTCACCTGGACGCAGCTCTACAACCTGCAGTCGATCCCCGAGCACCTGATCGTGGTCGGGTCGGGTGTGACGGGCGCCGAGTTCGCCTCCGCCTACACCGCTCTCGGCTCCAAGGTCACGCTGATCTCGAGCCGCGACCAGGTGCTGCCGGGTGAGGATGCCGATGCCGCTGCCGTGATCGAGAACGTCTTCCGGCGGAACGGGATGACCGTGCTCTCGAAGTCCCGCGCCGACTCCGTGGTGCGCACCGAGAACGGCGTCATCGCGACCCTCTCCGACGGGCGCACCGTCGAGGGCTCGCACTGCCTGATGGCCGTCGGTGCCGTGCCCAACACCGCCGGCATCGGGCTCGAAGAGGCGGGCGTGCAGCTCACCGAGAGTGGACACATCCGGGTCAACCGCGTCGCCCGCACGAGCGTGCCGAGCATCTACGCGGCGGGGGACTGCACCACCTTCCTGCCGCTGGCGTCCGTGGCGTCGATGCAGGGGCGCACGGCGATGTTCCACGCGATGGGCGATGCGGTGAACCCGACCGAGATCAGGAACGTCGCGTCGAACATCTTCACGCAGCCCGAGATCGCGACCGTCGGCTGGACGCAGCGGCAGATCGAGGAGGGCATCGCGCAGGGCGACATCTACAAGCTGCCGCTGTCGGAGAACCCCCGGGCCAAGATGATGGGCATCAAGGACGGTTTCGTGAAGCTGTTCGCGCGCACCGGTTCGGGCACCGTCATCGGCGGGGTCATCGTGGCGCCGAAGGCCTCGGAGCTGATCTTCTCGATCGCGCTCGCCGTGGAGCACCGGCTGACGGTCGACCAGGTGTCGCGGGCGTTCACGGTCTACCCGTCGCTCACGGGCTCGATCACGGACGCGGCGCGAGCGATGCACATCGTGCTGTAAGGGTCGCTCGCCCTCTCGCTCACAGCGGCTCTGGATGCCCGGGGTTGTCCACAGGGGTGCGCTCAGGTCATGGTTGAGCTAATCTCATTTAATATGAAGCTCAAACCACTCGCTGTTCTCCCTCTCATCGCTGCCCTGCTCTGCGCGGGGATGCCGGCCGCCCACGCTGCGCCCGACATCACCAACCCGTTCGCCGCGCTCGCGGCGGGGTCGGAGCCGTCGCACATCCTCGTCGGCGGGTCCGGCGACATCTTCACGCTGAACACCGGAAACGAATCGATCAGCAAGATCCACCCCGACGGAACCTTCGACGGGTCGTTCCACGCCGAGTTCCCGTCGTTCTCGCAGCCGAATTCGTTCGCAACAGACGGCCATGGCAGCCTCTACGTGTCGAGTTACCTGGCCAGCACCGTCTGGCGGGTCGACGACACGACGGGCGACATCGACACGTCGTTCGAGGCGCACCTGGGCTCGGAACTCGCTGGTGAGCTTCCCCAGGCGGTGACGGTCGACCTGTTCGGCAACATCTTCGTCGCCACCCACTCGCCCGAAGCTGTCGTCAAGCTCTCACCGGCCGGCGACGTTGTCGCTCGGTACGCCTTGGCATCCGGATCTGGCCCGGTCGACATCACGACAGACTGGGCCGGCTCTGTGTACACGGCCAACGCGGCCGACGACACGATCTCGCAGATCGCGTTCGACGGAAGTGGAACAGCTACGGTCACCGCCGCCTTCGCGACGCTCGCCAGCGGGTCCATGCCGATATCGCTCGTGCACAACCAGCGGGGATTCATCTACACGGCTGATTCCGGCGACAACACGGTGAGTGCCATCGACCTGAGGCTACCCGCCGGCAAGAACGTGACCGCGGTCACGGTGATGCCGCCGGACTCGTACCCGTACAACGTCTCCGCAGACCGCCAGGGCAACGTGTTCGTGACGAACCTCGGTACCGCTTCGGTCGCCATGTTCGAACAGAACGGACGGTTAACGCCCGTCGTGGCCCAGCTGTCGAGTGCCGAGACACCCGAGGCCGCCGTTGTGGGCGACAGTGGCCAGCTCTATACGGCCAATGCCCTGTCGAGTTCTGTCAGCCGGTTCGGGTTGGGGCCGACCTTCGCCACCTCGCCAGTGGGCACGGCACGTGTGGGAGACTCCTACAGCTCCACGGTGACGGTGACCGGCCTCGACCCGCTGACCTTCTCCGCCGTGGGATTCCCACCGCCCGGACTCGCTGTCGACGCCGACACAGGCGAACTCGCCGGTACCCCGACGACCGCCGGAACCTTCACCTTCGATCTCATCGCCGCGAACGTCGCGGGGGCAACGGCACAGAGCGTGACCATCGTCGTGGAACCCGCGCCCGGCAGCACGGGCTGCTGGTACTGGCACGAGGCCTGCGGCCTCTAGACGTCGCGGAGCGGGGGGGCGCGAGGTGGGGCGGAGCGGGTGCGGGGGCGCGGGTTACTCGAGCAGGCCGCGAATGTCCGCGGCGGTCAGGGCGCTGCTGAAGACAGCGTCGTCGTCCATGACAGCATCGAAGAGCTTCGACTTCTGCTCCTTGAGAGCCATCACCTTCTCCTCGATCGTGTCCTGGGCGACGAGCCGGTAGACGTTGACGCTCTTCGTCTGGCCGATGCGGTGGGTGCGGTCGATCGCCTGCGACTCCGAGGCGGGATTCCACCACGGGTCGAGCAGGAACACGTAGTCGGCCTCGGTGAGGTTCAGCCCAAAACCGCCGGCCTTGAGGCTGATCAGGAAGACGGGGGCGCTGCCCGACTTGAAACCGTCGATGACCTGGGCCCGGTTGCGGGTCGAGCCGTCGAGGTATTCGAACGCGATGCCGGCGTCGGTCAGTCGGGCCGCTGCGACCCCGAGGAACGAGGTGAACTGGCTGAACATCAGCGCCCGGTGCCCCTCAGCGACCACGTCGCCGAGCTGTTCGAGCAGCGCATCGAGCTTGCTGGAGGGGATCGAGCTGTACTTCTCGTCGATCAGGGAGGCGTCGAGGCTCAGCATCCGAAGCAGCGTCAGCGAACGGAACACGATGAACCGATTCTTGTCCAGATCGTCGACCAACCCGAGCAGCTTCTGCCGTTCCTTCTGGAAGAACGCGTCGTAGAGGCGCCTGTGCGCCGGGGCGAGGGCGATCTGCAGCACCTGCTCCTGCTTCGCGGGCAACTCAGGGGCGACGAGTTGCTTGGTGCGCCGCATCATCAGCGGCCGGATGCGCCGCCGCAGCTTCGGCATCAGAGAGTCGTCGAGCATCCGTTCGATGGGCCGCACATACTCCTCGGTGAACCGGCCGGCCGACGGGAAGAGCCCGGGCGCAACGATGTCGAAGAGCGACCAGAGCTCCATGAGGTTGTTCTCGAGCGGTGTTCCGGTGATGGCCAGCTTGAAGGGTGCGTCGAGCTCCTTTGCGCATTCGTGCAGTTTCGACGTGTGATTCTTGACGAACTGCGCCTCATCGAGGATCAGGCCCGACCATTCGACTGCACGATACGCAGCCGCGTCGAGCCGGAAGAGAGCGTAGCTCGTCACGATGACGTCAGCGCCAGCCGCGGCATCGGCCACGCTCCGGCGGCTCTTCGCCTGGGTCGACGTGATTCCCCGAACCACGAGGCCCGGTGTGAAGCGTGCGGCCTCGGCCAGCCAGTTCGACACGACGGAGGTCGGCGCGACGACGAGGAAGGGTGCTGCATCCGGAGCCTCGGCGCGGGCGCGCGCGAGCATCGCCAGCGTCTGGAGCGTCTTACCGAGCCCCATGTCATCGGCGAGCACGCCGCCGAGCCGTTGCTGCTCGAGGAACGCGAGCCACTGGTAGCCCTCGACCTGGTACGGGCGGAGATTCGCGTGGACGCCCGGCGGCACCTCCGGCTTCGGTACGCCCTTCAGCCCGTTCAGCCCCGAGACCGCCTCGCGCCACGCGACGGCCTGCACGGTGTCTTCGGCGAGCTCCTCGAACTCCGACCAGAGGCTCGCCTGGTACCGGCTGATGCGCACGCCGGTCTCCCACTCGTCGAGCGTGCTGGCTTCGTCGAGCAGCTCCCGCAGCTGGTCGAACACCGGATGATCGAGGGTGAGGTAGGTCTTGTCGACCATCAGCAGCTTCTTCTGGTTCTTCGCCAGCGCCTTGAAGAGCGGCCCGAACGGCACCTGGTAGCCGCCGACGTTCACGACGACTCCAAGGTCGAACCAGTCCCGCTTGTCGCTTTCGACCGTGGTGAATGTCAATTCCGGCTCGCCGGTCAGCTCACGGTAGTCGGGGCGCGTGCCCGCGACATCCACTCGCACTCCCGGCAGGCCTTCGAGGCGCGGCAGGGTCTTGTCGGTGAAGATCGCCGCGTCGTAACCCCGCAGGGCCAGGCTGGGATTCAGCGGTTCGGGGGCCGCGGCATCCAGGTCACCGAGCGAGTCGAGAGCTTCGATGGATGCTCCGTCAGGCTCCTCCGCGAGCACCTCCGTGACCCGGGTGAGCGTCTCCCGCTCGGTCACAGGGTCGCGCAGCACGCCGCCGTCGTCTTCTGCGTCGCCCTCGCCGCCCTCGACGCCGTCGCGCGAACCCATGCCCGCAGCGGCATACAACGGCACCCGGAGCGCGCGGGGCCCCACCGCATACTCCCAGCTCCAGTCGAGCGACAGCACGCTCTTCGCGCGGAACCGTGCCGCCAGCACGAGCACCGGCGGCATCACCTCCGGCAGCGCCACGGATTCGTCGGGGCTGCCCACATCGATCGCGCGTCGCAGCCGCGGCAGGAATTCGTCGATGAACTCCCCGACCTCGTCGCCCGGAACCACGATGTCGGTGTTTCGCTCGAGCAACGCCAGCGCCTGCTCGCTGAGGCCGGCCGCCACCGGGGCGATGCTCACGCGGGGCACCGGCGCGAGTTCGTACGTGTAGACGCCGTGCGCACCGATCGCGCCGACAGACTGCCGCGGCGCTGCCGTCCCGTCGATGACGGCGACCGCCGCCAGCTGCAGTGCCCCCGACGGCGCCCGGGTGGCGTCGAGCCGCACCGCTCCCTCGGAACCGCGGGTGACGACCGCGCTCTTCTTCGTTCCGAGCAGCGGGATGCCGAGCGCCCTGCCCTCATCGAGCAGGTGCCAGAGCAGGGGACTCGTGAACTCGTCGAGGTAGAGCCAGTCGGTTTCGTGCCCGGTGTAGAGCTCGCGGGTCGCCCGGTGCACCGCGGCGAACTGGGCGAACCAGCGCAGGTGCTCCGGTTCGAGGTTCAGCCGGTTCACCTGGTGGGTGAACGATGACCAGGTGACGTTCGCCTTGATGTAGCCGCCGGATTCTGAGCGGATGACAGGCCGCACCCCCAGCCGGCGTGGCGGTTGACCGATCGTGTCATCGCGCGACTTCGCCACCTGCGCCGGGCGGGACGCTGGCCCCCGCCACTGCTCCCGCGTGCGCGGAACGAATTCGCGCACCTCGAACTGCAGGCCCATCCGGGTGGGCGGTCTCGGCGGGCCGCCCCGTGTGCGGCCCGCCGATCCGGTTCTGGATGTCGCGGCAGCACCGGCCCCCGCCCCGTTCGCCGCGCCCGCGGCACCCCCGACGATCGCGCGCCAGTCCCCGTCGTCGACCTCCGGTCTGCGGATGACCGCGGGAGCCAGGCTCGGATACCATTCCGTCCCCCGGTCCCACGCCATCGCGGCGTCGGCGTGACTCTCGACGTCGAGCGGCCCCGCGGTCGGCTCGGGCGAGGGTTTCGGGGCCGGGGCCGGGGTCGGGGCGACGTCCGGAGCCGACCCGCCCTCCTCGCCGTCCAGCGCGCGCAGTCGCCGGGCTCCGCCCTCGCCGACATCGGCGGGCAGGTGGGCTCGGGGTGCCGCCAGCGCCCCGCCCTCTGCGTGGCCGAGGTCGCGGAGGTGTGCCTGGTTGCTGCTCAACAGGGTCGCGGCGACGTGTTTGCAGTTGGACTGCACGGGGCAGGAGCACGTGGAGCTGAGCGGCAGCCAGTATCCGTTCGCCATGCGGGTGAGTCGCACGCGGCAGAGGTACGGGAGGGGTCCTGTCCCCACGACCTCGGCTGCCAGGGCCCCGCCGCTGCCCGTGGGCGATTCGTCGACCGGCTCTGGCGCTGCCCCGTTCTCCCCGGGTTCGGCGCCCGCACGGGCATCCGGTTTCCACCGCAGCCCGAGCACGGATTCGCCGCGCGCGTAGGCCCGGCCCCGGTCGTATGCTCCCCGGCCGACGAGTCGCACGATGTCGGCGGCGTCGACCAGCGGAAAGGCGGAAGACGGCATGCCCCCATGTTCTCACGGCCCGCCGACGCCGCCCCCCGGCCCGCTTCCCCCGGTGTGCGCCCTGTCTCAGCGACATCGGCAGGCGATGTGCCCAAACCGACGAACCTCAGCCGGGACGCCCCCGCAGAGGGAGGCATCCCGGCTGAGGCTCGTCCGTCCGTCCTGTGCGCGGGTGTCTCGGGCTACGCCGTTCGGGGGTGCGTCGGGCTCCGCCGCACTGTCGGTGCCTCGGGCTACGCAGCGCGCGGGTGCCTCGGGCTACGCTGCGCGCGGGTGCCTCGGGCTAAGCTGCGCGCGGGTTCCTCGGGCTCCGCTGCGCGCGGGTTCCTCGGGCTCCGCTGTACGCGGGTGTCTCGGGCGCCGCTGCGCGCGGGTGCCTCGGGCTACTCCGCGCGGGGGTGCGTCGGGCTACGCTGCGCTGTCGGTGATCTCGAGCAGGCGGTGGCCCGACGAGACGGTCGCGCCGACGGCCGCGTCGATCGACGTGACGATGCCGTCTTTGTGCGCCTGGATGGGCTGCTCCATCTTCATCGCCTCGAGCACGAGGATGAGGTCGCCCTTGACGACCTTGTCGCCCTCGGCGACGGCGATCTTCACGATCGTCGCCTGCATCGGGGCCTTCACCGCGTTGCCGGTGGAGCTGCCGCTGACGGACGAGCCCGCGCTCCGTCGTGGCGCTGCTCCGAGGGTCTGGCCCGCGCCGCGTGGGCCACCCGAGGCCGCGGCGATCAGGCGTTCGGGCAGCACGACCTCGATGCGCTTGCCGTCGACTTCGACCACGACCGTGTTGAGGGCGGGGGCAGGGGTGGCGGCATCCAGTGACCCGCTCCACGGCTCGATCGTGTTGTCGAACTCGGTCTCGATCCACAGGGTGTAGATGCCGAAGGGTTCACCAGCGGAGGGTGCGAAGGCCGGGTCACGCACGATGGCACGGTGGAACGGGAGCACCGTCGGCAGGCCAGCGACCTCGAACTCGTCGAGGGCGCGACGGGCGCGCTCGAGAGCCTCTTCGCGGGTGGCGCCGGTGACGATCAGTTTCGCGAGCAGCGAGTCGAACGAGCCGGAGATGGCATCCCCCGCCTGCACGCCGCTGTCGACACGGATGCCCGGGCCACCGGGCGCCTTGAAGACGTGCAC
This sequence comes from Subtercola boreus, assembly GCF_006716115.1. Taxonomy (NCBI): domain Bacteria; kingdom Bacillati; phylum Actinomycetota; class Actinomycetes; order Micrococcales; family Microbacteriaceae; genus Subtercola; species Subtercola boreus. The sequence goes on along the minus strand of NZ_VFOO01000001.1, from coordinate 2,367,529 downwards.
CGGGCCGGGGCTCGGCAGGAATCCGCGGCCGGCGTCCTCGCCGTTGATGCGGAACTCGAAGGAGTGCCCACGGGGAGCCGGGTCGTCGTAGCCGAGCACTCCGCCCGCGGCGAGCCGGAACTGCTCCCGCACGAGGTCGATACCGGTGATCTCCTCGGAGACCGGGTGCTCGACCTGCAGTCGTGTGTTCACTTCGAGGAACGAGATGGTTCCGTCGAGCGCCACGAGGAACTCGCACGTTCCCGCTCCCACGTAGCCGACCTCTTTCAGGATGGCCTTCGAGGCGCGGTACAGCTCCGTGACCTGCGCCTCGCTGAGGAACGGCGCGGGCGCCTCCTCGACGAGCTTCTGGTGCCGACGCTGCAGCGAGCAGTCGCGGGTCGACACGACGACGACGTTGCCGTGCGCGTCGGCGAGACACTGGGTCTCGACGTGGCGGGGGCGGTCGAGGTACTTCTCGACGAAGCACTCGCCGCGCCCGAAGGCGGTGATCGCCTCGCGGGTCGCGGATTCGAAGAGCTCGGGGATCTCCTCCACGGTGCGTGCGACCTTCAGGCCGCGACCGCCGCCGCCGAAGGCCGCCTTGATGGCGACCGGCAGGCCGTGCTGGGCGACGAACTCGAGCACCTCGTCGGCTCCCGAGACCGGATCGAGCGTTCCCGGGGCGAGCGGTGCGCCGACGCGCTCGGCGATGTGCCGTGCCGAGACCTTGTCGCCCAGCAGCTCGATGGCTGAGGGGGAGGGGCCGATCCAGACCAGCCCGGCGTCAAGGACGGCCTGGGCGAAGGAGGCGTTCTCTGCGAGGAAGCCGTACCCCGGGTGCACGGCGTCAGCGCCGGACCGCTTGGCGACCGAGAGGATCTTGTCGATGACGAGGTAGGTTTCAGCGCTGGTGGTGCCACCGAGGGCATACGCCTCGTCGGCGAGCTGCACGTGCAGGGCGTCTCTGTCCTGGTCGGCATAGACGGCGACGGAGCCGATTCCGCTGTCTTTCGCTGCCCGGATCACGCGCACCGCGATCTCGCCGCGGTTGGCAATGAGGACTTTCGTAATTCGGGACATAATCCCTTAGCCTATTCGTCTGCCGATCAGACCCTTTGGCACGTGCCTACAAAAAACTCGTGGCGCACGGCGCGAACACCTACAACGAGCCAGCCGCTGGGGGCGTCCAGAGCTCGGTGATGCTGACTCCGAAGTGCGCGAGCAGGGTGCGCACGGTCGGCAGCGACATCCCGATCACCGTCGAGGGAGCACCCGTGACGCTGCGGATGAACGGGGCGGCGAGCCCGTCGATGGTGAACGCCCCGGCGACTTCGAGCGGTTCGCCTGAGGCGATGTAGGCGTCGATCTCGGCGTCGGTGATGTCGCCTTCGAACTCGACGGTGGCGTTGGTGACCGCGCCGTGGCCGGGAGCGGCGGGAACCGGGCCGGGCGCGGCGGGGCCGGTGGCGGCCGACGGGTCGGGCACGGGTGACGGATCGCGGGCCAGGCGGTGGTCGATCATCCAGTGCCCGCTGTGCAGCACGCCGGAACGCCCCCGCTGTCGCTGCCAGCGCTCGCGCGCGATCCCGGGCAGGTGGGGTTTGCCGTAGATGACGCCGTCGAGCTCGAAGGCGGAGTCACCGCCCAGGATGAAGCCGTCGATCGGTTCGCCGCCGGGGGTGCTGCCGATGACGGCCTCCGCCTTGAGCCGCGCGAGCAGTCCGACGAGTTCGGGAGCGGTGAGGGAGCGTTCCGCCGCGATCTCCGCGGCCACGACGGCCGCTTCTTCGTCGACGTGCGACGGCAGAATGATCGGTTCGACGCCGATCTGGCGGAGGAGCGCGAGCCGGGCGGGCGAGGTCGAGGCGAGGTAGAGCCGCATGGCACGAGCCTAGCGACCGGTCGACGGGGTGTGCATCCTCTCGTCCACAGGGCGATCGGCCGGTGACTTCTGCACAGGATGCCGCACCGCCCGGCCCCGGGGCGTCATCTGTGTGACGCTAGGTGCATGACCACAGAACACAGTGCCGAAGTCGACCTCGACGTGACCAACGTCGCCCACGGCGGAGTCTCCGTCGCCCGGCTCGACGGCCGGGTCGTCTTCGTCGCCGACAGCCTCCCCGGCGAGAGGGTGCGTGCGCGCATCTCGGCCGACGACCACTCCTCCTTCTGGCGTGCAGAGACCGTCGAGGTGCTCGAACCCTCCCCGCACCGCCGGCCGCACATCTGGGCAGACGCGGCGCTCGAACGCGACCCGGCGAGACGCGCCGGCGGGGCCGAATTCGGCCACATCGAGCTGCCCTGGCAGCGGGAACTGAAACGGCAGGTGCTCGTCGATTCGCTGGGCCGTTTCGGCAAGCTGCCCGAAGACCATCCGGCCCGCGGGGTCGAGGTCGAGGCGGTCGAGGGAGACGACGCGGCGAACGGCCTCGGTTGGCGCACGAGGGTGAGCCTGCACGTCGACGACGACGGCATCGTCGGACCGTACGCAGCGCGCTCGCACCGGGTCGTCGCCGTCGACACGCTTCCGCTTGCGACGGCCGCGGTCGAGTACGCCTCGCCGCTGGATGAACGGCTCTCCGGTGCCGAACGGGTCGACGTGATCAGCGACGGCCGTCGCGGTGCGCGGGTCGTCGTTCGGGCCGAGGGCCGCACCGCGGGGGCAGGGACCCCGATCACCGAGCGGGTGGGTGAGCGCGAGTTCCGTCTCGAGGAGCTCGGTTTCTGGCAGGTGCACCACGGCGCTGCGGCGACGCTCTCCACGGGCGTGCGCGACCAGCTGCTCGAGGGCGAGTTCGACGCCGACGCTCCGAACCTCGACCTCTACGGCGGGGTGGGGCTGCTCGCCGCGGCGATGGCCACCCGGTTCGGCCCGGCGACGCGGATCGAGACGGTCGAGAGCGACCGCCGTGCAACCGGGAACGCCGAGTTCAACCTGCGCGACCTCAAAGCGGCGACCGCGGTCACCGCCCGGGTCGACCGCTACCTCACGAACCGGTTGAAGAACGCCACGGCCGAGGAGCGCGGGGGCTTCAGCCGGGCCTCCGTGATCCTCGACCCGCCGAGGGCCGGAGCGGGCAAGCAGGTCGTCGCGAGCCTGCTCGAGTTCCGCCCGGCACAGCTCGTCTACGTCGCCTGCGACCCGGTGGCATTCTCCCGCGACCTGGGGCAGCTCACCGCCGGAGGCTACGAACTGCGGAGTCTCCGGGCCTTCGATCTCTTCCCGCACACGCACCACGTCGAGGCCCTCGCCGTGCTCACGCCCGCGTCATGAGTGGTCGCGGCGGGGGATTCCGGCACCCGGCTCCTCTACCATTGCAGAACACGCGACAGGGCAGTGGCCAGACCGCGTGGTGCAGCAGAGTGGCGACAGAGGGAGTGGCGCAATGAGCGAACAGCAGGCTCCCGTTCTCGTGGGGATCGTCGACGATCACGAGTCGGTGCTGCTCGGCATCCGAGCCGCGTGCATCGAGGCGGGCTACGAGGTGGTCGGCACCGGTGCGACGATGGATGCCCTGCTGCTGGCTCTTGCCGGCCGGCGTGTGGGCGTGATCGTGATGGACCTGAGCCTCGGCGACGGTTCCCGGATCACCGACAACGTGCTGCGGGCGAGGGCGGCCGGTGCCGCCGTGCTGGTGCACAGCATCGCCGACCGCGCCGCAAGCATCCGGGAGGCGCTGGCCGCCGGGGCTGCAGGGGTGATCCCGAAGACGAGCGCGATGGCGGTCGTGATGGCCGCCATCGCGAGCGTCGCCCGAGGCGACGTGCTCAACAACCTCGAATGGGCGAGCGCGATCGACGCCGACCAGGAGTTCGCGAAGGCCCAGCTCGGCCCGCGGGAGCAGCACGTGCTGCACCTGTACGCCTCCGGTCTGCCCCTGAAGGCGGTCGCCGCCCAGCTCGGCATCGCACCGTCGACGGCGCGGGAGTACCTCGACCGCGTGCGTGCGAAATACGTCGAAGTGGGCCGACCCGCCCCGACGAAGGTCGACCTGCTGAGGCGTGCGGTCGAAGATGGAATCCTCGCCATCGACGACGTGAGCAATGTCGGTCGTTAGGCAGGGCCCTCCGCCCCAGCCTTCCCTGGCGCGTCTCCGCAGCGCGATCAGCCGCGCGCGGGTGGAGACCATCCTCGCCCGGGCCGCTGCGATCTTCGCACTCGTCTTCGCAGTGCAGACCCTTCCCGCGGTGGGTGTCTCCTCCCAGTACCTGAACGTCCCGTTCGCCATCGCCATCGCCGTCGTGCTCTTCGGGCTGATGCTGGTCGTCTCCGTCATGGCGGCGCTGAACCGGGGCGGAACCCAGCCGACACACATCGTGATGGGCGTCTTCACAGTCGTCTACACCATCGCGCTGGCGCTCTGGCCGGCCGGGCTGCTCCGCGGGGCCAGCGAGGTGGCCGACCAGCCCTGGCTCTGGTACCTCATCACGATCTCGATGATCTTCGCCGCAATCGCGTTCTCCCCGCGCTGGGCCGCCCTCTACGTGGTCGACATCACCGCGGTGTACGTGTTCATCCGCACCCAGCCGGCAGGTGGATCCGCGCCCGTCGTCCTCGCACTGCTCGACGGATTCTACGTGCTGCTGCTCGGCGCGTTCGCGTTGGCGGTGATCACGGCGATCCGGGCAGCGGCCGACCGGGTGGATGCCGCGCAGGGCACAGCCATGGAGCAGTACACCCGCGCCGCCCGCAACCACGCGGCAGAAGTGGAGCGCGCAAAGGTCGACGCGCTGGTGCACGACACCGTGCTCAGTACCCTGATCGCGGCCGCCCGGGCCGACACCCCCACCGAGCGTCGCGCTGTCGTCCAGATGGCGACGGCCGCGCTCGAGACGCTGCAGGAGGCCCCGTATGCCTTCGACGTCGCGGTGGATGTCCCGGTCGCCCGGCTCTCGGAACGCCTGGCCGACGCGGCCCAACTGCTCAGCCCCCGGATCGCCTTCCGCTCCGCCCGGCTGGACGACACACTCCTCCCGGGCGCCGTCGCCGAGGCGGTCTTCACCGCGGCCCAGCAGGCCCTGATCAACAGCCTGCAGCACGCCGGCGACGACACCGACAACGTCATCCGCACTGTCATCGTCGACAGCGATCCGTCGTCCGGGCTCACAGTGCAGATCTCCGACACGGGTCGCGGTTTCGACGACTCGAGCGTGCCCGCGGCTCGCCTCGGGCTGCGGGTCTCCATCCGGGAGCGGGTCCAGGCCGTCGGCGGCCGGGTGAAGGTGCTCTCGGTTCCGGGCGGCGGAACATCCATCGTGCTGGAATGGGGGCCGTTCCGGTGATCACCAATGCCCGCACCATTGTGCTCGCGCTCGCTGCGCTCTTCTCCGCCTACCACCTGGTGCTGGCGATCTACTCGATCGAGACCCCCGCATCGCCCTGGCCGGTGGTGGTGGCCATGGTGCTCTACGCCGCCGTCACCACGATCAGTCTCTGGCCGACCAGCCCCACCACGATGCCGCTCTGGATGGCCTCCCTCTGCGTCGTCGCCGGTGTCGCCGTCACGGCCCTGGTGCTCTCGCAGCTCGACGGACACGTGACGAACGGGTACGCGACCTGGTCGGTGGCGGCCGTCGGCACGCTGATGACCATCGTCACCGTGCGCCGGCGGCCGCTCTTCGGCTGGATCGGGATCGTGGTGCTCGGCATCATGATGCTGGCCTGGTCGGACCCGTTGCGGCTGACGACGACGGGATGGATCGGCAGCGCGGTGTGGGTGGGAGTGGCTCACGCCCTCACGCATGGGCTCGGCCGGGCATCCCGTGACACGACCCTGTTCGCCCGTGCCGAGCTCGATGCCGCGGCCTGGCACGCGACCCAGGAGGCCCAGCTGACGGAGGGCCGCTACCGGCTCGACAACATGAACAGGGTTGCGGGCCCCATGCTCCACCACGTCGTCGACCTCGGCGGGGAGATCAGCGCCGAAGACCGGCGGGAGTGCCTGCACCTCGAAGGGGCCATCCGTGATGAGATCCGGGGGCGGTACCTTCTGAACGAAGATGTGCGCACGGAAGTGCTCGCGGCCAGGCGCCGGGGCATCGAGGTCACGCTTCTCGACGACGGGGGGCTCGAGGATCTCTCCGACCGGGCACGAGACCGCATCCACCTGCGGCTCGCCACCCAGATCTCACGGTCGCAGGCCGACCGGCTCATCGTGCGGACCGGCGTGGACAGCAGCACGGCCGCGGTCACTGTCGTCGGGTTGCGGGTCGGCGGCGACCCGGTCGCAGCGGTTCTCGGCAGCGACGGCGACGACGACGAAGTGTCGGAATGGCTCGAGATCCCGAAGTGAGCGGTGTTGTCGACAAGCGGGGTGGGTATGGTCGGGACGCTGCGACGTCCCACCATTCCACCGGGCACCCCCCGGTGCCTGCGGAGAATACTGGGGGCCGGCTTACGCCAACCCCCAGCAGATTCCGAACCGTTGCCGTAACCCGAATACCGCAACGGCTCGCCCCCAGTCACTCGCCTACTTACCCTAGACAGCGTGTGACTGGCGGTGAAACTCGTAAGAGAGACACCAAGCACTTCTGATAATGCCGTGAGGCCAGGCCTCTGCATAGTCGGCACTTTGGGGGACACGCGTGGGGGACACGTGTGGGGACACGCTCCGGCTCAGCCGTTCCAGCGACCGGGACCCGGATCGAGCTGCCCGCGGAACGATCGCTGGCTGCGCTGCCATGCCGTGGTGCCGGCCGGCTCCTCCTCGCGGCGCGCCTCGCCCTCCTCGGCGAGCAGGCCGCTGATGACGGCCGTGATGGCGGCGATCTCGGCCGGAGTGGCGTTTCCCGTCGTCACGACGATGGGCGGCTGGCCGGTGGCCTCCGGAGCCGGTCCCTGCTGGACCTCGGCGCCGCTCACGATCCCGACCCGTCGCTGAGGTCGGCGCCGAGCAGCGCCGCAGCCGCCCGCGCCTGGAACACCACGGTGTCGAGGTCGTCGCCGGTCACCGTGACGTGCCCGATCTTCCGGCCGGGCCGTGGCTCCTTGCCGTAGTTGTGGATCTTCGCCGACGGCTGGTCGGCGAAGACGTGCGGGTAGGTGTCGGCGAGGGTGCCGGTCGCCGGCCCGCCGAGCACGTTCACCATCACGGTGACCGGCGCGCGCACACCCGTGTCGCCGAGCGGCAGGTCGAGCACCGCGCGGAGGTGCTGCTCGAACTGGCTCGTGACCGAGCCGTCGATCGACCAGTGACCGCTGTTGTGGGGGCGCATTGCGAGTTCGTTGACCAGCAGCCGGTCATCCGACGTCTCGAACAGCTCGACGGCGAGCACGCCGGTGACACCGAGTTCGGTGGCGATGAGGGTGGCGATGGATGCCGCGAGCTCGGCCACACGCGCACTGGTGCCCGGTGCCGGGGCGAAGACCTCGCTGCAGACCCCGCGCCGCTGCACGGTCTCGACGACCGGCCAGAGTGCGGTCTGGCCGGAGGGGCGGCGGGCAACGAGTTGGGCCAGTTCGCGGCGGAAGTCGACGCGCTCCTCAGCGAGCAGGGACCCGCCGCGGCCGTCTTCGCTGAGCGCGGTGAACCAGTCGGCCGCCTCGGCAGCGTCGCGCACGAGGCGAACACCCTTGCCGTCGTACCCGCCGCGCGCGGTCTTGATGACGGCCTCGCCGCCGTGGTCCGCGATGAACGCCGCGAGTTCGTCTTCGTTCTGCACCTCGGCCCAGTCGGGCATCGGCACTCCCAGCTCGCCGAGCCGCCGCCGCATCTGGAGTTTGTCCTGCGCGAAGCGCAGGGCATCCGGTCCCGGCTGCACAGAATGGCCCGCCGCCACGAGCTGTCTGAGAATCTGCTCAGGAACGTGTTCGTGGTCGAAGGTGACCACGTCGACGGTCTCAGCGAACCGCAGCACCGTCTCCGCATCGCGGTAGTCGCCCACCTCCGTGGCAGCCAATCGGGCGGAGGAGCCCTCGATTTCCGCCAGAACATCGAGTTCGAGGCCGAGGTTCACCGCCGCCGGGATCATCATCCGGGCCAGCTGGCCCCCACCGATCACTCCTACGCGCACAGTCACCCATCTACTGTACTGATGCTGTGCACGTGGCGGGAGGGAGCACAGACTCCGGGGTTTCCGACAAAGCATCACCTATAGTCGTTAGCAAGAGACAATCTTCTACAGACAGCGGGCCGTTCGCACTCCTGACAGGGCACCGCGGGAAAGCACACGGTTGAACGGGTTGAAACGACTGGCTGAGCGCGCGTGGAGCGGCTTCCTCACCTACGCAGTCAAATTCGGTGTCGTCGGTTTCGCCGGCTTCCTCATCGACGTCGGTATCTTCAACCTCCTGTTCCTCGGGGCCTTCGGCACGGGGCACTTCTTCGCCACCGCCATCGGTGCGAAGCTCGTCAGCACCTCGGTGGCGATCGTCTTCAACTGGATCGGCAACCGCTACTGGACCTTCCGCGAGAACCGCCGCAAGAACGTGGGGCTCGAACTCGTCGAGTACGCCCTCGTCTCCATCGGCGGCCTGGTCATCGCCGAGGCCTGCATCTGGTTCACCCACCACATACTCGGCCTCACCAGCGTGCTGGCCACCAACATCGCTGCGAACGTGGTCGGCCTCGTGCTCGGTACCGCGTTCCGGTTCGTGCTCTACCGCTACTGGGTCTACGGCGAGCAGCGGAGCGACGGCATGCAGAACCTCGCGGCGGTCGCGGCCGAGCGGGAGAAGTCGCTCGTCAGCAGCTGAGCCTTCAGCCGCCGAGTCGTCAGCAGCTGAGCCTTCGGCCTCTGAGTCGTCAGAGCAGAGTCGGGTCGTCAGCCTCGGCCGTGGGCGTCGTCGCCGAGTTCGGCGAGCACCGCCACGATGAGTCCCGCGTCGGGCAGGTCACGCCCGACCAGCGGATGCTCGGAGCCCGAGTGGATCGTGACATCCCCCGAGCGGAACACCGCCTGGAGTCCCCGCCGCCGCAGGGTGACGTCGAAACCGCGCACCAGGGAGACCTCCCGGCGTTCGCGTGCCACCAGCCCCTGCACGCTGATCACGCGGCGGGTGGTCACAATGAACCGTCCCGTGAGCCAGCGGAGCGTCGGCAGCAGCCAGAACAGCACGGCCAGCACGCACGCTGCGCCGAGGGCAAGGAGGTTCTGCCACTCCTCCGGGAAGCGGCCGAGGAAGTACCCGCTGGCACCGGCCACCGCGATGAGGGCGACCGACGGCCAGAACAGGGCCCTGCCGTGCGTCCGGACCCGCACGACCACCCGCTCGGGAGGGAGTTCCGGCCGGAGCACCGCGGTGAACCCGGCCGATCCGTGCGCGCCGTCGTGCCCAGCCGGGTCGTCGTGTCCGGTCGAGCCGCCGTGCGCAGCCCATCCATCCTGCAGAGGCCAGCCCGGCTGCCCGGGCCGCGCATCCGTCCCGGTGCGGAGTCGTTCCTTCCGGCGCACGACTGTCAGTACCTCAGATGGGTCACGTCGCCGGCCGAGACGACGAGGTCGCCGGATCCGTCGTCCCGTCGCACGATGAGGCGTCCGTCGGGGTCGAGCGCCGTGGCGAGGCCGGTCACGAACACGCTGCCGGGCAGTTCCACCCGCACGGGCTGGCCGAGGGTGCCGCAGCGCGAGGCGACGACGGCCGCGATCCCGCTCTCCACGGCGTCTCCGCCGGCTGCGATGAACGCCCGGTACAGGCGGATCAGCTCCGCGAGGTACGCGGAGAGCAGGTCGTCGGCCGTGAAGGCGGGAGTGTCGGCGCCGGTGCTGCTGCCCGCACCCGCACCCGCACCCGCACCGGCACCGGCAACCGCGCCGGCGCCCGCGAGGGCGAGGGCCACGGAGGTCGCTGTCGGCACCGGCAGCTGCTCCTCGGTGAGGAAGAGATTGACTCCCGCGCCCACCACCACGCCCGCCGCCCCGGGCAGCAGCTCGGAGAGCACTCCGCACACCTTCCGGCCGTCGATGAGCACGTCGTTCGGCCACTTCACGACCGCGCGCGGGCCGTCGACCACTCCGGCCCCCGCGACCGCGCGCGCCCCGGCGCCCGCGAGCACCAGATTGACGGCCTGCGCCATCGCGGCGCCGCCGATCAGCGGGATCCAGCCGAGCGATGACGGCGGCAGCGAACCGCCACCGGCCAGCGCCGGCCGGAGCAGTACGGAGATGGCGAGCGACGTGCCGGCCGGAGCCGACCACACGCGGCCGAGCCGCCCGCGGCCCTGGGTCTGGTTGTCGGTGACGACCACCGAGAGATCGGGCCAGCCCGCGGCATCCGCTCCGGCTGCACCGGCGACGAGCACCGAGTTCGTCGAGCCCGCCTCGGCCAGCCAGTCGAGACGGGGGACCAGCGAGCGGCTCAGTGGGGCATCCATACTCCGACCATAGAGGCCAAAGCTGTGGCCGGTAGAGTGAACTCCCGTGAGTGATGAAACAACTTCAGGGCCCGACATGTACACCACTGCCGGCAAACTGGTCGATCTCAAGAACCGCTACCACGAGGCCGTGACGCAGTCGGGTGAGGCCGCGATTGCGAAGCAGCACGCGAAGGGCAAGAAGACCGCCCGGGAGCGCATCGAACAGCTTCTCGACCACGGCTCGTTCGTCGAGCTCGACGAGTTCGTCAGGCACCGCACCCACGCGTTCGGCATGGACAGGAACCGCCCCTACGGTGACGCCGTCGTCACCGGCACCGGCACGATCCACGGCCGCCAGGTCGCCGTCTATGCGCAGGACTTCACCATCTTCGGCGGGTCGCTCGGCGAGGTCGCCGGCGAGAAGATCATCAAGGTGATGGACCTCGCGTTGAAGACCGGCGTGCCGATCATCGGGATGCTCGACTCGGGCGGTGCGCGCATCCAGGAGGGTGTCGTGGCCCTCGGGAAGTACGGCGAGATCTTCCGCCGCAACACGCAGGCCTCGGGCGTCATCCCTCAGATCTCGATCGTCATGGGCCCGGCCGCGGGCGGTGCGGTGTATTCGCCCGCACTCACCGACTTCGTGATCATGGTCGACAAGACCAGCCAGATGTTCGTCACCGGCCCCGACGTGATCAAGACCGTCACCGGCGAGGATGTCGGCATGGAGGAGCTCGGCGGCGCACTCACGCACAACACCATCTCGGGCGTCTCGCACTACCTCGCGAGCGACGAGGATGACGCACTCGACTATGTGCGCACCCTGCTCGGCTTCCTGCCCGACAACAACCTGGCCGAGCTGCCCACGTACGAGTTCGCACCCGAGCTCGAGATCACGGATGCCGACCACAAGCTGAACACGATCATCCCGGACAGCCCGAACCAGCCCTACGACATGCACACGATCATCGAGCACGTCGTCGACAATGCCGACTTCCTCGAGGTGCAGCCGCTGTACGCTCCGAACATCTTGATCGGGTTCGCCCGGGTCGAGGGCCGCTCGGTCGGCATCATCGCGAACCAGCCCAACGCGATGGCCGGCACGCTGAACATCGAGGCGGGCGAGAAGGCAGCACGGTTCGTGCGCTTCTGCGACGCGTTCTCGATCCCGATCGTGACGCTGGTGGATGTGCCCGGGTACCTCCCCGGAACCGACCAGGAGTGGACCGGCGTCATCCGCCGCGGCGCGAAGCTCCTCTACGCGTACGCCGAGGCGACCGTCCCGCTGATCACCGTCATCGTGCGGAAGGCGTACGGCGGAGCGTACATCGTGATGGGCTCGAAGCAGCTCGGCGCCGACCTCAACCTCGCCTGGCCCACCGCTGAGATCGCCGTCATGGGCGGGCAGGGTGCGGTGAACATCCTGTACCGCGGCGAGATCAAGCGTGCCGAGGAGGCGGGCGAGGATGTCGCGGCGGTGCGCACGAAGCTCGCGAACGAGTACACCTACAACGTGGCGTCGCCGTTCCTCGCGGCGGAGCGCGGCGAGCTCGACGGCGTGATCGAGCCGGCGGCCACGCGGGTCGCGATCGTCAAGGGTCTTCGGGCGCTTCGCACGAAGCGGGCGTCGCTGCCGGCGAAGAAGCACGGCAACATCCCCCTGTAGGGGTCGCCGCTAGGCTGAAGGCATGAGTACTGAGCAGCCTGCGGTCGGTGTGGTGATGGGGTCGGACTCCGACTTCTCGGTGATGCAGGCCGCTGTCGAGGTACTGAAGGACTTCGGTGTGGCCCACGAGGTGCAGGTCGTCTCGGCGCACCGTACGCCCGAGAAGATGATCGAGTACGGTCGTACGGCGCGGGAGCGCGGCCTCAGCGTCATCATCGCCGGCGCCGGGGGTGCGGCGCACCTGCCGGGCATGCTCGCGGCCGTCACGACTCTGCCGGTCATCGGCGTGCCGGTGCCGCTGGCGCGCCTGGACGGCATGGACTCCCTGCTCTCCATCGTGCAGATGCCCGCGGGCATCCCCGTCGCCACCGTCTCGATCGGCGGTGCGACGAACGCTGCACTGCTCGCCGTGCAGATCCTCGCAAGCGGCAGCACGGCGGCCGCTGCCGTGCTCGCCGACGCTCTCGCCACCTACCGCGAGAACCTCAGCGTGTCAGTCGCTCAGAAGAACGACTCGCTGCAGGCCCGCCTCTAGCGTCACCCCGCCGTGCGCGACACGCGCGGCCGTGCCGGGCGCCCGCACCCCTGTCGCGGGTGGTCATCGCCGGGTCATCTCCTGTTGGTGCGTCGTTCACCTCTCTCCGCTCTGCTGGTACGAGCCTGAAAAACGGCTGTCAACATTCACCCGCGGAAGGGTTCAGTCTATGAAGAATCACAGAAGAGGTACGGGCGCACGCCGCGTTCTCGTTATCGCGGCCGCCACCGCTGTTGCCGGCTCGGCGGTGCTGCTGCCGAGTGCAGCATTCGCCGCCCCCGATGACTTCGGCGGTGCCGTTCGGAACTCGGGTGACAAGACCGAAATGCTCCGCGACTCGATCGTCGACGCGCCCGCGAAGAATGTCATCCTGCTGATCGGCGACGGCATGGGCGATTCCGAGATCACCAGCGCACGCAACTACCAGTACGGGGCGGGTGGAATGCTGCCGGGCATCGACGCGCTGCCGCTGACCGGCCAGTACACCACCTATTCGCTCTACAAAGACGGCGAGAGCAAGGGCAAACCCGATTACGTGCCCGATTCCGCCGCCACCGGCACGGCCTGGGCCACCGGAACAAAGACCTACGACAATGCCATCTCTGTCGACATCGACGGCGCACCGCAGCAGACCCTGCTCGAGATCGCCAAGGCGAACGGGCTGAAGACTGGGAACATCAGCACCGCCGAGCTGCAGGATGCCACGCCTGCCGTGCAGTCAGCCCACGTCGCCGCGCGTAGCTGCTACGGCCCTGACAGCACCACGTGCGGCGCTGACGCTCTCGACCAGGGTGGGCTCGGTTCCATCTCGGAACAGATCATCGGTACCCGCCCCGACCTCTCCCTCGGTGGCGGCTCGGCCAGCTTCGACCAGGTCGCGAAGGCCGGCGAGTACGAGGGTGACACCCTTCTCGCCCAGGCCGAGAGCCGCGGCTACCAGCTGCCGACGACCGGTGCTGAACTCGCTGCGGTGACGGTCGCTGACCAGAACGAGCCGGTCCTCGGGCTGTTCGCGCCCGGCAACTTCCCGACCCGGTATGCCCCCACGGTCGCCACGGTCGGCGGCGCCGACCTCGCGCCGACCGCGTGCACGCCGAACCCGGAACGCCTCTCCACCGATCTCTCGCTGAAGTCGCTCACCGAGAAGGGCATCAATCTGCTCGACACCACCGGCAGCAAGGGCTTCTTCCTGCAGGTCGAGGGCGCGAGCATCGACAAACAGGACCACGCGGCGAACGCCTGTGGCCAGATCGGTGAGGTCATCGATCTCGACGAGGCAGTTCAGTCCGCCCTCGCTTTCGCCGAGAAGGACGGAAACACGCTTGTCATCGTCACGGCCGACCACGCCCACACCAGCCAGATCGTCGACTCGACCCCGCCCACCTCGCTGAGCACGGCTCTTCTGACCGCCGATGGCACCACGATGAAGATCTCCTACGGCACGGCCGCAGCCGGCGGTTCGCAGCAGCACACCGGAACCCAGCTGCGCATCGCGGCCTACGGCCCCGGGGCCGCGAATGTCACGGGCCTCACCGACCAGACGGACAACTTCTTCACCATGTCGAACGCCCTCCAGCTGGACCGCGACACGAAGGCACTGAGTGCAGACGCTGCCCTCACCCTCACCGGCTCTACCGTGAAGCCGGGCGCGTCGGTCGTCGCGTCGGCGACCGGTTTCGCGGGTGACCGCCAAGTTGCCGGAATGCTGGCCGACGACGCACTCGGCACGGCTGATGTGATCGACGGAGGCTCCTCGTTCGACCTCACGGCACCGGCCGAGGAAGGCACCTACACGGTGTCGGTCGAAGGTGCCCAGAGCGGCAAGGTCGTCACGGCGACTCTGACGGTGGCCGCCGATGCGCCGATCGTGACGCCGACACCGACCCCCTCCGTCTCGGCCCCCGCTGACCCGGGTGCCGGTGCGGGTGGTTCCGGATCGGGTGGCTCGGGCACGAGTGCCGGCGGCGGCATCGACCTCGCCACCACTGGTGCCGCCGTGATCCCGGTGCTCACGCTCGGCGCGGGACTCCTCGCCGTCGGTGCCGTGCTCATGATGCGCCGCCGACGCCACCAGCACGGAGCCTGAGACTTCGAACTGAACGCTTGAGGACTGAGGCCCGTCTCCCCACCGGGGGCGGGCCTCCGTCGTCCGCCGGCACGGGCGCCCGCCGCGCTCCGGCGCGGAGCCCGGAGGCCGCGGGGCGGGTCAGAGGTCGGCGTGCAGCTGCCAGACCTTCTCGGCCGAGTCGCGCCAGCTGTAGGCGCGGGCGCGGTCGAGGCCCACGATGCGGAGCCGCGCGCGGAGGGCGTCGTCGGTCACGACCCGCGTGATGGCCTCGGCGAGGCGCGCTGGGAGGTCCGCGGCATCCTCGCGGGGCACCACGATGCTCGCGTCGTCCGCCACCTCCAGCAGGGCCGGCACGTCGGTGTGGATGACCGGGGTGCCGAAGTGCAGTGCCTCGATGATCGGCAGGCCGAAGCCCTCGGCCATGCTCGGGTAGACGAACACCGTGGCCCGGGAGATGACGAGCGCCAGGTCTTCGTCGCTCACGAAGCCCAGCACGTGCAGCCGGTTCTCCGCCAGCCCCGCAGAGGCGGCGACGGCGGCGACGTCGAGGTCGCCCCAGCCCTTCGGCCCCGCGATCACGAGGGGGAGGTCGGGCGCATCGGGCCTGGCGAGCGCGGCGATCAGGGTCGCGAGACCCTTTCTCGGCTCGAGGGTGCCGACGGCGAGTACGTAGGAGTCGGGGAGGCCCAGGGCGGCAGCTCGGGCATCCGCGTCGGCCGGCACCTTCAGCGACGAACCCACCGCTCCGCCGATGACGCGCACGCGCTCGCCGAAGTTGACGTAGCGAGCGAGTTCCTGGGCGACGGCATGGGTGGGCACGACCACGGCGTCGGCGTACTTGCGCGCCCGCCTCGCCATCGCCTTGTGCCAGGCGACGCCGTGTGGCGTGAGGGTCTGCGGGTGCGTCCACGGCACGACGTCGTGGATGGTGACGGCGATCTGGTCGCCGGGCTGGTGAAGCTGGTCGTGCTTGGTGAGCGGGGCGAGCAGTGACGTCGCGTGCACCATCCCACGGCTCTGCCCGGTGAGCAGGCCGTGCTGCCAGGCCGCGGAGAGTTCCCGACGGCCGAGCGACGTGCGGGTGACACCGGCCAGGCCGGGCAGGCGGGTCTTCAGGTCGTCGATCGAGGCGGGCGGATGCGCGGCCACGATGGCTTCGACAAAGCAGTCCCTCGGGGCGGTCGTGACGAGTTCGCGGGTGAGCTCTTCGGTGTAGCGGCCGATGCCGCCGGGAACGGGGCTCAGGATCTGGTCAACGACGACCCGAAGCGTTGCCATGTTTCTCCAAAACTCCCGAAATCGCTGCCGCGTGCAGCGCCTCACCCCAATTTCGCAGGGGCTCGATCCCCGCTCGGGACCACGCGTCATGCCCGAGTACGGAATACGCGGGCCGCGGGGCGGGGCGAACAAACTGCGAACTGTCTGTCGGCTGAACCCTATCAGGGTCGATCTGGAGTTCCCCGAACAGAGCCTGTGTGAACCCGAACCAGGTCGTCTCGCCGGAGTTCGTGGCGTGGTATATGCCCGGTGCGGCATGCGGCCCGCCGAGGCCCGCGGAGCCGAGGCCCGCGGAGCCGAGGCCCGCAGAGCGGAGGGCAGCGGAGTGGAGGCCAGCGGCGCTGGTCCGTGCGGCGTCGGCGAGCCGCAGAAGCTGGGTCGCGACATCCACCGTCCACGTCGGCTGGCCGTGCTGGTCGTTGACGACACTCACGGTGTCCCGGTCCGCGATCAGCTTCAGCATGGTCTTCGGGAAGCTCGAGCCGTGCTTGCCGTAGAGCCAGGCCGTGCGTACGACATAGGCGCCCGAAGGATGCTCGTGGAGCACGTTTCGTTCACCCTGCGCCTTGGTGCGCCCGTACGCCGAGAGCGGGCTGTAGGGCGCGTCTTCGGGGTAGGGCGAGGTGGCCGACCCGTCGAAGACGTAGTCGGTGGAGACGTGGATGAGCGTGGCTCCGCTCTCTCGGGCTGCGGCGGCGACGTTGCCTGCCCCTGTCGCGTTGACGTCGTAGGCCTCGTCTTCGAAGCTCTCCGCATCGTCCACCTTGGTGTACGCGGCCAGGTTGAACACCACGTCGTGGCCGGCCACCGCGCGGAGAACGGCAGAGGCATCGGTCACATCGAGGTCGGTGCGGCCGAGCGCGGTCACGTCGGCTCCGCGAGCGGCGAGCGCGGCCTGCAGGTCGAGGCCGAGCATCCCGCTCGCTCCGGTGACGAGATATCGGGGCGCGGCCGGTGCCGATACCGGTACCGGCGCACTGGCCGAGGCGGGCTCGGGCGCGGCAGCGCTCATCTCGGGAGCGCTCATCGCCCCAGCGCCGCGCGTGCCTTCAAGGGTTCCCACCAGGCGCGGTTGTTGCGGTACCAGGAGACCACGTCGCCGAGTCCCTGCTCGAACGGCACCAGCGGTTCGTAGCCGAGCTCGCGGGAGATCTTCGAGCAGTCCACCGAGTACCGGAGGTCGTGGCCCTTGCGGTCTTCGACGTGGTCGACGAACGACCAGTCCGTGCCGGTGGCGTCGAGCAGCAGGTTCGTCAGCTCGACGTTCGACAGCTCCGTGCCGCCGCCGATGTTGTAGATCTCGCCGGGACGCCCGCCGACGAGGACAAGAGCGATGGCACGGGTGTGGTCGTCGACGTGCAGCCAGTCGCGGATGTTCTCCCCGGAGCCGTAGAGCGGAACATGTTCGCCGTCGATGAGGTTCGTGACGAAGAGCGGGATGACCTTTTCAGGGAAGTGGTAGGGACCGTAGTTGTTCGAGCAGCGCGTGATCGACACGTTCATGCCGTGCGTGCGGTGGTAGGAGCGCACAAGCAGGTCGCTTCCGGCCTTCGACGCGGAATAGGGAGAGTTCGGTTCGAGCAGGTGGTCCTCGCGCCACGATCCATCGGCGATCGTGCCGTACACCTCATCGGTGGAGACGTGCACGAAGCGCGCCAGGCCACTGCGGAGCCCGGCGTCCAGCAGCTGCTGCGTGCCGAGCACATTGGTCTCGACGAAGATAGAGGCATCGTCGACGGACCGGTCGACGTGCGACTCGGCTGCGAAGTGCACCACGGCGTCGATGCCCGGGAAGAGCTCGTCGAGGAGGGCTCTGTCGCGGATGTCGCCGTGCACGAAGCTGTACCGGGCCGAATCGCTGACCGGTGCGAGGTTCTCGAGGTTGCCCGAGTAGGTGAGGGCGTCGAGCACGACGACTTCGGCGCCTTCGAGCCCGGGGTAGCTGTCGGCCAGCACTCGTCTGACGAAGTTCGAGCCGATGAATCCGGCACCGCCGGTAACGAGAATCCTCATCGGCAAAGTCTAGGGCAGCGCGACTACTAGAATTTCCTCGTGCAGATTCGCGAGCTGAGCGTCCCCGATTCCTACGAGATCACGCCCGTGCAGCACGCGGATGACCGTGGGCTCTTCTTCGAGTGGTACCGGTTCGATCTGCTCGAGCAGGCGATCGGGCATCCGCTCACCCTCCGCCAGGCGAACGTCTCCTTGTCGCGGAAAGGGGTCGTCCGTGGCATCCACTTCGCCGACGTGCCGCTCGGCCAGGCGAAGCTCGTGACGGCAACGCACGGTGCCGTGCTCGACTACGTCATCGACCTGAGGGTCGGCTCGCCCGCCTTCGGGCGGTGGGATGCGGTGCTGCTCGATTCCGAGCACCACCGTTCCATGTACCTTGCCGAAGGCCTCGGGCACGCCTTCGTGGCGCTGACCGAGGACGCGACCGTGAGCTATCTCGTCACGGACACGTACCACGCGGACCGCGAACATGCCATCAACCCGCTCGACCCCGACATCGCCCTGGCGTTCCCACCCGAGGCGGGCGAGCTGCTGCTGTCGCCACGGGACACGGGCGCTCCGTCGCTCGCCGAGGCCCTGGCGGGCGGGCTCCTGACCACGTGGGACGACGCGCGCGCGCACTATGCCTCCCTCGACACGGCAGCACAGAAAGGCGGCGCCTGAGATGCGCGGAATCATCCTCGCCGGCGGTTCGGGCACCCGGCTCTGGCCCATCACCCGCGGCATCAGCAAGCAGCTCATGCCGATCTACGACAAGCCGATGATCTACTACCCCCTCTCGACACTGATGATGGCGGGCATCCGGGAGATCCTGATCATCACGACGCCGGAGTACTCGGACCAGTTCCGAGCGCTGCTCGGCGACGGCAGCGAGTTCGGCATCACCCTCGAGTACGCCGTGCAGGAGCGGCCGGAGGGGCTCGCGCAGGCGTTCCTGATCGGCGAGCAGTTCATCGGTGACGAGAGCGTCGCGCTGGTGCTCGGTGACAACATCTTCCACGGCCAGGGTTTCGGTGAGTCGATGCGCGAGCACACCGACGTCGACGGCGCCCTCATCTTCGCCGCCCAGGTGTCGAATCCCCGCGCGTACGGAGTCGTCGAGTTCGACGCGCAGAACGTTGCCGTGTCGATCGAGGAGAAGCCCGAGCATCCGAAATCGAGCTACGCGGTGCCGGGGCTCTACTTCTACGACAACTCGATCGTCGAGGTTGCGCGCTCGATCCGGCCGAGCGCCCGCGGGGAGCTCGAGATCACGGCGGTGAATGAGCACTACCTCAGCACGGGCGCGCTGAGGGTGCAGGTGCTCGACCGGGGCACGGCATGGCTCGACACCGGCACTTTCGAGTCCATGCTGCAGGCCACCGAGTTCGTGCGGGTGGTCGAAGACCGGCAGGGCTACAAGATCGGTTGCATCGAGGAGGTGGCGTGGAATGCCGGCTGGATCACCGACGCCGACCTCGCCCGCCTCGCCGAACCGCTCCTGAAGAGCGGCTACGGCGTGTACCTGCAGAGCCTGCTCCGCGATTAGAAGAGCGCGTCAGGCACGCCGGAAGATCAGGGGAGGGTGACCGGCGGCTGCCGGCGCGAGCCCTCTTTGAGCCGGATCTTCAGCAGGATCCAGAGCGCCTCGACGCCGTCCCACGCGGTGATCTTCTTGCCCTCTGCGCGGGTGCGGGCCTTGTACGAGATGGGGACCTCGTAGGGGCGGTAGCCGCGGGCGAGGAGCTTGCCGGTGATCTCGGCCTCCATGCCGAACCCGTTGGACGTGATGTGCAGCGACCGGTAGAGCGCAGTCGGCATGAGCTTGTAGCAGGTCTCGACGTCGCTGACGTAGGCGTTGAAGATCACGTTGGTGAAGAGGTTCACGCCGCGGTTGCCGATGACGTACCAGTACGAGTACGAGGTGTGGCTGCCGAAGGTGCGGGTGCCGTAGACGATCTTCGCTTCGCCGTCGAGGATGGGCTGCAGGAGCCCGGGGATCTCGGAGGGCTTGTACTCCTCGTCGGCGTCGCAGATGATGACGTGGTCGCCGCTGGCGAGGGAGGCGGCCTTGCGGATCGCGGCGCCCTTGCCCTGGTTGCGGGGCTGGTGGAACACGGTGACCCGCTCATCGGTGATGCCGTCGAGGATCGCTGCGGTCTGGTCGACGCTGCCGTCGTTCACGATGACGAACTCGACGTCGACCTCGTCCTGCCATTCGATGGCGAGCACCTTGTCGAGCACTTTCTGGAGGGTCGCCTGTTCGTTGTAGACAGGCATGAGCACGGAGAGTTTCACGGATCGCCTTTCGTCGCACTGCGGTGCGGGGAGGGTGGTGAGGTACGGGTCAGGAGGAGTGGGTTCTGAACCACTCGATGGTCTGGGCGAGGCCCTGCTCGACGTCGACCTTCGGGGTCCAGCCGAGCAGTTCGGTGGCTTTGGTGATGTCGGGCTGGCGGCGCTCGGGATCGTCGACCGGGCGCGGGTGCAGTTCGATGGTGGAAGTCGAGCCGCTGAGCCGGATGACCGCCTCGGCGATCTCCAGCAGCGTCTGCTCGTGCGGGTTCCCGATGTTGATCGGCCCGGGTTCGTCGCTCGCGGCCAGGCGCAGGATGCCGTCGACCTGGTCGTCGATGTAGCAGAGCGAACGGGTCTGGCTGCCGTCGCCGTGCAACGGGATCGGCAGGTTCTTCAGGGCCGCCTTGGCGAACGCGGGGATGGCGCGGCCGTCGTCGAGGTCCATGCGGGGGCCGTACGTGTTGAAGAGGCGCACAACGCCGGTGTTCGTCTCGAAGTAGCGGCGGTAGGCGAACGTGATGGCCTCCGCATAGCGCTTGGCCTCGTCGTAGACGCTCCGCGGGCCCGTCGAGCTCACGTTGCCCCAGTACTCCTCGACCTGTGGATGCACGTGGGGGTCCCCGTACACCTCGGAGGTCGAGGCGACGATGAAGCGCGCACCGTCGCGGCGGGCGACGTTCAGCAGCGCCTCGGTGACGGTCGAACCGGCGTGCAGCGTCTCGATCGGATGGGCGAGGTAGCGGGGAGGCGAGGCGGGGCTGGCGAAGTGCAGAACCAGCTCGAACGTCTCGTCGATCGATTCGGCGGTCTCGGCGTCGATCTCCAGGAGAGTGAAGTTCTCGTCGGCGAGGAGGTGCTCGATGTTCGACCGGTTGCCGGTGATGTAGTTGTCGACGGCGACAACCCGGTAGCCGTCTGCAAGCAGCCGTTCACACAGGTGGGAGCCGACGAAGCCGGCGCCTCCAGCCACTAATGCGGTTTTTGGCATACGTGCAATAGTCTTCCTGTTCATTTCCCCGCGCATGTGCGAGGCCAAAGCGCGTAAAAGACTACCATCCTGCAGCTCTCTGGCCTGGTGCGCGCGCCTCGCGCCGGGACGCGCCGGAACGTGAGTTAGATTCTGTTCATGATGTCTGCATGACCCCCACAGTATGACCCGCTTCGCGAACGGCAGGTTTGTCGCCGAAGAACTGCTGTGGGCGGCAGTGAGCGGGCTCGTCGCCCTGGCGATCGCCATCGTCGCCCTGGGAGTGGATGTCGCTGACCTCGGCCGGCGCTGGAGCATCGGCGGCGCCGACCAGGTGCTGCACTACGGCATCTTCACGAGTGCGCTGCACACGTTCCCCTTCCTTCCGAACGACCAGCTGGGCTTCCCGAAGGCGCAGAACCTGTTCTTTGCGCCGCTGTTCGACCCCTGGTCGGCCGTGGCCGTCTGGGCGAGCGGGGCCGTGTTGCCCGATGGCATCTGGGCGCTGAACCTCTACAACCTCGGCAGCTTCCTGGCGGTGGGTTTCACGTCGTACGCGTTCTTCCGCGCACTGCGCCTCCGCCGCGTGACGGCGGTAGTGTTCGGGGTGCTGTTCGCCACGGTTCCGTACCACTTCGTGCAACTGGGCTACGGGCATCCGTTCCTCTCGAACTACTGGGCCGTGCCGTTGATCGGCATCCTGGTGCTGATGGTCGCGGGCGAGCGCACCGACCCGTTCGCGGGCTGGGTGGGCCGGGCATCCTCTCGCCGCATGCGGTTCTGGCGGCGAGTGGTGCCCCTGGTCGTGCTCGTGCCGGCGGTCGCTCTGACGCAGTCGTACTACTTCGTGTTCGGCGTGCTGCTCGTCGGCGGCGTCTGGTTCGTCTCGGTGCTGGTGGCGCTGCTCGGTGCCGGTGCCGGTGCCGGTGGCGGTGGTTGGCGGGCGCGGGCGCGTGCGCTCGTCTGGCCGAGCATCGCCACGGGCTCGTTGGTGCTGCTCGTCGGCCTGCAACTCGCGATCCTGTCCCTGAACTTCGGAGACCGGTACGAGAAGTACTTCGGTGCCCGGTCGTTCACCGATTCGGAAGGCTACGGTGGCAAACTGATCGACCTGCTGCTGCCGTCGCTGCAGAGCGGCATCCCTCCGCTCGCAAGCCTGTCTGAGGAGTACCACTCAGCGAGCACCCTCATCCCGGACGCGGAAACGGCTGCGACAGCCGTCGTCGCCTCGGTCGCGATCGTGCTGAGCTTCGTGATCATCGTTCTGCGGCTGTTCGGATCGCGTGCTCCTGCCGAGGGTGCGAAGGGCCTCGCGCTGGTGGTTCAGGATGCCCGCATCGGGGTTCTGCTCACCGCTTTCCTCGGCGCCTTCCTCTTCTTCATCACGGCCGGCCTCGGCACCGTTCTCTCGTTCTTCGGGAGCCCCGAGATCCGGGCCTGGTCCCGGATGTCGATCGTCGTCAGCATGCTGGCGCTCGGTGTGCTGGCCATCGTCATCGAGCGGCTGGCGAGCCGCCGCCGCTCGCTCCTGGTCGTTCTGGCGATCGTCAGCGTCGTCGCCGTGTTCGACCAGGTGCCGCGCATCGCCCCGACGGTGCCGTTGACCCCGGTGACCGATGCGGCCCTGAGGGACTTCACCGCGGCCGCAGCCGGATCTCTCGGCCCCGGCTGCGGGGTGGTGCAGTTGCCGCTGAAGGGTTTCCCGGAGACCGGCCCGATAGGCCTGATGGGGGACTACGACGAGATCCTGCCCTCCGTCGTCTCGCCGCGTGGTGCGGATGCCCTGCGCTGGAGCTACGGCGCAGTGATCGGCACGGCGAGCAGCGACTACTGGAAGGCCGCTTCGACGATGCCAGGGGCGTTCGCCTCGGCGACCTTCGAGTCGGGTGCCTGCGCGATCATGGTCGACACCTTCGCCTACAGCGACAGCCCCGGGGGCTGGGAGCCGTTCGTCGAAGCAGTGGGAATGGATCCCTCCGCACCGGCGCTCATCAGTGTCGGTGGCCGGTACCTCCTCTTCGAGTGGGGCCGGTGACGATTCCCAACTCACCGCGGAGGTAACCCGGCGGTTGCCCCCGCACCGTCTAGGCTCGCTCGGAGTTGAGGAGTGTGTGCCCTGTCCGGGGGTGCTGTGACCGGAGGGCCCGCCGAGATGAACCCCAAGCGTCGTACCGTGTGGATCTGGGTGGTCGCGGCCGTGGTCGTGGTACTCCTGCTGCTGGCCGGGGGGATCTGGCTGCTGGTCGGCTCGTCTCCCGCGTCGAGCCCCGTCGCTTCGCCGTCGGCCAGCGCGTCGGGAACGCCGACTCCGACGCCCAGCGCCACACCCACCGTCGCCCCGACCCGGCCGGCGACCCCCACCGCCGCGCCCACGACGACGCCCGCGCCGACGCCGACTCCGACGGCCACCCCGGCCCCGACCGTGCCGCCGGTGCCCCCTGTCGGGCAGGTCACCCCGTTCATCGTCGCCGCGAACTGGGACAGCCAGGCGGGTGCCCTCTCGGTGAGCGCGAACGTTCCGCAGATCGTCGAGGGCGACGGCACCTGCACCATCACGGCGAGCCTCGGCTCGGTCAGCGTCTCCGACTCCTTCGCGGCCTCACCGTCGGCGGGCAGCACCGACTGCGGCACCCACTCGCTCTCCTCCTCGGACTTCACCGCGGGGGAGTGGACGGTGGTGGTCGCCTACGCCTCCTCGACCTCGGCGGGCAGCGCCACGAACCCGAACACGGTGACGATCCCATGAGCATCCTGAACCGTCTCGCAGCTTCTGCCCTCGCCGTCGCCCTGATCGTCACCGGGCTGGGCGTCGTCGGCGCCAGCACGGCGCCGGCAGCGAACGCCCTCAGCGGGTCGTCGTTCGACGCCGGCAACATCATCAGCGACGCGACGTTCTTCAACTCATCCTCGATCGGCCAGGGTGCGGTGCAGTCCTTCCTCACGTCACACGGCTCCTCCTGCCGGGGCACCGCTGCGCTTCCGTGCCTGAAGGACTACACGCAGACCACGCCCACCCGGGCGGCGACGAAGTACTGCTCCACCTACACCGGTGGTGCGGGCCAGACGGCGGCGAAGATCATCGTCGACGTGGGCGTCGCCTGCGGGATCAACCCGCAGGTGCTGCTGGTCATGCTGCAGAAGGAGCAGGGCCTCGTCGACACCTCGTCGCCGACCTCGTACATGTACCGCTCGGCACTCGGCTACGGCTGCCCCGACACGGCGGCCTGCGACTCGACCTACTACGGCTTCTTCAACCAGGTCTATGCGGCCTCGGCCCAGTTCCAGAGCTACTCGAAGAACAGCTCGTCGTGGAGCTACCAGCCCGGCCGCTACAACAACATCCTGTACAACCCGAACGCCTCCTGCGGCTCAAGCCCCGTCTACATCCAGAACCAGGCGACGGCGAATCTCTACATCTACACCCCCTACCAGCCGAACGCCGCAGCACTCGCGAACCTCGGCGGGCAGGGTGACGGATGCTCGGCCTACGGCAATCGCAACTTCTGGGTCTACTTCAACACCTGGTTCGGTGACCCCACCTCGTCGGCCGGCTCACTGAAGACCCCGTCGTTCGAGGGCGGTTCTGTGGGCTGGGAGCCCGGCAACGGCGACGTCAACCGCGTTGCGTACAACGACAGGTCGACCGCCGAGGACGGCTCCTGGTACTACGCCTCGAACACGTCGGTCGTGGGTCGTTCGATCGCCCAGGATGTCGCGCACCCCGTTCAGACGGGCGACCAGGTGACCGCCACGATGTGGTTCCGTTCGGCATCCGGAGCCTCGTTCTCGGGCTCCCTTAACCTCTGGGGCACCGGTGGCTCGACCGAGGGCAAGGGCACCGCATTCACCGTCGGATCGACGTGGACGCCCGTGACCGTCAAGCTGCCGATCCGAAGCAGTGCGCATTCGACGGTGCGCCTCGAGATCTACATGCTGCAGACCGACGGCACGCTCTTCATGGACAACGCCTCTCTGTCGTTCGGCGCGGCACCGCCGCTGAAGAACCTCGTCTCGACGCCAGGCTTCGAGGGAGGCCTCGGAGCCTGGGCACCGGGCAATGGCTTCGTGAACGCCGTCGCGTACTCCGACGGCGCCACAGCGCGGAGCGGCACCTGGTACGGAGCCACGAACACACCCGTGGCGGGCCGTTCGCTCGCGCAGGAGTTCGCAGCCAAGCCGGCTGTCGGAAGCCGGTACTCCTTCTCCATCTGGGTCAAGTCCGCGTTCCCCTCGCAGACCTTCTCGGGCCGGCTCACCCTCTGGGGTCTCGGCTCGGGTGCGCCCGTGTCGAACGGACTGGACTTCACGGCGGGAGCGGCCTGGAAGAAGGTGACCGTCACGACCGACATCAGCGTCTCGGGAGTGAACAGGCTGAAGCCGGAGGTCTATCTCAACACGACCGGGAACACGCTCTTCCTCGACGACGGGAGCGTGAGCGCCAACATCCTCACCGCCGGGTCGTTCGAGGGCGGTTCCTTCGACAAATGGACCACAGGCAACGGGCAGATCAACCAGGCCGTCTACAGTTCTGCGGCGACCGGGATCCCGGCTAAGAACGGCTCGTACTTCGCCGCGACCAACACGGGAACGGCCGGCAGTTCGCTCGCCCAGACGGTGCAGCGGGAACTCATCGTGGGGGACAGCTATTCGGCGGAGGTCTGGGTTCGCTCCGCCGACCCGAACGCGACGTTCACGGGCACTCTCGCGCTCTGGGCGCTCGGCGGCAGCACCGAGGTGGCCTCGAAGGACTTCACGGTCGGGGCGAAGTGGACGAAGGTGGCCGTCGGCCTCCCCCTGAAGGCCGACGGCCACACGTCGCTCAAGTTCGAGATCTACGAACGAACGACGGGGACGACGCTGTTCGTCGACGGCGCGCAGGTCTTCTGACCCGCGTGCCGGCCGGGGCCGGACCGGATCAGGCGCCGACGAAGTACTCCCAGACCTCGCGGGAGTAGTCGTCCCAGCTGCGGTAGTCGTTCGTCGCCAGTTCGGCCCGCTTGGCGGCGAGCACGGCGGGATC
This sequence comes from Subtercola boreus, assembly GCF_006716115.1. NCBI lineage: Bacteria > Bacillati > Actinomycetota > Actinomycetes > Micrococcales > Microbacteriaceae > Subtercola > Subtercola boreus. The sequence continues at coordinate 2,341,428 of NZ_VFOO01000001.1, read as the reverse complement.
GTCGAGGGCCGAGCGGAGGGCATCCTCGAGCTGCTCGTCGGAGTGCGGGTCGACCGTGATGACGCCGCCGTACCGCTTCGAAAGTTCGAGCATGCTGCCGACGTTCGAGGAGATGACGGGGGTGCCGGCGCGGAGGGACTCCACGATCGGCAGGCCGAAGCCCTCGTGGAAGGACGTGAAGATCGAGACCGCTGCGAGCCGGTAGCTGGCAGCCAGCAGCCGGTCGGATGCCCCGGAGAGCACGACCAGGGGATGCCCCTGGTCCTGCAGGGACGCGGCGAGGTTGTCGAACGGGTCGCTGTTCCACGAACCGCTGCCGATCATCACGAGCCGGAACTTCTTGCCCTCCTCCCACAGCAGGCGGGCGACCTGCAGCACGGAGAGGTGGTTCTTGCGGGGTTCGTGGCTGCCGACGGCGAGCACGAGCGGTTCGCCCGGGGCGAGCTCGATCTCTTCGCGCGTCTCGGCAAGCGCAGCTTCTGAGGGCTCGTCGGAGTCCCCGGCCAGGAAGACGGCCCGTACATCCGGTCCCGTGCGCCCGGAGGCGGGCAGCATGAGTTTCCAGGCGTCGAACTCGTGGGCGGTGGACTCCGAGATCGCCGCGACGCGGTCGGCGTACGCGACCGCGTCGAGGTACAGGGGAAAGTGCCCGGCCATCGCGCCTGCGGCCGTCTCTCCCGAGGTGAGCGGCACGCAGTCGTACCCGATGTAGGCGACCCGGGTGCTCGCGTAGCGCCCCATCGCGAGAAAACGGTCGGCCCGTTCGGAGTCGGCGGCGAGCTCCGGGATGATCATCAGCCCGCCGTTCGGAATGACCAGCCGGGCGGGCATCGCCTTGGCCTTCTCCGACTCGTCGTACTCCGTCCCGCGCATCCGGGACTCCTCCTTCGCGGTCAGGCGGCGGAGGGCGAACCGGTTGTCCGACCAGGCGACGAAGGTGAGCTCGTGTTCGGCGGCCCAGCGGCCCGTGGTCTCCCTGACGACGCGCTGGATGCCCGACATCGTGCCTGTGCTCGCCGTGTTGTGCACGTCGACGAGGATCGGCGAGTCGACGATCTCGACCGTGGCGGTGAGCCCGAAGATGCTGGCGTCAGCGCGCCCGCCGAGATCGCGGATCGCCTGCGCTGCACCGTTCAGCACCACGTTCCGGCGGAACAGGATGAGGTCGTCCTCCACGGGGAGCTCGCCCCGGAGACAGGCCCAGACCAGCCAGAGGCGGTCGTCGGCAAGGTCACTGCCGAAGGTCGTCGCGAGCAGCTCGGAGAGTTCCTCGGGGGTCGTTGCTGCCGAGGCGTCGGCGCCGAGGCTGCCGATCAGGCGGCGGACCGTCTCGGACCAGATGTCGAGGTCGCTCATCGGCTGTTCTCCTTCGCCTGGACGATCGTCCAGATTGCGGCGGCGTAGTCGTCCCAGGTGGTGTCGTCGCGTTCGGCGATCTCGTTCTCGAGGCGGGCCAGCAGATCGTCGTCGCCGAGCAGCCTGCCCATGGCCTCCACGATCTCGTCGTCGTTCCGCGGGTCGACCACGAGGCATCCACCGCCGGCGGCGATCTCCGCGGTGCTGCCGTAGCTCGTGGTGATCACCGGCGTGCCGACGGCGAGGGACTCCGCGACAGGAAGTCCGTAGCCCTCCTGGATCGAGATGAACACGCTGAAGCGGGCCTCGTCGTAGGCGCGGGCCAGGTCGGCTTCGTCGACGTCACGGCGGATCTGGATCCGCCTGCCGTTCGCGGCGAGTGCCGCGACGGCGTCCGCGATGTCCGTGAAGTACTTGTCGCCGCGCCCGCCGAGCACGACGAGGCTGAACTCCGCGCCGCGGCGCCAGAGCACCTCGCTGGCGTAGATCACGGCGAGCTGGTTCTTGCGGGGCTCGTTGCTCCCGACGGAGAGCACCATCGGCACCACGTCTTCAGCCGCTTCGAGAAGTTCCTCGTCGCTTGCGGCGAGAGGTTCCGCCGGGATGTGCTCGATCGGCAGAGAGACCGTGCTGACCTGCTGGCCCGGCAGCCCCTGCGTCTCGAGGGCCTGGCTGAAGCCCTCGAACTCGTCATGGGTGGACTGCGAGATGGCCACGACCTCGTCGAAGTACTTCAGCATCGAGAGGTAGGTGACGAACAGCTGGGTCAGGCCGCGGCTGACGTAGTGCGCCCCGGAGACGGGGATCGCGTCATAGCCGAGCGCGATCGTGCGGTTCGCGGTGAACCGGGCGAGGGCGGTCACGGTGGTGGTGCCGCGACCGACGATCACTTCGGGGAGGAAGAACGTCGTGTTCCACGGGACGACGAGCACCGCTTCGCGGTCGTCGTCATCGTGTTCCTCGTCGGCGCGCTTGCTGTCGTCGTCGCCGGCCCACTCGAGCACCCGGGAGCGTTCGACCTCGTCGAGAGTGCGGAGGCCGGTTCCGTCGAGGGTCAGGGCGCAGAGGGTGTAACCGTCCGTGTCCGGCCAGCGGGAGAGCGTCTGGCGCGTGACGCGCTGGATGCCCGAGTTGAAGCCGTAACGGGCGGTGAAGTCGGTGAAGACCACGGGCTTGTCGGAGACGACCGAGATTGTGCGGAGGTGGCTGTGGTGCCGGGCCGTCCAGACCCCGCAGTGGTGCAGGATGCGCGCGGTGGCATCGCGGGCCGAGACGCCTCGCAGGTCCCGCCGCAGCGCGAACAGCTGGGCCTGGTCGGGGAAGCATCCGCTGACGGCGATCATCAGCAGCCAGAGTTCGCTCTCGAGCCCGCGAGCGTGCACGGCCGCCGTCAGGGTTCCGAGCAGCTGTTCCAGGCTGAGGTCGGTGAGGGGTTTCTCAGGAGAGGGAGCGAGGAGGTGGGGTGCCACCTGCCGGAGACGCTGGTCGAGGGCCTGGCGGGCGGCCGCGAGCGAGGTCGACGATGCCCGGCTGGTGCCGGTGAGCGGGAGCTTGCCGGCCTTCACCAGGGCCAGGCGTTCGCGCAGCCGCACGGCCCGGATCGGCTGGGTGATCCGCCAGCTGAGGCTCGCCTGGAGCTCCTCGGCCGAGGGGGCGTCGCGTCCCGCGCCGACGTGGAGCCCGCCGAACCAGGTGTCGATCTGGTCGACGGTGGGGTACTGCACTGACGGAGGCACGGGGCTCTCCCCCTGCGATGGGGTGGTGTTGCTCATGGGACTCGACTCCGGTTCAGGCTGTTCAGAACAGTTGCCAACCATAGCTGAAAGCATCGAAGGGCTGCTGGTAGGTGTAGATGGCGTAGTCGGCCACGACGGTGCGGGTCGACGGGGGCATGTCGGGGTTGCCGTTCAGCGCCTTGTCGTTCTCATTGTCCAGCAGAACGATCACCGTCGCGACGGGAGCGTTCGCGGCATCCGTCTCGTAGGGCGCGTAGCGGCGGGGCCCGGAGATCGTGGCGGCCTTGACGCGTTCCCCGGTCTCGGCGGTGACGGCGTACGAGACCCAGTAGTCGGCGTAGGCGGCCGTGATGCCCTGCTCTTCGAGGTAGTCGCCGAGCTCGTCGATGTCGCCGATGATGTAGGTGGGGCTGTCGGTCAGGCGGAGCTGGGGGAAGAGAGTGTAGGTCTGGCCGATGCTGAGACCGACCGCGAGCGCCATGGCGACGAGCCCGGTGAAGGGGAGCAGTGTGGCGATCCAGGCAATCGCCACGGCGAGGGCAGGCAGCACGAAGATCGCGTAACGCAGGGAGTCCTGGTCGAGTACGGCACCGGTTCCGAGCACCACGACGATCACGACAGCACCGGTCGACACCAGCAGTGTTCCGAGCCACCAGCTCCGTCGAACGACGGCCAGCACCACGAGCAGGGCAAGCAGCGCGAGGGCGACGAACGCCGTGGCGTAACGGGGGCCGGTCTCGCTCAGCGAGAAGGCACCCGGCAGCACCCGGGTGAAGAAGGTCGCGAAGTTCACCAGCCCGATGGGGGTGTCCCGCTGCGGCTTCACCGCGGTGTCGCTGGTGAAGAACACAATCAGCCAGGGCAGCGCGCCGAGCACCGCCGCGGCAGCCCCGACGAGGTACCGGGTGGGCGAGAACTGGCGGATGACGGCGACCAGCACGGCCGGGGCCGCGATCGCGACACCCATCGGCGACTGCCAGAGGGCGAGACCGGTCGCGAGCCCGATCAGGGCCCACTGCAGGTAGCTCTTCTTCCGGTCGCCGCGGAGGGCGAGCCAGATCACCAGCAGCCCGAGCATGAGGCTCGGACCGTAGAAGCCGGGTTCACTGAACCCGACCCGCGCCATCCAGTAGCCGGAGAACCAGAAGAGCACACCCGCCACATTGCCGACGACCGGCCGCCCGAAGGCGAGGGAGGCGATCTGCCGGAGCAGCACCGTGGCGACCGCGAAGAACAGTGCCCCGACGATCCCCAGCACCTGCACGTGCGGTCCGAAGACCACCATCGCACCTCCGGCGGCGAGTTCGAGCAGCGTTCCGCCGTACGTCTGGCCCCAGAAGAACCAGGTGATCTCGCCCTCGGAGATGTGCTTCGAGAGCAGGAAGACGACCGAGTTGTCGGAGTCGAGCACGTAGCTGTTCGTGAAGAGCAGCACGATGCGGAGCGCCAGCCCGATCGCCAGCAGCGCCCAGAAGGCGATGGTCGAGATCCTCAGGTCGATGAGGGCCAGTCGGCTGAGGCGGCCCCTGATCCCTGTGACGTTCTGGCCCCCCACGGGCGCTACAAGCTGCTCGGTCATGATGATCTCAGGCTAGTGGCGGTGCGCACGGCGAGGCCGACACGGATCGCGGCGCGGACGGGAAAGTAGTACCACTGGTGGTACCGCTTCGCGAGGTAGAGGTAGGCGCTCCGGTGGTGGGCGCGCAGCATGGCCGCGGAGTGACCGCGGGTCGATGTGCCGCCGGCGTGGTGCACGCTTGCGCTCGGCACGTAGAGCACCTTCCAGCCGGCATCACCCAGTCGTTCGCAGAGGTCGACGTCCTCGAAGTACATGAAGAAGCGGTCGTCGAACCCGCCGATCTGTTCGAACGCGCTCCGCCGCACGAGCAGGCACGCACCCGAGAGCCAGCCCGAGGCGAGCGGGAGCGAGCCGGGAGTCTTCGAGCGGTCGGCCTGCAGGTACCGCTTCGACCACGGGTTCGCGGGCCACACCGTGTGGAGGACCGCATGCCCCGCGCCCACGGTGAGAGAGGGCAGCGCCCGGGCCGAGGGGTAGATGGAGCCGTCGTCGTTGGTGATGCGCGGGCCGACGACCCCGATCCGGTCGTCGGCGTTCGCGACGGCGAGCAGTTCGTCGATCGACCCTTCGCTGTACTCCACGTCGGGGTTGGTGACCAGGATCCACTCGGTCGACGGGCCCAGCCGTTCAGCGGCATAGTTGATCGCTCCGCCGTAACCGAGGTTCGCGCCGGGCTCCAGCAGGGTCGTGTTCGGGAACGGTTCGAGAACGCCCTGCAGGTCATCCGTCGCCGCATTGTTCACGACGAGAACCTCGGGTGGCTGGATGCTCGCGCCCGGCACGGAGCGGAGGCAGGCGACCACGTCGTGGCGGGAGAAGTAGCTCACCACCACCAGTGTCGTCGTGCTGGGCACTCAGGATCCTTTCGTCGGGCGGGGGCCTCGGGCTGCGGAGTCTGTGGCCGCGGAGCCCCCCCGGGCGGCGGTGTACGCCTCCACGTGGTGCAGGGCACAGGCCGCCCAGGTGAACCGCGTGGCCCGCGATCGCCCGGCCAGGCCGAGCCGTGACCGTTCGGCGGGGGTGTCGAGCAGGCGGCCGAGGGCAGAGGCAATGCTAGCCGAGTCCACCTCGGTGTAGCTGACCGCGTCGCCGCCCACCTCGGGAAGCGACAACCTGCGGCTGGTGAGCACAGCCGATCCGCACGCCATCGCTTCGAGCACGGGCAGGCCGAACCCTTCGCCGAGGCTCGGGTACGCCGTGAGGAGCGAACCGCCGAGCAGCGAACGGAGCTGTTCGAGGGGCAGGTAGCCGAGCATCCGCACGTCGGCGCCGCCCGCGACCGCTTCGGCGACGGTTCCCTCGACGGCGTCGTCCCAGCCCGCGCCGCCCGAGAGGAGGAGGGCGGGGCGGGCTCCGGGTGCACGCTCGGCCATCGCCGCGGCGTACCCGCGCACCAGGGCGGGAACGTTCTTCCGCGGTTCGAGCGTGCCGAGGAACGCGATCCAGCCGGCCGGGAGGGGCTCCTGCGACGCCCGGAAGGCCTCGACCTCGTCGTTCGTCGGCGGGCGGAACACGGCGCTGTCGTAGCCGAGCGGGGCTGCGAACACCCGGGCGGGATCGGCGCCGGTCACACGCGTGTACTCCTCGGCCGTCGTCCGGCTGGGCGTCACCACGGTGACGCGGGCGAGCCGCGTGGCGCGGATCCAGGTGCGGAAGAATTTCCGCTTCAGCCGGCCGTGCACCTCGGGCGCGCTGAAGAAGGTGAGGTCGTGCACGGTGACGACCCGCGCGCGCCGGGTGACGAGCGGGAACGTGTAGTGCGGGGAGTGGATGACGTCGGCACCCGTTCGCCTCGCAAGGCCCGGCAGCACGAGCTGCTCCCAGAGCAGGCGACCGGATGCGCGGCTGCCCCACCCCGCGATCTCGACGACGCGCGTCACCCCCGCCGCCTCGAAGAACGCCCGGTCCCGCGGCTGGCAGACGACGGCGAGCGGCACTCCGGAGCGCACGAGCTCCGTCACCACGTTCTCGACGTAGCGGCCCACGCCCCCCCGGTCGGCCGGGATGGCCGTCGCGTCAAAGAGCACCCGCAGGTGCCGAGCGGTCATGAAGGCACACGCAGGTGCTCAGCGGTCACGGATGCACCCAGCAGTGCTCGCCTCGGCAGTCATCGTGCGAGCAGTCCGAGGTCGTGCTCGACCATGCGGGCGACCAGCGCCTCGAAGTCGACCGTCGGCTCCCAGCCGAGTTCACGCCGGGCCTTCGAGGAGTCGCCGAGCTGTTCGGCGGGGTCGACCGGGCGGACGAATGCCGGGTTCACCGTGACGAAGTGTTCCCAGTCGGTGATGCCGACGTGCCCGAAGGCGGCACTGAGGAAATCGGAGATGGTGTGCGAGACACCGGTGGCGACGATGAAGTCACCGGCTTCGGGAGCGGCGACCGCGAGTCGCATGGCGCGCACGTAGTCGGGCGCCCAGCCCCAGTCGCGCCGGGCGTCGAGGTTGCCGAGTTCGAGGCCGTCCTGGAGGCCTCTGCTGATGCGGGCGACGCCTGCCGTGATCTTGCGGGTCACGAAGGTCTCCGGGCGGCGCGGCGACTCGTGGTTGTAGAGCACCGTGTTCGAGGCGTGCAGGCCCCGGCCGCGGAAGACGCCGACCGAGAGGTGTGCGTAGGCCTTCGACGCTCCGTAGGGGGAGGAGGGCCGGATCGCGGTGGTCTCGACCTGCGGGGTCTGTTCGGCCTGCCCGAAGATCTCGGCGCTCGACGCGTGCAGCACGCGCACCGGATGCCCGTGCTCCTCCTGCAGGCGGAAGGCGGCGTCGAGCAGGCGCACGACGACCTGCCCGTTGACCGCGCCCGTCATGACCGGGTCGTTCCACGAGGCGGCGACGGAGGAGACCGCGGCGAGCGAATAGAGCTCGTCGGGCCTCACGGCACGCACGACGGATTCGAGGGCATCCGGAGCCTGCAGGTCGACCGTGTGGAGCGTCAGGCCAGCGGGGGAGCCGAGCGCCCTCAGGTTCTCTTCTGTGTTGTTCCGCACGAGGCCGTGCACCTCGTACCCGTCGGCGAGAAGGGACTCGGCGAGGTACGAGCCGTCCTGCCCAGAGATTCCGGTGACGAGCGCGACGGGCACTGCGGCCTACAGCCCGGCGAGGGCTTTTTGCTCGACGACGTCGTTCTCGACCATCATCGTGACGAGCTCCTCGAAGCCGACCCTGGGCTTCCAACCGAGCTTCGACTCTGCCTTCGCGCTCGACCCGATGAGCAGGTCGACCTCGGCGGGACGCATGAATTCGGGGTTCTGAACGACGTACTTCTCCCAGTCGGTGATGCCGACGACGGCGAACGCCTTCTCGAGGAGCTCCTTGATGGAGTGCGTCTCACCGGTGGAGATGACGTAGTCGTCGGCCTCCTCCTGCTGCAGCATCAGCCACATGGCCTCGACGTAGTCGCCGGCGAAACCCCAGTCGCGACGGGCGTCGAGGTTGCCGAGCACGATGTTCTCCTGCAGTCCCAGCGAGATGCGGGCGACGGCCTGCGACACCTTGCGGGTGACGAACTCCGGTCCCCGACGGGGCGACTCGTGGTTGAACAGCACACCGGAGGAGGCGTGCATGCCGTACGACTCGCGGTAGTTGATGGTCATGTAGTGGCCGAAGACCTTCGCGACGCCGTACGGCGACCGCGGCCAGAGCAGAGTGTCCTCATCCTGCGGGACCTGCTGCACCTTGCCGAACATCTCGCTCGAGGAGGCCTGGTAGAAGCGCACCTTCGCGGGCTCGTCGCCCGAGTAGAGGCGCACGGCCTCGAGGGCGTTCAGCACACCCTTCGCGGTGACCTCCGTGGTGAGGCTCGCGTTCTCCCACGAGTACGCGACGAACGAGATGGCGCCGAGGTTGTAGAACTCGTCGGGCTTCGCTGCCTCGAGTGCTCGGATCAGGCTCGACAGGTCGGTGAGGTCACCGGTCAGGATCTTGACACCGGGAAGGGTGGCCTCGACGAGAGCTCTCTTCGGGTTGTTCTGCCCACGGATGAGGCCGAATACTTCGTACCCCTTCGACAGGAGCAGTTCTCCCAGATAGAGGCCGTCCTGGCCGGTGATTCCGGTGATGAGAGCGCGGGGCATATTTCCTCGTTTGTCTGTTCGGGGGGCGTCTGCAACAGCCCATACTAGCGGCCGGGACTCTTCCACTAGTATTCCATGGTGAACCCAGACCCCGAGGCTGACAGGCCGTCCGTGCCGGTCGGTACGCTGACCGCGTCGCTGGCTGCGCGCCTCCTCCAGATCGCACCCCTCCTGGGTCTCGGTGCCAGCACGGGTACCGGAGTGGGCGCAGGTGCAGCCTGGACCCGCACCGCGGGTGAGCTCGCGGCGGCTGTCGCGGTCGCGGTGCGCACATCCCGCTCAGACGCCGATGTCTGGCTGGCGATCGTCGGCTTCGCCGCGACCTTCCCGACGCTCGACGAGCACGCCGCCGCGCGCCGTGCGCTCGAACTCGCCGACGGTGACGACGCGTTCGCCGTGCTCCGGGCCCTGCTCGATGCCCTCGACCCGGTCATCCGGCGAAGCACCACTCCAGACGCGGTGATCGAGGTGGTGGAGGGGGCCGTCGTCATCGACGCCGACTTCAGCGGCCGATCCGACCACAACACCGGTGTGCAGCGGGTGCTCCGGGAGACCGTCTCGCGCTGGAACACGGGGCACGAGCTCACCCTCGTCTGCTGGAACGAACGCGGCACCGGGATGCGGCGGCTCGTCGGCCACGAGGTCGACAGGGTCATCGACTGGGCCGGGTACTCAGCGCTCGACGGGCCCGGGCGCGTCGCGCTGCAGGCGGCGGAGACCGACGACGACGAGGCCCGTCGCCACGTGCTGGTGGTTCCGGTGCGCTCAGTCGTCGTCGAGATCGAGGTCGCCCAGGTCGCCTCGGCCGCGCCGCTGGCCGCGCTCGCCGCAGTGTCGGGCAACGTCGTGGCTGTCGTCGGCCACGACGCGATCCCCATCGTCAGCGCCCAGAGCCAGGATGCCGGGGAGATCGAGCGCTTCGCGCGATTCCTCACCGTGGTCAAGAACTCCAGCCGGGTCGCCGGGGTGAGCGAGTCGGCGGCGACCGAGTACCGCGGCTTCGTCGACGCGGTCAGGGCCCAGGGGGTGCCCGGCCCGAGCGTGGTGGCCGTTCCGCTCGCGATGAATCCGCCGACCGCCGCCGCGCCGGGCGCCGTCGCGAGCGGCATCGTGGCGAGCGGCATCGTGGCGAGTGCGAAGGTGACGGAGCCCTCCCGCTCGCCCGGCGACGGGGGCGACGGGCCTCTCATCCTCGTCGTCGGCAGCCAGGAGCCCCGCAAGAACCACAGCCCGATCGTCTTCGCCGCGGGCCGGCTCGCCGAGCATGGGGTGCCGTTCCGGCTGCGTTTCATCGGCGGTGGTACCGCGGCGGGCATTGCGCGGTTCGACCGGGAGATCAGAGCTGTGCAGCGGCTCGGCGCCCGCATCGAGGTGCTGCGGGGTGCCAGCGACACCGTTCTGCTGGAGTCGTACCGCGAGGCGCGCTTCACCGTCTTCCCCTCGCTGCACGAGGGATTCGGCCTGCCCGTCGCCGAATCCCTGGCCCTCGGCGTACCGGTGATCACCTCCGACCACGGGAGCCTGGCGGAGATGGCCGAGGGCGGCGGCTGCCTGACCGTGGATGCCCGGGACGACGAGGCCATCCGGCACGCGATGGAGCAGCTCCTCACTGACGACGAACTGTACGACCGGCTGAAGGCGGAGGCGCTCGGACGCGCGTTCCGAACCTGGGACGACTACGCCGGCGACCTCTGGACCCAGCTCGTCGAGCCGGTGCAGGAGCTGCTCGCCGCCCCGACGGAGGCCCCGCAGCATCCAGAACCCGAACGTCTGGCAGGCGCCGCGGCCGCCGCGCCGCAACTCGCGCTGGCGAGCTGGTTCGGTGCGGCCCGCGCCGACATCAACGCCGCCGGCGCGCGGGAACGCTCGATCCCGCGCAAGGTGCTGAAGGTCGGCGCGCTGGCACGGTTCTTCGTGGCGCGGTCTCGCGAGATGGGGGTCGGCCCGGCTTCCCAGGCGGCATGGAAAGTCGTGAAACGGCAACTCGTTCGAGGCTGATTCTCCGGTTCGGCTTGCTACAGTGATGCATCCGCCGCCCTGCGCCTGTCGCACGGACACCCTGCGCCTGCCGCACAGACACCCAGGAGTACCCGATCAACGCCTCTGCCACGCCCTCCGTCCACGGTGAGCGCCGCAGTCGCCGCCGCAAGCGGTGGTCGACGCGTCGCCGTGTCGTCGCCATCGTGCTCATCGTGCTGATCAGCCTGATCGTCGCGCTCGCCTGCATCGGCGGCTGGGTCGCCTACCAGGCCGTGCAGGCCAAGGACGCCCTCGAGCGCGCCCAGGGCACCGTCGCCACGCTGCAGACCGAGCTCACCTCCGTCGACCTGATGACTCTGGATGTCTCGTCACTGACCGCCTCGGCGGACTCCTTCGCCGCCGATGTCAGTGATGCCCGCGAGCACACCAACGACCCGCTGTTCAAGCTGGCCGAGAACCTGCCGACGCTCGGTCCGAACCTCACCGCTGTGCGCCAGCTCACCGACTCGCTCGACCAGTTGTCGACGGAGGCCCTGCTGCCGATCGTCGACTTCGGCAAGACCCTGACGCCCGACGCGCTGAAGCCCGTCGACGGGAAGTTCAACGTCGACCTGCTGCGGAACGGCGACACCGCCCTGCAGAACGCAGACACGGCGATCACGGCCACGAGCGCGAGCCTCGCGTCGATCGACACGACGGACACGATCGGCCAGATCTCCTCGGCCAAGACGACGTTGACGTCAGCGCTCGGCAAGGCCCAGAAACAGATCGTCACGGTGCGGGGAACGCTCGGCACCGTCGAGGGCATGCTCGGGATGAACGGCCCCCGGCACTACGTGCTCGCGTTCCTGAACAACGCGGAGACGACGGGCCTCGGCGGCGGCCCGGCCTCCCTCTCGATGCTCACCGTCGACAACGGCGCGTTCGCGATCACGGACCAGGCGTCGAGCCAGGACTTCCCGACCACCAAGGGGCCGGTGATGGACGTCGACGCGAACCTGCTGGGCATCTACGGCCAGGGCATCAACCAGACGCTCAACTGGTCCACCAGCCGCCCCGACTTCCCGACGGCGGGCACGCTGATCAAGGGCTGGTGGGAGAAGTACAAGGGCGGAACGGTCGACGGTGTGGTGTCGATCGACCCCATCGCCCTCTCCGACATGCTCCAGGCGACGGGCCCAGTGACCCTCGAAGGCTCCAAGGAGCAGGTCACTGCGGAGAACGCGGTCTCGCTGCTGTTGCACGACATCTACCTGCGCTACGAACCGAGCCAGATCCAGGCGAGCACGGATGCCTTCTTCAAGGATGCCGCGACCTCGATCTTCAAGGGCGTCACGACGACGTCTGCGGCACCGGATGCGCTCCTCAAGTCCGTCAACAAGGCCATCGACTCCGGCGACCTGATGGCCTGGAGCGCCAATGCCGACGAGACGAAGCTGCTGGAGGGCACGAAGCTGTCGGGAGTGATGCCCACCGACAACACGAAATCGACGCTCACCGGCACCTTCTTCCGAGACGTCTCGGTGTCGAAGACCGACTACTGGCTCGAGACCAGCGTGAACCTGCAGACCGACGTCTGCTCGAATCCGAACAATCCCACCTTCACCCAGACCATCTCCCTGCACTCGACCATCACCGAGGAGGAGGCCGACACGCTGGCACCCTTCGTCGTGGGCGTCAACTTCAAGGGCCGGAAGTTCAGCACCGAGGTCTACGGCTACGGTCCCATCGGATCCACGATCACGGGCACCCAGGTCGGCGACTCGAGTGTCGGAGGCTCTCCTCGCACCTCCTCGGAGGATCTCGGCCGGCCGGTCGGGCGCGCGGTCGTCGACCTCGCCCCCGGCGAGACCAACACGGTCACCTTCACCTACACGGGCGCTGCCGGTACCTACGGCCCTCCGGCCCTCCAGGTGACGCCGATGATCAACACGACCGCCACTGCCATCGATGCGCCCGGGTGCAAGTAACATGTCCAGAATGACCGAGTCCTCCTCTCCCCAGAAGGCTCCGCAGGGCGGCATCATGCGACTGGCACACGCCTTCTGGGACAAGCTGCTGCGCTACGCGCTGAAGTTCGGTGTCGTCGGCGGCATCGGCTTCGTCGTCGACTTCGCGATCTTCAACTGGCTCCGTGTCGGCGGCCTCGGCGAGGCGCACCTGCTCTCCGGCCCGATCGGCGCCAAGGTGGCGGCCGTGGCCGTCGCGACCATCGTCACCTGGTTCGGCAACCGCTACTGGACGTTCCGGGAGCACCGCCGCAAGAACTACATCCGGGAGCTCTTCGAGTTCGCTGTCGTCGCGGTGTCGGGCCTGCTGATCAACCTGCTCTGCCTCTGGGTCTCGCACTATGTGCTCGGCTTCACCTCGCTGCTGGCCGACAACATCTCCGGCCAGTTCATCGGCACGGGCCTGGCTACCCTCTTCCGGTTCGCGCTCTACCGGTACTGGGTCTTCGGGCACCACCGCTCCGGCACGGTCGTCGGTGCCGAGGCGCAGGCCGAGGCAGGAGCCGCGGCGATCTTCGAAGACGACTCCCAGGCTGCCACCGACACCTGTTCGAAGAAGTAGCCGCGTTCTGAGAAGTCGCCGCGTTCGAAGAAGTACTGCGGCCCGCGGCCTATGATTGTGCGGTGCCAGAAGAAATCGCCGACAACCGCGCCGACGACCAGGCGACCCGCATCTCAGAGCTCGAGGGCGAACGCGACCGGCTCCAGGCTGAGCTCGACACCGTCCGGAACCGGGCACTGGACCGCTGGCTCTCCGTCGAACAGTACGAGTCGGTTGCCGTGGCGTCGCTGCAGCAGACCCTCTCCTGGAAGGTCACAAGCCCGCTCCGCGCTGTGCGGAGCGTCCAGCTGAAGCGCCGGCCGGCCGGTGGCGGCGGGAGTTCGCACCGGTGACCGACGACTTCCCCGTCGTCGTCCCCGAGCGGGCACCCGAGGGACTGCGCCTCGCGCTCGGGAGTCGGCTGGTGAGCGTCGGGCGCATCCTGCTGGCCGACGACGACGCGATCGAGGCGCTGCGGGCCCGCGGTTCGGGAGTGCTCGCCGACGCGCTGGTGCGCCAGGTGCAGCTCACCCGCCGGGACGACCACCTCTGGCTTCTCCTCGTCGGGCTGACGGCCTCGTTCCCCGAGGTCGACCTCGTGCTGCGGGCGCGCCGGGCCCTCGGGGTCAACCCGCCGCAGCTCGCCCTGGCCGCGCTGCTCGACGCGGTGCACCGCTCGGGCAAACGGCTCGACTCCCTCGACTCCGACCTGAGCATCGAGACCGTGTCGGCCGTCGCCGACGTCGACTTCTGCGCCCGCTTCGACCACAACACGGGCATCCAGCGGGTCGTCAGGGAGACGATGTCGCGCTGGAACGGTGTGCACGACGTGCGGTTGGCCTGCTGGAGCAGCGGGGACAACGCGTTCCGGGAGCTGTCGGCCCTCGAGCGCCGCCGGGTCGTGGACTGGAACGCCTACAAGGCCGAGAAGCGCGCGGCGCCCTCTCGGAAGGCCCGCCCCGAAACCCCGTCCCGCCCTCGCCTGATCGTGCCCTTCGGCACGACCGTGATCCTGCCCGAGGTCGCCCACCAGGGCCTCTGGACCCAGCTCACCGCGCTCGCCCAGTTCTCCGGCAACCGGGTGGCGATGATCGGCTACGACACCATTCCGATCGCGAGTGCCGACCTGATCGCCGACCAGGAGTCGGAGAAGTTCGCGAAGTACCTCACGATCGTGAAGAATGCGACACGCATCGCGGCTATCAGCGCGTCCGCCGCCGCCGAGTTCAGCGGGTACGTGGCCGCGGTCTCTGCCCAGGGCGTGACCGGGCCGCACGTCGGCTGCGTGACCCTCGCGGTGGAGGGCCCGGCCACCGCTCCGACGGAGTCTGTCGCAGTGAGCTCCACCGAGCCGCCCCTGGTGCTCATCGTCGGCAACCAGGAGCCGCGGAAGAACCTGCTCGCCGTGCTCTTCGCCGCCGAGACGCTCTGGCGGGAGGGTGCACGCTTCCGGCTCCGGATGATCGGCGGCGCCCGCCCGGACTACCGCCGCATCATCGACGCTGAGTCTTCCCGCCTGGCGAAGGCGGGGTATCCGATCGAAGTGCTCCGCGGCGTCGGCGACGACGTGCTGGCGGCGTCGTACCGCGACGCGTACGTCACACTGTTCCCGTCGACCCACGAGGGTTACGGACTGCCGGTCGCGGAGTCGCTCGCGATGGGGGTGCCCTCCATCACCTCGGACTTCGGCAGTACGCAGCAGATCGCGGACGGCGGTGGCTGCCTCACGGTCGACCCGCGCGACGACGGGGCGATCATCCGGGCCCTGAGGGGCCTGCTCGACGATCCGGCAGAGCGCGAACGACTGGCCGCCGAAGCCCGTGCCCGGGTGCCCCGCAGCTGGGACGACTACGCCGGTGAACTCTGGCATGAACTCGCTGAGCCCCTGGAGAGAACCCCATGAGTACATCCGCCCTCCTCGATCGGCTCCGCGCCCTCTCCGACGTGCTGGGCGTGCCCGCGCCGCCCTCGGGGGAGAAGGTGACGGTCGCGCAGTCGCTCGATGCGATTGCCCCGTTGCTCGGCACCGCCACCGACCGGCTCTGGCTCGCCCAGGCGACGGTGCTCGCCGAGTTCCCCGAGGCGCCCGCCTTCGAGGAGTTCCGCCGAGCGGCGCGCCTCGACGGCGTGCGGAAGGCCCTCGACGCGGTCGTGGCCCGCGCCAGCCGACCCTTCGCGCCGAACCGCAACGTGACGGTTCGGATCGCCCGGCAGAAGGTGCTGGTCGACGTGCACCACACGGCACGCACCGGGCTCGCCACGGGCATCCAGCGCGTCGTGCGACAGACGATTGTGGAATGGTCGGCCCGGCACGACATCGAACTGGTCGGCTGGGACGCACGCTTCCTCGGGCTCCGCACGCTGTCGGCGCCGGAGCGGCAGAACGCGCTGTACGGCTCCGTTCCGAACATCCCGCACGTGCGGAACCGGGTGCTGACCATCCCGTTCGAGAGCACGTACATCCTGCCGGAACTCGCCATCGAGAACGATCGCACCTCCCGCATCTCGTGCCTCGCCGAGTTCTCGGGCAATGCGACCCGCGCGATCGGCTTCGACTGCGTGCCCCTGACCTCGTCGGAGACCGTCGGCGACGGCATGTCCGCCGCGTTCGCGAAGAACCTCGCCGCCATCGCGCACTTCGACCGCCTCTCGACCATCTCGGAGGCCGCGGCGATCGAGTACCGGGGCTGGCGCCGCATGCTGAGCGGGGCGGGCCTCCGGGGCCCCGTGATCGATTCGCTGCTGCTGCCGAGTGTGGCCGAGGATGTCGCGGCCGACGACTTCGCGCTCGCGCGCGCTGAGCTGCTCCGCGGCGACGCTCCGCTGGTCGTGGTCGTCGGCAGCCACGAACCGCGGAAGAACCACCTCGCCGTGCTCTACGCCGCCGAGAGGCTCTGGCAGGAGGATGTCGGCTTCCAACTGGTCTTCATCGGCGGGAACGGCTGGCACGGCGACGAGTTCAAAGCCGAGCTGGCCAGGCTCCAGGAGGCCGGGCGCCCGGTCCGGGCGATCTCGGCGATCTCGGATCCGCTGCTCTGGAGCGCCTACCGCCTCGCCCGCCTCACCGTCTTCCCCTCCCTCAACGAGGGCTTCGGGCTACCGGTCGGGGAGTCCCTCTCGGCCGGCACGCCGGTCGTCACCTCCGGGTTCGGCAGCATGAAGGAGATCGCCGGCGGGGGAGGAGCGATCTTCGTCGATCCTCGTGACGACGACGACGTGCTCCGCGGAATCCGCGCCGGCCTCGTCGACGATGCGCTGCACGCGCGGCTGGCCGCCGAAGCCCGGGAGCTTCCGCTCCGCGGCTGGGCGGAGTACGCCGACGAACTCTGGTCGTACTTCGGCGAACCGACTGCTCTGACGGTCGCGCCGCAGAACGGCTGACGTCCAGCACTGACCGCGTAGTATCTACCGGTGGGATGCAAGGTGTCCCCTGTATTTGAGGAGATGTATGGCGACCGTTGCTGAGGCGAGAGCCGCTCGGCTGGCCGAGCTTCCTTTCGAGAGCACGGTGAGCGCGTCTCCCACTAATGTCGGCGGCTTCTTCGTTGCCGTCAAGGAGATCTTCTCCCACCGGGAACTGCTCGACCTCCTGATCCGGCGCGAGCTGAAGGGCCGGTACAAGGACTCGGCACTGGGCTTCCTCTGGACACTGATCAAGCCGCTCGTGCAGCTCCTGATCTACTACGTGTTCATCGGAACCGTGCTGGGAGCCTCCCGCGGTGTTCCGGACTTCGCGATCTTCGTCTTCAGCGGGCTCACGCTCTGGGGCCTGTACAGCGAGATCATCGCCTCCGGTACCTCCTCGATCGTCAACAACGGCGGGCTCATCAAGAAGGTCTACCTGCCGCGGGAGATCTTCCCGCTCGCAGCCACGGGCTCTGCGATCTTCAACTTCCTCGTGCAGATGGTCGTGCTGATCCTCGCCGTGATCGTGCTCGGCCAGGTGCCGATCTCGCTGAACCTGCTCTACATTCCGGCGGCCTTCGTGATCGTGCTGATCTGGGGGATGGCCTTCGCCATCCTGCTCTCGGCGCTGAACGTGTACCTCCGCGACATCCAGTACCTGGTGGAGGTCGTGATGCTGCTGCTGTTCTGGGCGTCGCCGATCGTCTACTCGTGGACCCTGGTCGTCACGAGCGTCAAGAGCCACACCTGGCTGCTCGAGGTGTACCTGCTGAACCCGATCTCGCTCGGCATCCTCGCGTTCCAGCGCGGCATCTGGAAGGCGGGCAGTGAGACCCGCGTCATCGACGACCGAACGATCCCGCCGGTCGACTGGCCGTCGTACATGGACTTCCGCCTGATCGCCGCCGCCGTCATCGGCCTCATCGTCCTCGTCATCGCCCAGCGCATCTTCGCGCGCCTGCAGGGCAACTTCGCCCAGGAGATCTGATGGCACTCATCGCCAATTCCCCCACCGTCGTGCGCGCCACCAACGTGTCGAAGCGGTTCGTCATCCGCAAGGAGAAGTCGCTCAAGGAGCGGATCGTCAACTTCGGGCGCTCGCAGAAGCACAAAGACGACTTCTGGGCGCTCCGTGACGTGTCTTTCGACATCACGGCCGGCACGACCATCGGCCTGGTCGGGGCGAACGGATCGGGTAAGAGCACGCTGTTGAAGGTGCTCGGGGGAATCATCCAGCCGAACACCGGGACCGTCGAGCGACGCGGTCGCCTCGCAGCCCTGCTGGAGCTCGGAGCGGGCTTCCACCCCGACCTGACCGGTCGGGAGAACGTCTACCTGAACAGCGCGATCCTCGGCCTCAGCCGCAAGCAGACCGACGAGTACTTCCAGTCGATCGTCGACTTCAGCGAGATCGAGGAGTTCATCGACACCCAGGTGAAGTTCTACTCCTCCGGGATGTACGTGCGGCTCGCCTTCGCGATCGCGGTGCACGTCGACCCGGACATCCTGCTCGTCGACGAGGTGCTGGCGGTCGGCGACGAGCCGTTCCAGGAGAAGTGCATGAACAAGATCAAGGAGTTCCAGACGGAGGGACGCACGATCATCCTCGTGAGCCACTCCGCCGGGCAGGTGGAGGAACTCTGCGACCGGGTCGTCGTGCTCTCGCACGGCAACGTGGTGTTCGACGGGGCCGCAGCGGAGGGCATCCACGCCCTGCGGGAGTCGTTCGACCACTGAGCTGCCGGTCGGCTGGGCTGCCGGTCGGCTGGGCTGCCGGGCCCTCTGACCCGCTGAGCGGCCGGTCTGCCGGTCAGCGGCCGCTGCGGAGTGTCCGAACCTTCCGGAGCGGCGCGGTGATGCGCCAGGAGAGCGTCCTCTGCAGGTCTGCGACCAGCTGGCCGAGCTCCGCCTCATGCTGGCGGCTCCGGTCGAGTTCCGCCTGGACCGTGGCGGACTCCTGCTCGACTGTAGCGAGCCGCAGAGCGACCTCCGCCGCTCGCGTCGCCTCACTGTGCAACCGCTCAGCCGTGGCGGCCAGCTCCGCGCGCGTCGCGGCGAGGGTCTCCTGCAGATCGAGCTGGCGGATCGGCGTGTACGCGTCGAGGATGCCGGCCGGGTACTCGAGGTCGGCCTTCAGCTCGGCCGCGCGTTCCCCGGCCACGTAGAAGCGCGACAGTCCGTCGAAGAAGCAGAACTCGTAGCCGGCCTGCTCGACGATGCCGCTCCAGCCCTCGTGCACGCGCTTGGTGCTCATCGGCGCGGTCGCCTCGATCACCAGCACCCACGGCCGGAAGCGGGTGAAATCGAGAGAGGCGAGAACCTGCGCCTCGGCGCCCTCGGTGTCGATGCTCAGGAAGTGCAGGTCGCGCCCGGCGAGCCCGGCCTGTTCGATCGCCTCGTTCAGCGAGATGACCGGTACCACGATGTCCCGCACCGCGAAACCGGACTGCTCATGTTCGGCACTGATGCCGTCGATCAGAGTGGAGAGGCCGGTCCCCTCGATGAGGTGCAGGCTCATCGTCTCGTCGGCGCTGTCGCTGGCGACCGCCTCGAACACCGCGTCGCGGGGCCGCTCCTCCCGGAAGGCTGCCGCGTAGACCGGGTTCGGCTCGACCGCGATCCCCGACCAGCCGGCGTCGTAGAATTTCCGCGAGACGGAGTCGTCGGTGGGGTCGTTGGCTCCGACATCCAGGTACACACCCCCCTCGATGTGCCCCAAGGCCCTCCACAGCACGATGTCCTCGCCGTTCTGGGCGAAAGACACGTTGAGATCTGGCACGGGGGGTCCTTTCCGACGGCGGGCAACACTGAACGTCGCCATCCGACCCTATAGGTTCGGCCTGCGTGTCAGCGGAGCGCGCGCGGCGGAGGCCCGAGAGGCAGCGGATCCAGCTTGACCTTCGTGGCCAGCAGCACCAGCAGCAGGAAGTTGCCCTCGATGAGCAGCCGGCTCTCGGTGAGGCTCTGGATGACGAGGGCCGTCAGCAACAGCAGTGGCAGCAGCGAGATGGCCTGGAAGGGCGTCGGCACGCCGACGATCGGTGAGGGAGGGTCAACCGCCATCCACCAGGAGCGCACCATGGTCGCGGCGATCAGGCAGCCGAAGACGAAGAGGCCGACCACGCCGAGCTGCAGGAAGATGTCGATCCACGCATTGTGTGCCTGGAGGTAGACCGTGCCGTCCTGCACGACGAGGTTCTTGAACGGCTCCACCCACGGCGCCCAGTAGCTGATCCAGCCCCACCCGCCCCACGGGTGCTGCCAGGCGAGGTCGACGACGGTGTCCCAGATGGCCAGCCGGCCGGTCAGGTTGTCGCTCCGGCCGAGCAGCGGGAAGAAGTCGTCGGCGAGCCGGATGCTGACGATGGCGAGGATCACGACTCCCGCGATGCCGAACGGATAGACGACCAGCCGTCTCTCGACCGGCACCCGGCGGATGAGCAGCGCGACCACGAGCACGAAGGCCACCACGATGGTCGCCATCAGCACAGTCGCCGACCGGGTCAGCCCGTGCTCGAGCAGGGCGACCCCGATCCAGACGGCGGAGGAGACCGGGCGCCTCGTCTTCTCGACCCATTCGATGGCGAAGACGATGAGGGCGAGCAGCACCAGAAAGGCGAGCAGGTTGCGGTTGCCGACGATGCCCTGGATGGGGCCGCCCACGAAGAGGGAGGAGGTGCTCCACTGGTAGTCGTCGGGCACGCCACGGCCGCCGGAGAACAGCCAGAGGGCCCGCAGGTCGCCGCGCACGAAGATCGCGGTGAACAGCTCGAAGACGAGCGACAGCCCGAGCAGCCAGCGGAGAGCGGTGCCGAGCGCCCGGAGGATCTCGAGCCAGGAGAGCGTGACGGCGATGAAGACACCCGCGACCGCCGTCACGAGCTGTGCCGTCGCGCCGAGCGCGGTGGCGAAGGTGTACTGCGACCAGACGATGCTCGCCGCGCAGAGCACGAGGAAGGCGGCGAGCGGCTTCGAGTACCGCATCCACGGCACGCCGCGGCCCCGCGTGGTGCGCACGAGCACGACACCGCTGGCCACCGACAGGCCGACCACGAGCACGATGAACGCCGGCCAGCCGAGGAGGCTCTGCCAGGCATCCGCTCCCAGCGCGGTGAAGAGCACGAAGCCGGCGAGACGGATGCGGCCGACCGGCGAGGGTGCCTGCTCTTCGACCACCGGCACGCGGTGGGCGCGCGACATCCCGAGCGGGTCGGTTCGGGGCGTCGAGGTCATGAGGCCTCAAGGTTAGCCAGCGGCCTCCCGGCAAACCCCTGAGAAAGGGGGTGCCGGGCGGCAATCGTTATCAGGCCGTCACACGAACGCGGCGAACCCCGTGATCTTCCGGCCGACGATCAGCGTGTTCATTTCGCGCGTGCCCTCGTAGGAGTAGAGCGCCTCCGCGTCGGCGAAGTGGCGCGCCACGTCGTACTCGAGCACGATGCCGTTGCCGCCGAGGGCCTCGCGGCACCAGGCCACCGTCTCGCGCATGCGCGACGTGGCATATGCCTTGGCGAGTGCCGAGTGCTCGTCGCGCTGGGTGCCCGCATCCAGCATCTTCGACACCTGCACCACCATGCCGAGGCTGGCGGTGATGTTGCCGAGGCTCTTCACGAGCAGGTCCTGCACGAGCTGGTGCGATCCGATCGGCTTGCCGAACTGCACGCGCTGCTTCGTGTAGCGCACCGCCGCGTCGTAGGCGCCGATCGAGTTGCCGACCGCGGCCCAGGCCACCTCCGCGCGGGTGAGTCGCAGCACCGCGGCCGTGTCGCGGAAGCTGTTGCCGTTCTGCAGCCGGAGAGACTCGGGCACCCGCACGTTCTCGAGCGTGATATCGGCGTTCTGCACGATGCGGAGCGACTGCTTGCCCTCGATCTTCGTCGCCGTGTAGCCGGGGGTGTCGGTCTTCACGATGAAGCCCTTCACCTGGCCGTCTTCGGCCGACTTCGCCCAGATGATGGTGATGTCGCTGAAGGTGGCGTTGCCGATCCAGCGCTTCGAGCCGTTCAGGATCCAGTCGCCCGTGGCCTCGTCGCGCGTCGCCACCGTGCGGAGCCCCTGCGCGGAGTCGGAACCGGAGTCGGGCTCGGTCAGGCCGAACGCGCCGACAATGTCACCCTTCGCCATCTTCGGCAGCCACTCCGCCTTCTGCTCCTCGGAGCCCGCGACGCTGATCGATCCCATGGCCAGGCCGTTGTGCACGCCGACGTGGGTGGCGACCGAGGCATCGATGCGCGCCAGCTCCAGCGCGACGAACCCGCGGAAGACGGCCGAGTTCTCGAAGGTCTTCGTCTCCTTCCAGGCGAACTCGTACAGCCCGAGCTCGGCGAGGCGCTTGATCACCTGGTGGGGGAACTCGGCCTTCTCCCACAGGTCGTTCACGATCGGCTTCACCTCGGCCTCGAGGTACTCGCGGAGGGCCGCAAGGCGCTCCTTCTCCTCCGTGCTGAGGGAATCGGAGTAGCCGAAGAAGTCGCTGGCCAGAGGCTCGAAAGTCATCGTGTGATCATCCATTCGTGTTCGACGTGCAGAGTCCACTTCACCGTGAAATCAGCCGCCAGCCTACGTCGCTGACCCGTGGGTTCACACCCGGTTGGTAGTTTGGTCCAAGAGGGTTCCCACACGGCTTCGACCTGTTGTAGAACGCTCATAAGCCGCCCAGTGCCCCGCCAGGGGTCCGATCGTGAGGTCACGCCATGTTCGTCCCCATCTCCAACACCCCCCGCGACTATGCCTGGGGCTCGGCGAGGGCGATCAGCGACCTCCTCGGAACGGCGCCCACGGGTCGGCCTGAGGCCGAGCTGTGGCTCGGGGCGCATCCCTCCTCACCGAGCGTGATCGACGACCCCGAGCTGACGGGCGGCGCCACAGACCTGGCCGAGTGGATCTCCCGCGACCCGGGCGGAGCATCCGGAGCCCACGGACAGCTTCCCTACCTCCTGAAGATCCTCGCGGCGGGCGGCCCGCTGTCGCTGCAGGCCCACCCGACACTCGGCAGGGCGAAGGAGGGCTTCGCCCGCGAGAACGCGGCCGGACTGCCGATCGATGCGCCGAACCGCAACTACAAAGACCCGCTGCACAAGCCGGAGGTCATCTACGCGCTCAGCGACACCTTCGAGGCGCTCTGCGGCTTTCGTTCGCTGGCCGAGATCCGCGCGATCGTCGCCGAGCTGCAGGCAGCGGATGCCCGGCTCGCCCTTCCCGAACCCGAACTGCTGGCGGCCCTCGAGGCGCACCTCGGCGGCGAGACGGCCGACGCGCTCGAGTCGAGCGTGGAGTGGCTGCTCTCGGGCAGCGAGCAGGTCGAGGCGCTGACCCTGCACGTGACGGCGCTCGCCGAGGGTCTCACGAGCGAGGCGTTCGGCCCCGCGATCGCGACGGTGCGCGACCTCGCCGCGGAATACCCGGGCGACCCGGGCGTGGTGCTCTCGCTGCTGCTGAACCGGGTGACGCTGGCGCGTGGCGAGGCGCTCTTCCTGCCGGCCGGCAACATCCACGCCTACCTGAAGGGGCTGGGCGTCGAGCTGATGGCAGCCTCCGACAATGTGTTGCGCGGTGGGTTGACGCCGAAGTACATCGACGTGCCCGAGCTGCTCAGCGTGCTGCAGTTCGAGTCGCTGCCCGTGCCCTACCTCGTGCCCGGGCATCCAGCCCCCGGTATCGAGGAGTTCCAGCCCGACGTCACCGACTTCGTGCTGGTGCGGGTCGTCGTGGGGGAGGGTGCAGTGGAGGGTGCGGGGGCCGTGGCTCCGGATGCGGCCACCACCCCCTCGCGGTACCTGCCGCTCGGCCCGGCCATCGTGATCGCGACAGCCGGGAGCGTCACGGTCTCCTCGGCCGGCGGCAGCGTCGACGTCGCCCGGGGGTCGGCGTTCTTCGTGACGCCCGACGAGGGCGAGCTCACGTTCACCGGCTCGGGCGAGCTGTTCCTCGCCGCCCCGGGCGCCCGCGCCTAGCGCCACCCCCCACTCATCGCCGGCCGGCTCAGGCGGACTGCTCTGCGAGCTGCTGCCCCAGTTGCCCGAAGGTGCGCCGGTAGGCGGCCGGCGTCGTCTGCAGCACCTTCACGAAGTGGTGCCGCATGACGGCCGCCGAGCCGAAACCCGTCTCGGCGGCGACCCGGTCCAGGCCCAGGTCGGACTCCTCGAGCAGCAGTTGCGCGCGCAGCAGGCGCTGCCGGTTGAGCCACGCCGCGGGTGTCGTCCCGAGGTCGGCGCGGAACCGGCGGGCGAACGTGCGCGGCGACATCAGGGCGCGCCTCGCGAGCTCCTCCACCGGCAGCTCCTCGTCGAGGTGGTCGATCATCCACTCGGTGACCGCAGCGAACGAGTCGCTCCGCACGGGCGGGACCGGTGCGGCGATGTACTGCGACTGGCCCCCGGAGCGCTGCGGGGGAACGACCATCCGCCTGGCCACGACATTGGCGCTGGCGGCACCGAGTTCGGTGCGGACGAGGTGGAGGCAGGCGTCGATGCCCGCGGCGGTGCCGGCGCCGGTGATGACGCGGCGGTCCTCGACGAACAACACATCGGGGTCGACGGCCGTGCCGGGGTTCTCCCGCGCGAGGCGTTCGGCGTGCATCCAGTGTGTCGTCGCACGCCTGCCCTCGAGGATGCCCGCCTCCGCCAGCACGAACGCGCCGCTGCAGACGCTGAGGATCCACGCTCCTCGCGCCTCCGCCTCCCGCAGCACCCGGACGACCTCGGGGTGCACCGGTTCGCCGATCGCGTGGGCCGCGACCGCGATCAGGTCGGCGTCGGCGCAGCAGTCCAACCCTTCGGTGATGACCATGTCGTAGCCGAGGCTCGTCGGCACCGGTCCGGGCTCGGCCGTCGCGATGTGGAAGTCGAAGGCCGGGCCACCCATCTCGCTCCTGTCGATGCCGAACACTTCGCAGACCACCCCGAACTCGAAGGGGGCGACGTGGGGGAGGGCGAGGAGCACGATCTTCCGGAGCATGACGGCAGCTTATCGACAGGCGTGCGATTCGTGCCACTGCGCCCCCTCCCGCGGTGATCGTTGTCGCCCGAAGTGGGGTCAGACACGCTGGGCGCGCCGAACCTTTAATGCGGAGTTGAGGGTTTACGATCTGCGACTTGACGTGGGCGAACTACACCGGTGTAATTATGGCTAGGGGTTTTTCGGCAAGACTCGGCAGGTCGGGGTCTGTCAGAAAGGAGAGCGTGATATGTCGCAAGCAGAGTTCCGCTCAGAGCAGTCAGCAGGGGTGCAGTCGTCAGGGGTGCAGTCGTCAGGTTTGCAGCCCGCAGGTTCGCAGTTCAGTTCGCTCAAGCGAGCGAGCGGTGTCCCCGACGACTGGTTCGTCGACCCGGTTCTGCTCGGCGTGCCAGGCGTGCGACAGGTCGACGACAATCCTCTCGCCTGGCAGACCGACTCGCTCTGCGCGCAGACCGACCCCGAGGCGTTCTTTCCCGAGAAGGGCGGATCGACGCGCGACGCGAAGCGCATCTGCCAGACCTGCGAAGTCAAGTCGCAGTGCCTCGAGTACGCCCTCCAGAACGACGAGCGGTTCGGCATCTGGGGCGGGCTCTCCGAACGTGAACGTCGGAAGCTCCGCAAGCAGGCCGGCTGAGCGCCAGCGCTGCTCGATCGTCGCTCACAGCCAACCAGCAGGGCCTGTACAGGCTCGAATGTCATTTTCGTGGCGCGCCGAACGGGCGACCGGCAAGACCCCTCCCCGAACCTAGTGTCTAAGGGATGCAAGCCCGAGTCACTGCCATTCTCGTCGCCCACAACGGGGCCGACCGGCTTCCGCGCACCCTTGATGCGCTGAGAGGCCAGACTCGGCAGCCCGATTCGCTCGTGGTCGTCGATGTCGCCTCGAGCGACGACTCGGCGGCCCAGCTCACCGCGATGCAGCCGAACGGCTTCCTGTCGGCCTCCTCCCGGCTCCCGTTCGGCACCGCTGTCTCCCATGCACTGGGCGTCGTCAGCCCACCCCAGTCCGAAGACGAATGGCTGTGGTTGCTCGCGCACGACAGTGCTCCCGCACCGGATGCCCTGGCCGCTCTTCTTGCGGCCGTCGAGGTCAATCCTTCCGTCGCCGCGGCGGGCCCCAAGCAGATGGAGTGGGAGAACCCCTCGTTCATCGCCGGTTTCGGCGAGTCCGTGACCCGTTTCGGTGCCAGCGTGCAGCTCGTCGAACGGGAACTCGACCAGGCCCAGCATGACCGCATGAGCGACGTGCTCGGGGTCGGTGCAGGGGGGCTCCTCGTGCGCCACACCGTCTGGAACGAGCTCGGCGGCTTCGACCCCGCCCTGCCGACCGCCGACAACGCGCTCGACTTCTCCATCCGTGTGCGGCTCGCCGGCCACCGCGTCATCGCCGTGCCCGATGCGCGCGTGTCCACGAGCGGGGACGGGTACAGCGGTCCGGGCGCCTCGGCAAAGGGCGGTGAGCGGCGTCGCCGCCAGTCCGTCCGACGCGCGGCGCAGCTGCACCGGCGCCTCGTCTACGCGCCGGCTTTCGCCGTGCTCTTCCACTGGCTCAGCCTCGTACCGCTCGCGGTCGTCCGAACGTTCTTCCAGGTCCTCCGCAAGCAGCCCGGTGCTGTCGCAGGAGAGTTCGCCGCGGCGTTCCGCACGGCGTTCAGCGGCCGGGTCGGCGAGGCGCGGAAGCGCATCCGCACCACGAAGAAGGTCGGCTGGAAGGCCATCACCCCGCTCCGTGTGCCTGGCGCCGAAGTACGCCGCCGCAACGCCCTGCTCCGCGAACTCGCCCTCTCCCGGGCCCGCGGTGCCCGCGGTGCGCACGAGGAACTGCAGTTCTTCTCCGGCGGGGGTGCCGCGATCGTGGTGGTGGCCGCGGTGGCCAGCGCAGTTCTCTTCTTCCCGCTGTTCCGCGCGCAGGCGATCGTCGGTGGATCGTTCCTGCCGCTCTCGGGCAGCCCGGGCGGGCTCTGGGCGAACGTCGGTTACGGCTGGCGTGATCTCGGCCTCGGCTTCGTGGGGGCATCCGACCCTCTCACCTACCTGCTGTCGATCTTCGGCTCGATCACCTTCTGGTCGCCGTCGATCGGCCTGGTCGTGCTCTACCTCCTCGCCCTGCCGCTCGCCGCGCTCGCGGCGTGGTTCTGTGCGGCCAAGCTCACCACGCGGGCCGGCCTCCGCGTCTTCGCGGCGATCCTCTGGACCATCGCCCCGCCCTTTCTTGCCTCGCTCGACGCAGGGGCCCTCGGCGCGATTCTGGCCCACCTCCTGCTGCCGTGGCTCATCCTCGCGGCCCTCTCGGCCGCCCGTTCGTGGTCGGCTTCGGCCATCGCGTCGCTGCTGTTCGCGGCCACCGTCGCCGCCGCGCCCTCGCTCTGGCCTGCCCTGCTCGTGATCTGGCTCGGAGCCGTGCTGTTCTCGCGGCGTGCGGTGGCGCGTTACATCGGCATCCCGATCCCTGCCCTCGTGCTGGCCCTGCCGCTCGCCGCCGAGCAGTTCCTGCGTGGCACACCCTTCGCGTTCTTCGCCGACCCCGGCACGCCCGCGGCGCACGGTTCCGTGAGTCTTCTCGACCTGCTGATCGGACTGCCGGAGTCCGGTGTCGGTGGCTGGTCGGACATCGGATCCGCCGTGGGCATCGATGCCCCGACGGTCGAACTCGTGGCGGCCATCCTCGTGCTACCGCTCGCGCTGATTGCTCTCGCCGCGCTGTTCCTTCCCCGGCCGGGCCGCGCGGCCGCTGGAGTCGCGATCGCTGTCGTCGGATTCGCGACCGCCTTCGGCTGCACGCTCGTCACGGTCGCTTCGACCGGGCCGGATGCCGTCTCGGTCTGGCCCGCTCCCGGACAGAGCCTCGCCTGGCTCGGGATCGTCGGTGCCGCCGTCGCCGGGCTCTCGACCTTCACCCGGCTCGCGAGCATCCCGGCGGTGCTCGCGACGCTTGCCATCGCCGTGCTGGCGGTGCCGCTCGCCACGTCGATGCTGCTCGGCACCAGCACGGTGCGCGCGTCGTCCGGCGACGCGCTGCCCGCCTTCGTCACCGCCGAGGCAGCGGGCAACCCGCGCGTCGGCACGCTCGTGCTCACGCCGCTGGCCTCCGGTGCCCTCGCCGCGGCCGTCGTGCACGGCACCGGTGCGACGCTCGACTCCCAGTCGACGCTCGACGCCACGCGAACAGGGCTGAGCGACACCGAATCGCAGCTCGCCGACCTCGTCGGCAACCTCGCCTCCCGGAGCGGAACCGACGCGAGTGTCGAACTCGCCCGCCTGGGCGTGGAGTTCATTGTGCTCTCGCCGGCGACCGGGGCCGGCACGGCGGATGCCTCCGCCGTCGTCGCACGGGCCGCGAGCTCCTTCGACGCCAACGCCTCGCTCACCCCGATCGGCCAGACGTTCGCCGGCGAACTCTGGCAGATCACCGGTACCCCCGGCTTCTCGGCCCTTCCCGCCCCGGAACCCACGAACACCGGAACATCGACCGGCCTCCTCATCCTGATCGTGCAGGCGATCGTCTTCGGACTGGTGCTGCTGCTCGCCCTGCCCGCCGGTCGCCTCGAGGCGCACGGACCGCGTGCGGTCACGGCCGTCGACGACGTGCCCGAACCCGTCTTCATCGACGAGGAGGAACTCGCGCGGCTCGAACGGGAGCAGGCGGAGCGGGAACAGCTCGAACGTGAGCAGGCCGAGGGCGAACTCGCCGAAGACCCGGAGGGCTCGGGCGACCTCGTGGCATCCTCGTCCTCCGCTTCCGCTTCCTCCTCCTCCTCGTCCTCTTCCCCGACGACCCCGGAGGTGAACCGTGGCGAGTAGAGCTTCTGTGGCCCGCACCAGCCTCCGGATCGCCACCAGCGTGGTCGTGCTCGCGGCCGGAATCGCCGCGGTGACGGCTGCAGCGACCGTGCCGTGGCCTTCGGTGAACACCGGCGTGCCGAGCGTGACCGTGACCCCCGTGGCATCCGACCAGACCCGGGTCTGCCCCGGACCCTTCGTCACCGTCCCCACCGACACGGGTGGTGGTTCGTCGAGCCTGCAGTCCGTGGGCGGCGCGTTCTCCATCGTGGCCGGGAGCAGCCCCGACGGCACCGACGTGACGACAACCGACCTCGCGGTACCCGATTCGCCCGGCAGTGACGCGAAGCCGCTGAGGCTCACCGCGTCCGGCGCAGCCGGGATCCTGATCGCCGGAAGCCAGTCCGAGCAGTCGTTCGACGGGGGCGACCTGATCGGCCTCGCCACCTCGGCCTGCGCCGAGCCGACCGCCGACAGCTGGCTGGCGGCCGGATCCACGACCACCGGTCGCTCGAGCGTCATCGTGCTCAGCAACCCCACGGATGTCTCCGCCACCGTCAGCCTCGCGATCTTCAGTGAGGCGGGGCCGGTGCCCGCACCCGGGGCGAGCGGCATCGTCGTGCCCGCGAACACGCAGAAGTCGCTCACGCTCGCCGGCCTCGCGCCCGATGCGGTCTCGCCGGTCATCCACGTCACCGCCACCGGCGGGCAGGTCTATGCGACGCTCCAGCAGAGCATCGTGCGGAGCCTCGACCCGGGAGGAGTGGATGTCGCGGGCCCGACAGAGGCCCCGGCCACGACCCACACCATCGCCGGAATGCAGATCGTCAGCACCAGCGCGATCGCCGAACGCGCCGCCGACCCGGCGTCGAGCGACCTGCCTGCCGCGCTCCGGGTGTTCGTGCCCGGTGCCGCCGGAGCGGCTGTCTCCGTGACGTTCAAGAGCGAGACGCTCGGGGTGCCCGACGTCTCGGCGAGCTACAGTGCGCTCGCGGGGGTCGTGACCGACTTCCCGTTCCCGTCGCTGCCCGACGACAGCTACAGCCTCACCGTGACCTCCGACCAGCCCGTCGTCGTCGGGTCGCGTTCCTCGGTCGTGAGCGGCGGAACCGACTTCGCCTGGTACCAGGCCAGCCCCGCCCTCAGCGGGACGTTCCTGTTCGCCACGACGGTCGGGCCGAATCCGCTGCTGATGCTCTCGAACTCCGGCGATTCGGATGCGGCGGTCACCCTCACACCCGCGAACGGCACCCCGGTGACTGCGACGGTGGCCGGCAACTCGGCCTCGAGCATCCCGCTCACGACATCGACTCTCTACACGGTGACGACCAGCGCTCCGCTCGGGGCGGCCGTCGGGTACCTCGGCGACGGGGTGATCTCGGCCTACGCGGTCAGTCCGGCGAGCCCGCTGGCGTCACCGATCACGGTGTACCCCGGGGGCTGACCCGCTCGGTGCGGTCGCGCCGGTGCTAGCCCGGTGCGTGCCTAGAAGTGCCGGAACCTGTCGGGTGCCAGGTCCCACGGGTCTTTCCCAAGCAGTTCGGCGACGGCCCGGAAGACGCAGCTCTCGATCACCATCCGCTTGTGCAGTTCGTCGTCACGGTGCAGCTTCGACATGCGCTGGATCGGCAGGCGGAAGAGGATGATGCGCCGCCCGATCACACTCCAGCGTGCCACGGGTGCGCCCTCGGCCGGCATCCCGAGCGGGATCGCTCCGATCTCGAACCTCACATCTGCCAGCTCCTCGGGCCAGACCCCCTTCAGGTAGTCGGCCGTCGACGCGACCGTCATCTCGAACAGGTCGATGCGCGTGCGGAGCGGAGGAAGGTGCGGCCCGGTCACCGACGAGCGGAGGGTACGGCCGTGACGATTGCGGAATCGGGCCGTGGAGGTCTTCGCTGAACCGGAGCGCCGTGAACGTGGCATGACACCAGCTTACGGCGCGGCACCCCACGCCCGTGGCGGCTTGCGGCTTACTCTGGCAGGGATGAACACCAGAACCTGCTCTCGGGTGGCCTGCGAGAGCGAGCCCGTCTCGACGCTGACCTACGTCTACGCCGACTCGATGGCCGTGCTCGGTCCGCTCAGCCTCGAACACGAGCCGGGCAGCTACGACCTGTGCGTGCGGCACACGCGATCCATGTCCGCGCCACGCGGCTGGCAGGTCGTGCGGTACGTGTCCGTGGGCAACGAGTACTGAATATAGGACCCGCCCTGCGGGCGGCGCAGTAGAACCTCGGGCGTGACCTTGCGACATCCAATGCGCAAGCCCTGCGCAGATCGGGCGGCGCACAGGGTTGCAGGCGATAATGGGGGCATGACTTCTGCTCCCACTGTTGCGCCCGCCGCTGCCTCGCCTGCCGCTGCCTCCCCGGCAGTCACCGCGCTCCCGTTCAAGGTGCGCGACCTGTCACTCGCCGAGGCCGGCCGCCACCAGATCCGCCTCGCCGAGAACGAGATGCCCGGGCTGATGGCCCTCCGCTCGGAGTTCGCCGACTCTCAGCCGCTCGCGGGTGCCCGCATCATGGGCTCGCTCCACATGACCGTGCAGACCGCCGTTCTCATCGAGACGCTTGTCGACCTCGGTGCCCAGGTGCGCTGGGTGAGCTGCAACATCTTCTCGACGCAGGACGAAGCGGCCGCCGCGATCGTCGTCGGCCGCACGGGAACACCCGCCGCTCCCGCCGGCGTGCCCGTGTTCGCCTGGAAGGGTGAGACCCTCGAAGAGTACTGGTGGTGCACCAACCAGGCCTTCGACTGGAGCGCCGAGGCCGCCGCCGCCGGCGACACCTTCACCGGCCCGAACATGATCCTCGACGACGGTGGTGACGCCACGATGCTGGTGCACAAAGGCCGTGAGTTCGAGTTGGCCGGTGCGGTTCCGGATGCTCTGCCGACCGACACGTACGAATACACGGTCGTGCTCGACCTGCTGCGTCGCTCGCTGGCTTCGTCGGGCGACCGGTGGACCACCATCGCGGCCGACATCCGCGGCGTCACAGAGGAGACCACCACCGGCGTGCACCGCCTCTACGAGCTCGCGGCCGCCGGCGAATTGCGATTCCCGGCCATCAACGTCAACGACTCGGTCACGAAGTCGAAGTTCGACAACAAGTACGGCATCCGGCACTCGCTGCCCGACGGCCTCAACCGTGCCACCGACGTCCTGATCGGCGGCAAGGTCGTCTTCGTCGTCGGCTACGGCGACGTCGGCAAGGGTTCTGCCGAAGCGCTCAAAGGCCAGGGCGCCCGCGTGATCGTCAGCGAGATCGACCCTATCAACGCCCTCCAGGCCGCGATGGACGGTTTCCAGGTCGCCCGCATCGAGTCGGTGCTCGACACCGTCGACATCTTCGTCACCACCACCGGCAACCAGCACGTGATCACGGTCGACCACATCCTCGGCATGAAGAACCTCGCCATCGTCTCGAACGTCGGACACTTCGACGACGAGATCGACATCGCCGGGCTCGAGCGTGTCGCCGGTGCGGAGAAGGTCGAGATCAAGCCGCAGGTGCACGAGTGGCGCCTGCCGAACGGTCGCTCGGTGCTCGTTCTCTCCGAGGGTCGCCTGATGAACCTCGGCAACGCCACTGGTCACCCCAGCTTCGTGATGAGCAACTCGTTCACGAACCAGGTGCTCGCGCAGATCGAGCTGTTCGGTTCGCCGGAGAACTACCCCGTCGGCGTGTACGTGCTGCCGAAGATCCTTGACGAGAAGGTCGCCCGCCTCCACCTCGACGCCCTCGGCGTGGAGCTCACCGTGCTGACCCCCTCTCAGGCCGCCTACATCGGCGTGCCCGTCGATGGCCCCTACAAGGTCGACCACTACCGCTACTGATCGCGCGGCGGGTCACGCGACGCTTGCGCGTCGCGCCTACAAAGTCGACCACTACCGCTACTGATCGCGCGGCAGCTACGTCCTGCGGAACCGGCCTTTCCGGCCTGACGTGAACGAGGACGTGGGCCCCGAAGAGTGCGAATTGCACTCACCGGGGCCCACGTCCTCTTCTCTGTTTCAGGCTTCGGGGTGGGCGAGGCTGTTCAGCGGCGCTTGGCCTTCCCGCGGAGATTCATAGCGAGTGCTGCGCCCGCAGCGACCAGCACAAGCCCGGCGACTCCGATCGGTGCCGACGCGTCGATCGACTGCCCGGTGTGCGCCAGCCCTCCGCCGTTCGACGGGCCACCACCTGCTCCGTTTCCGATTCCGCCCCCGCCCGTGCCTGACTCGCCAGAGCCCGATCCGCCGGCTCCCGCTCCGCCCGTGCCTGTCGGTGTCGGAGTCGAGGTCGGACCAGTCGTCGGTGTCGGTGTTGGTGTAGGCGTTGGGGTCGGGGCGGCATTCACCTGAATGGTGACCATGGTGAGCACGATTGGTGCCACGCCGTTGAGGACCGTGAGCCCGAAGGTGACCGGGCCAGCCGTAGTCGGGGTTCCCGACAGGGTCCCGTCGTC
The DNA here is from genome assembly GCF_006716115.1 of Subtercola boreus. Taxonomy (NCBI): domain Bacteria; kingdom Bacillati; phylum Actinomycetota; class Actinomycetes; order Micrococcales; family Microbacteriaceae; genus Subtercola; species Subtercola boreus. The sequence goes on along the minus strand of NZ_VFOO01000001.1, from coordinate 2,308,562 downwards.
GCGGACTGAGAAGTCTCCACCTACCGGAAGTGATGACGTGAAGACCGGGGCCGGACGTCCCGTCGCAGTGAACACGAAGTTGTATGGCGTGCCGACAGTTGCGGCGGGTGGTGCACCTGAGGTCAGGACAGGGGCGACGGGGAGCGCTCCGTCCAGGCGGCTCACCGAGCTGCCCCCGCGGTTGTTGACGTAGACCGTGCGGCTGGCCAGCGAAGTGTCGATGGCTATGACACTCGGGTTCCCCCCGACCGCCTCCGTTGTCATCGTCGGTGTGCCGGTCGCGGTCGCGGTTGCATCGAAATGAACAAGACTGTTCGTGCTTCGCGTCGTGACATAGAGCTGACCCGATTCAGCATCGACAAGAACTCCGGCGGGCGTTCCTGTCACGCTGATCGGCGTGAGCGTCGGTGAGAGGGACAGTGTGCTGAAACGGAAGACCCTGTCGTCCGCACCGTCTACGACGTAGGCCTGTCCCCTCGCACTGTCGACAGCAAGAGCGCCGGCATTCGTGGCGCCGGTGATCGTTGTGACGGTCGGTGTCGCATCGCTCCCGCTGAACCGTGCGATGGTGCTCGTGCTCTGGCTGGCGACGAACACCGTGTGGTTTGTCGTGTCGACGGCGATGCCTTCGGGCTTCGAACCGACGCCGATCGTGGAGACAGTGGGCGTCATGTCGTCGCCGACGAACTTCGAGACGCTCGACGACCCATTGTTCGCCACATACACCGTGTGCAGGATCGGGTCGACGGCCACCGAGTTGGGTGCCGCGCCGACTGAGATGGTGCGCAGGAGTACCGGGGTCGTGGCCCCGAGGTCGACGACGGCAACCTGGTCCTTCGCAGGAAGGGTGACGAACGCCAGTTGCGTTCCCGGATCGACGGCCACTCCGGAGGGGAACGCTCCGACGTTGAGAGACATGCGCGTGGGTGCCGCTTCAGACCCATCGAAGATCGTGACGAGCGTCAGGAGGCTGTCCGCTACGATCACGCGGTGATTGCTCGGGTTTACAGCGACACTGACCGGTATGCCGCCAACGATGACAGCGGTGGTTGCCGCGAGTGCGGAGTTCGAGGGGAGGACGGCCGTCAGTGCCAATGCGCACAGGACCAGTCCGGCCTTCAGTGTAGCGGCGTTCTTCTTCGGTGAGGTGAGCATGTGTCACCATAACGCAAGTGACAGTTGTTGAGCAAATGTCGCATCAATAAATCGGGGTTCAGCGCTCGGGGAACCCGTGCGGCAGGCCCGTCAGGGCCGGCGCGAGCCGCGCGAGTCGCGACGCCTCCAGCGCGAGACCCCGCGCTTCGCGCTCCCGCCGCAGCGCCGCGATCCCGAGCAGCAGCACCTCGGGCGGCACCGGTGGGAGGGGCGACACGAACGGGGCCGCCTCGGCGGCGAGCTGCGCCGCGTGGCGAGCTCGGGCATCCGGAACCATGCGCGGCGCCTCCGCGAGGTACTGCGCGATGCGCCGAGAGAGCCGATCGGGCATCCGTGCGACATCTGCGACGGCGGCCCACGCGGTGAGCCCCGGCGGCAGCGGCTGGGCGTGCGACACCAGCTGCGGCACCCGCTCGTGCTGGCTGTAGGTGCCGGCCAGCAGGTCGCCGAGCCGCTTGGCGCGCGGGTTCAGCAGCGACACCAGGATGGCGAGCCCGCCGAACGTGCCGTAGATCTCCAGTACGCCGGTCAGCGAGCGGATGAGGGCGTGCCGGAGGGACGTGGATCCGCCGTCGTCCCGCACCACCCGCGCACCGATCACCAGTTTGCCGAGGGAACGGCCGCGGCTGAGCGTCTCGACGACAGTCGGCACCACCACGACAGCGAAGACCACGCTCGACAGGATGATCGCCTGGGAGATCGCATCATCCGCACCCGTCGCCGACTGCCAGATGCTGGTCAGCACGCCGGTCAGCACGATCAGGAGTACCGACAACAGCACGTCGATCATGGTGCCCGCCGCCCGCAGGATGAAGCTCGCCGGACGCACATCGAGCGCGACGGCCTCGCCGGTGACGAGCAGTTCGTCATCGTATTCGAGCGAGTTCGCCCGCTGCACGGGGGCGAGGTTCGGCGCTGCCATGGCTATCATCTAAGCAGATGGACCTCGACGCCTACACTGCCGCCCATCGAGCCGACTGGGATCGCCTCGATGACCTCGGTCGACGCCGCACGTTCTCGGGCTCCGACGCCGACGAGTTGATCGAGCGGTACCAGTCCGGTGCGACCGACCTCTCCGCGCTGAAGACGGCGGCCGGATCCACGGTCGCGGGCGACCGCCTCTCGGTGGCACTCTCGCGGGCGCGCCTCCGGTTCACCGCATCGAGCGGCAACGCGCTCCGGCAGGTGCCGGCGTTCTTCGCCTGGCAGCTGCCCGCGGCGCTCTACCGGCTGCGCTGGATCGTGCTCACCGTCGCCCTCGTGACCGTCGTCGTCAGCTCGCTCTACGCGATCTGGGCGCTGAACGACCCGCGCGTGCTCGCGAACTTCGGCAGCGACGCCGACCTGCAGAAGATCGCCGAGCAGGACTTCGTCGGCTACTACTCCGAGAACCCGTCCGCCTCGTTCACGGGCCAGGTGTGGACGAACAACGCCTGGCTCGCGGCCCAGTGCGTGGCATTCGGCATCGTCGGTGTGTACGTTCCCTACCTGTTGCTGCAGAATGCCCTGAATCTCGGGGTGAACGCGGCAGTGCTCTTCCACTTCGGGCATGCAGACGTGTTCTTCCAGTTCATCCTGCCGCACGGGATGCTCGAACTGACGGCGATCTTCGTGGCCGCTGCCGCGGGCCTCCGCATCTTCTGGGCCTGGATCGCGCCGGGCGCCCGCACCCGCGCCCAGGCTCTCGCAGAGGACGGCCGCGCGCTGTTCACCGTCGCGGTGGGGCTCGTCTTCGTGTTGCTCATCTCCGGAATCATCGAGGGCTTCGTCACGCCGTCGCCGCTGCCCTGGCCGGTGAAGCTGGCCATCGGGGCGGTGGCGCTCGGGGCGTTCCTCTTCTACATGCTGTGGGTCGGCGGGCGGGCCCACCGCGCGGGCGAGACCGGTGACCTCGAAGAGTTCGACCGGGGAGCCCAGCGCCTCGTCGCGACCTGACCCGCGTCGGCTCCCTGGGTCAGAGCCGGCCGGCCGCCTTCAGCGCGAGGTACCGGTCCGCGACCGCAGGCGGCAGGTCGGCGGGCGAGCCTGTGACGACCTCCGCGCCCTGCTGGCGGGCCGCGGCCGAGACCCGCGCGACATCCAGCAGTGCCCGCTCGGCGGCCGCCGCCGCGTAGATCTGCTCGAGGTCGGCGCGCTGGCCGACGAGGTCGAAGGTGGAACGATCGGTGACCGACGCGACCAGCACGGTGTGCCGCTGGGTCAGCTGCGGCAGCACGGCGAGGAGGCCCCGGGAGGAACCGGGCGTCTCGAGGGACGTCAGCAGCACGACCAGCGCGCGCTGGTTCGTGATCTCGCGCACCCGGGCGGGTACGGCCGACCAGTCGGTCTCGAGCAGTTCCGGGTCGACAGGCGCGAGCACGTCGACCATCCGGGAGAGCAGGTCGGGCCCCGTCGCACCCTGAACGCGGGCCCGCACGCGGCGATCCCAGGCGATCACGTCGACGCGGTCGCCGGCCCGGCTCGCCAGCGCGGCCAGCAGCAGTGCCGCCTCGAACGCCGTGTCGAGGCGTGGTTCGTCGTCGATCCTCGCCGCGCTCGTACGCCCGGAGTCGATCACGATCACCACTCGCCGGTCGCGCTCGGGCCGCCACGTGCGCACGACCAGCCCGTCGCGCCGCGCCGTCGCCCGCCAGTCGATGGAGCGCACGTCGTCGCCCCGAACGTACTCCCGCAGCGAGTCGAACTCTGTTCCCTGCCCGCGCACCATCACGCTCGTGCGTCCGTCGAGTTCCCGCAGCCGGGCGAGACGCGAGGGCAGGTGTCGGCGCGAATGGAACGGCGGCAGCACGCGGATGCGCCCGGGTGCCACGATGCTCGCCTGCCGCGCCCAGAGCCCGAGCGGTCCGAAGGAACGGATGCCCACCTGCTCCACCCGGCGCTCACCTCGGCGGAACGGGCGGAGCTCGGCGCTCACGAGCCGGCGTTCCCCGGCGGGAATCCGCACCGCGAAGCGTGTCGACACGGCTCCGGCTGAGGGCTGCCAGGCGTCGCGCACCGTTCCGCGGAGCATCCGCCGACCGTCGTTCGTCAGGTAGAGGTCGCTCTGCGCGGGCTGGCCGAGACGGACCCGGAGCGGCAGGTCGCGTTCGACACCGATGCGCCGTGGCGACCCCGCGAGCACCAGGTCGACGACGCCGAGCACAACCGCGAGCAGCAGCCACCCGCCGAGCGCTTCGAACGCGAGGCCGTAGGCCTGCCCGAGCAGCACGATCGGCACCGCGCCGATCGCGACCAGCAGAACGAACCGCCCCGAGACGGCCACTACCGCTGCCCTCGGCGAATGCAGGTGCGGCTCCGGGCATCCAGAGCGCGGGAATCCCTCATCAGATCGGCACCTGCACCTGCGAGAGCACGCCGCGGAGGATCGTGTCGACCGAGACGCCCTCGAGTTCCGCTTCCGGCCGCAGTTGGATGCGGTGCCTCAGCACCGGCAGCACCATCGCCTGCACGTGGTCGGGCGTGATCGAGGCGAACCCGTTCAGCCACGCCCACGCCTTCGCGGAGGCGAGCAGCGCCGTGCTCCCGCGCGGGCTCACGCCGAGCTTGACCGAGGGACTCTGCCGGGTGGCGCGTGCGAGGTCCACAGCGTAGGCGATCACGTCGGGGGAGGCGCCGACCCGGCCCGCCGCGGCCTGCGCCTGGTGAAGTTGCGCCGCCCCGAGCACGGGAGTGACGCCGGCTGCGACGAGGTCCCGCGGGTTGAAGCCGGCGGCATGGCGCGCCAGCACCTGGATCTCGATGTCGCGCTCGGGGATGTCGAGGGTCAGCTTCAGCAGGAACCGGTCGAGCTGAGCCTCGGGCAGCATGTACGTGCCCTCGTATTCGATCGGGTTCATCGTGGCCGCGACCAGGAACGGGTCGGGCAGCGGCCGCGAGAGTCCGTCGACGCTGACCTGGCGCTCCTCCATCGCCTCCAGCAGGGCGGACTGCGTCTTCGGCGGCGTGCGGTTGATCTCATCGGCGAGCAGGATGTTCGTGAACACCGGCCCGTCCCGGAACTGGAATTCGCCCGACCGCGCGTCGTACACGAGCGAGCCCGTCACGTCGCCCGGCATCAGGTCGGGCGTGAACTGCACCCGCTTGGTGTCGAGGCTGAGCGCGGCGGCGAGGGATCGCACGAGCAGCGTCTTCGCGACCCCGGGAACGCCCTCGAGCAGCACGTGGCCGCGCGCGAGCAGAGCGATCAGCAGACCGGTGACCGCGCCGTCCTGCCCGACGACGGCTTTCCCGACCTCGGTGCGCACCCGGGAGAGCGCCTGCCGGAGCTCGTCGTCGGATGCCCGGGGCTCCGGGCCCGAGAGCGGTAGGTCGGGCGCTGCCTGGTTCGGCCCTGCTGTCTGGGATGGCTGGGGCATGTCGCTCATGACCGGCTTTCTGTGGGACGGACGGACGGGGAAGAGGGTGTGGGGGTGGCGGGCGCGCGCCCGACGGCGACCTGCACGCGCCGTTCGATCACCGACAGCTGGTGGGAGAGGGCGAGCAGTTCGCTGTCCGACCGCGGGAGACGGTTCACCAGCACCTCGGCCAGTTCCGCAGGCGGCGACGCCGTGCTCGCCGCGACGGCTGCGATGATCTCGGGCAGCGCGGCCGTGCGGGGGAGGCCGAGCAGTCCGCACAGTCTCGTGACGGTGCCGATCCGCAGAGCATCCAGTGCCCTGCTTCGCGCGTTCGAGCGCGTGTAGAGCCGGGCCCGCCCGGTGACGGTCTCGGAGCCGCGCACGATCACCGGCAGGTTCTCGACCACGACCGGCCCGAGCCGGCGGCCCCGCCAGAGCGCGGCGGCGAGGAAGACGGCCACCAGCAGTACCACGAGCGGCGTGACCCAGCCGGGCGTCAGGGCGGCGAGGCTCGGCGGCCCCGTCGCGGTGAGGTCGGCCGCGGACGGCAGGTACCAGACCAGCTGGTCGACAGACCCGAGCAGCCCGAGCGCGAGGCTCGCGTTGCCGGCTTCGAGGGCGTGTTCGTTCGTCAGGATTCCGGATGCTCCCAGCACCGTCACGACAGATCCGCCGGCGTTCTGCTGCACGAGTGAGAAGCCGCCGTCGCCCACCGGGAAGCATTCGGTGCCGGTGCCGGTGCCGGTGCCGCCGCCGGCGTCAGTGTCAGTGCCGTCGGCGTCCAGCCGGTAGCCGCTCCCCGAGGTCGAGATCGTGCCGGCCCGTTCGGCGACGGCCAGCCCGCAGCCCGCCTCCACGACGTCGCTCGCCCCGACCACACCCGTGACCGAGACGCCGGGCGCGAGGGCGTCGAGTGTGAAGATGTCGGGCTGTACGAGCACGATCCGGTTGCCGAGCGCCAGAAGGTCGGCCCGGCGATCGATCGGCAGGTACCCGCTCGGGTCGTAGATGAGCACGGTCGGGTCGCTGCTGCCGCCAGAACCGGCCCCGCCGCTCCCACGGATGTCGGCCACAGCTCGTAGGGCCCCGTCGAGGCTGTCGGCCGTCGACACGGTGACCCCCTGCTGCCGCAGCACCTCCGCGATCGCCTTCGCTCCCGTGGGCGCGGCGCTCGTCGTCGACAGGTCGGAGCCTGCCTCTGTTCCCGAGACGCCGCGCACCAGCAGCAGCACCAGGCTCGCGATCACGACGAACACCCCGGCCCCCAGCCAGAACGACCACCGCCGGAAGAACACGCGCATCGTCGGCGTCGCGGCCTCCGCGCCCGCTGCGGTCCTCCGCCCGGGCGGCGTGCTCCCGCCGGCCGCGCCTGTCGAGCCGCCGAGGCCCGCTGCCTTCCCTCCCGGAGCGACCACCGCGCCCGCCCGGCCCGTCACCGTGCCCCGATCCGCTCGCGCCGCACCGGCGCGGCGTCGCGCAGGCGTGCCTCGAGCCCCGCGAGCTCTTCGTACGACGCATGGGTTCCGGATGCTCCCAGGTACCGCACCTCGTCGAACACCCGCGCCGCCGACGCCAGCCCACCGGCCTCGCTCGGGTACGACTCGGCTGCGCGCCACGCGACATCCTGGGCGGTGGTTCCCGGGTCGACGCGGATGACCGTGCGCTCCGCCTGACGCCGGGCGATCGACCGGTACAGTTCCTCGATCGCCGTACGGAAGTCGCCGGAGCGTGCGGCGTCCGCAGCTGACGCCCGGAGTTCGGCGGAGCTCCGCCGGTCATCCGAACCGAACAGGGAACCCAGCTGCACGGGAGCAGAGCGGTTGCGCCGGGGACGCCCGAAGACGATGAACAGAACGATGATGAGGGTGACCAGTACGATCACCGCGATCAGGGGAAGGAGCCCGCTGGCGTCTCCACCCGATGGCAGCACCAGGCTGTTCAGCCAGCGTTCGACCGCCGACGCTGCCAGATCGAGCCAGGTGGGCTTCGCGGCCTGGTACTCCGGTTTGCCGAGTTCCTCCTGGAGGAGCTGGCGGGCATCCGGCGCCGAGGGATCGACCGGCACGGCAGAGTGCACCCACGCGGCGAAGGAGACGGACACGGTGACGCCCTGCCCTCAGACCCGCCCGGCGACCCGGAACGGATCTTCATCGGGTGCCAGCCGGCCGCTCTCCCGGGCTTCGACGAAGCGGATGAGCTCGAGGTCGAGACCCTCCTTGCGGATGCGGAGGTCGACGTAGATCACCGAGACGGTCGCTGCCTGCACGACCGAACTGATCGCGCCGAACACCAGCTGGATGATCCCGATGACGAGGTACAGCCCGCCGATGAGCAGCAGGTCGGCGGGGAGCCCGGAGCCGGTGCCGCTCTCGTCGGTGCCGTTCGGCGCGAGCACGCCGACACCGAGCCCGAAGATCAGGCTGATCGGCTGCACCACCACCTGGGATGCGACGGAGACGATGGCGCCGACCAGCCATTCCGTGCCGAGCGTACGCCAGAAGAAGCGGTCGGTGAGTCGCCACGAGCGGGCGATCGCCGCCCGCACGCCGGCCCGCTCGAGCACGATCACGCAGGGGACGAGCGACAGTTTCGTGGTGAGCCAGGCGGCCAGCACGGCGATCCCGAGGAAGGCGACGATGCCGAACACCACCGCCAGTACGGCCCCGACCGTGCCGAGGAGGGTCAGCAGCACGATCACGCCGACCACGGCCGCGAGCACGAGAACCGCCACCACGACCTGCAGCAGCGTCCAGAGCGCCAGGGGCCAGATGCGCCGGCCGGCAGCACGCCAGAGTTCGCCCATCCGCCGTTTCTCGCCGAGGATCTCGCGGGAGACCTCGATGACGAGGATGCTCTGCAGCAGTGCGCTCGTGACGAGGGCGACCGCCAGCGGGATGAGGGTGCTCAGCAGCACGATCGCGGTCGAGCCGGCCTGGATCGAGTCGTAGTCCTCCTGCGAAGCCGAGTCGATCCGCGTGACGGCGAGCAGCACGGCACCGCCGACGATGAGCGCGGTGACCACACCGATCACGAACTGGATGATCAGGGCGCTGCCGAGCGTGGCGCGGGGGTTCCGGCGCAGCACCTGGAACGGCGCGCCGAGGAGGGTTCCGAAGCCGAGCGGCCGGAGCGGCACGAGCCCGGGCTTCGGCGGCGGCGCCCACTGCCCGGGCCCCGGCTGCGTCGGATTCGCACCGTACCCCGGCTGCGTGGGATTCGCACCGTACCCCGGCTGCGGCGCGTACTGGCCGTACTGCGGCGGCGTGAACGCCCGTGGCGGCTGCACGGACTCCACGGGGGGAACCCCGGCCCCCTGCCGGTCGTGGTTGTCGGTCACCGGTGCTTCCTTACATTCCGTGTCGACCGACTCGAGCGAGTGGCCCACTTCGACATATGCGATGCGACATACATACGTACTGTGACGTGTTCTCTGTGCGACGTGCCCCACCCCGCGATGCCTTCCGGCACCTCCACGACACCATGCTCGCACACCCCGCCGACACTCGCTGGTGGGGTCGGTTACCCGCGAGGGAACCGCACTGTGCCCTGACGCGACAAGCGTGCACAGAACCCCCCGAAAAGGGCATGTGCAGATTCTCAGCGAACTGCTAGCTTTCGACCATCTGACGCGCAGAGGCGCGCGAGCACTGCCGGTCCTGAGGGGGACACCATGACAGAGAGCACCAGAGACCTGACAGCGAACGACTCCGTGGCGGGCGGTCGCCCGGCCCGCAGGCCCAGGTGGCTTCTGGTCGCACTCCTCGGCGCCGCAGTGGCCTTCTTCGTGCTGCTGGGCGGCTCCCCTCTCGCCCATGCCGCGGAACGAGCATCCGGAGGCCCCGTCGCTGCCGCGCCCGCCGCAGCTCCCGTGTTCGACGACGTCAGGCTCGCCGCGACCACCGGAACCCTCAGCGGCAACGTGAAGGGCTCGGAGGGCGGCGCCACCCACCCGAACCTCCAGAACATCGAGGTGGACCTGTACTCGGGCGACGGAGCCTCGTACCTCACCTACGCCACCACGAACTCCGTCGGCAACTACAGCTTCACCGGACTCGCCCCCGGCACCTACAAGCTGCAGTTCAACGGCGACGGCACGCACTTCGGCCAGTGGTTCAACAACAAGACGTCGGCGGCCACCGGCAACACCGTGACGGTGACGGCCGGCGGCACGACGACCGCGAGTGTGCTGCTCACCAAATCGGTCGGCAACATCTCCGGCAAGGTCACGAGTGCGACGGCGGCCTACCCCGTCGACTCGTCGCTCGAAGTGGATCTGCTCTCCGGCGACGGCGCGTCCTACATCACATACACCACCACCGATCTGAACGGCAACTACTCCTTCACAGACGTGCCGATCGGTTCCTACCAGATCCGCTTCTACGGCGATGGGACCCACTTCGAGCAGTACTACCTCGGCTCTGCGGATGCCGCCGGCGCAGATCCGGTCGTCGTCACGAGCGCGGCGACGACTGCCAACGTGAACGCGGCCCTGGTGGCCTCTGTGGGTTCGATCTCGGGCACGGTCTCCAGCTCGTCGACCGCCTACCCGGTCGACTCGGGTACCGAGGTCGACCTCCTCTCGGCCGACGGCGGTTCGCTTGTCACCTACACGACCACAGACCTCAACGGCAACTACAGCTTCGCGAACGTTCCGGTCGGCCAGTACCAGCTGCACTTCTTCGGCGACAGCACGCATTTCGACCAGTGGTACAACGCGTCGCCCGACCAAGCCGGTGCAGACCTGGCCACCGTCTCGTCCGGAGCGGCGAGCACAGGAATCAACGCCGTGCTCCAGACCTCCGTCGGTACGGTCTCCGGCACGGTGAGCAGTGCTTCAGGGGACTACCCCGTCACATCGGGCACCGAGGTGGACCTGCTCTCGGCCGACGGTGGTTCGCTGGTCGCGTACACGTACACCGACGGGGCCGGGAACTATTCGTTCAGCGACATCGCGGTCGGCACGTACACGATCCGGTTCTACGGCGATGCGACCCACTTCGAGCAGTACTACAGCAACAAGACGACGTCTGCGTCGGCGACGCCGGTGGTCGTCACGACCGCAGGGGGCACGACCGCGAATGCGGCCCTGGTGGTCTCTGTCGGTGTGGTCTCCGGCACGGTGTCGAGTTCGTCGGCTGCGTATCCCGTGACATCGGGCACCGAGGTGGACCTGCTCTCGGCCGACGGTGGTTCGCTGGTCGCGTACACGTACACCGACGGGGCCGGGAACTATTCGTTCAGCGACATCGCGGTCGGCACGTACACGATCCGGTTCTACGGCGATGCGACCCACTTCGAGCAGTACTACAGCAACAAGACGACGTCTGCGTCGGCGACGCCGGTGGTCGTCACCTCGGCGGGAACAAAGACCGCGAACGCGACCCTCGTCGTCTCCGTCGGCAGGATCACGGGAAAGATCGCCAGTTCGGCTGCCGGCAACGCCCCGCTGACCTCGCACGAGGTCGACGTCTACACACCCGGGGGAGCGAGTCTCTACACCTATGCCTACACCGATGAAGCGGGCAACTTCGCCATCGAGAACGTGCCGGTCGGCAGCTACACCGTCTACTTCCAGGGCGACGGCACCTATTTCGGCGAGTGGTACAACGACAAGCCGACGGTTGGCTACTCCAACCCCGTCGTCGTCGGGAGCGCCGCGACGGCCGCGGGCATCAACGGCCTGCTGAGCACAGTCGACAACGACCACGCCCTCACGCCGGCGCCGACCCCGACCATCTCGGGCACGGCGAAGGTCGGCAACACCCTCACCGCCACCACCGGCACCTTCGGCCCGGGCACGCCCACGAAGAAGATCCAGTGGTACCGCGGCAGCACGTCGATCACCGGAGCGACCTCCGCGACCTACCTCGTCGTACCGGCCGACGCCGGACAGACCCTCACCGTGAAGGTGACCGCGTCCCTGACGGGCTTCAAGACGATCACGAAGTCGTCGACTCCGACGGCCGCCGTCGCCCTGGGCGACCTCACCACGACCACTCCCACGATCTCCGGCACCGCCCGGGTGGACAGCACCCTGACGGCGACCGCCGCCGCGTGGGGGCCCGCGCCGGTGAACCTCGCCTACCAGTGGCTCGCCAACGGCACAGCCATCGCGGGAGCGACAGGCACGACCTACACGCTGACGGTGGCTGACCTCGGCAAGACGGTCACCGTCGCGGTGACGGGCACCAAGACCGGCTACACCACCGCCACGACGACTTCGGCCGGCGTGAGCGTGGCCCCGGGCATCCTCGGCACGGCGACGCCGACCATCTCGGGAACGGTGCAGGTGGGCCAGACCCTCACGGCCGCTCCCGGTACCTGGAGCCCCGCGCCGGTCGACTTCACCTACGCCTGGAGCGCGGCCGGAGCGGCCATCCCGGGTGCGACGGCATCGACCTACGTGATCGCCCCCGCGTACGTGAACAAGACCATCACGGTCAGCGTGACCGGAACGAAGGCGGGCTACACGACCGCTACGACGCTGAGTGCGCCCACGGCTGCGGCAGCACCCGGGATCCTGACCACCGCGGTACCCACGATCAGCGGCACGTTCGCCGTCGGGCAGACCCTGTCGGTCGACGCGGGTGCCTGGGGACCGGCTCCTGTCACCTTCAGCTACCAGTGGAAGGCCTCGGGCGCGAACATCACCGGCGCTACGGGATCGACGCTCGTGCTGAGCCCTGCTGAACGCGGGAAGACGATCAAGGTCAGTGTCACCGGTGCGAAGCCCGGCTACGCCAGCGCCTCCCAGACGTCAGCGGTCTCCGCGGCCGTCGGCTATGGAACCCTCTCGACGGTCACCCCGACCATCTCGGGAACGGCGGGTGTCGGTTCGACCCTCACCGCCTCGGCCGGCACCTGGGGGCCTGCGCCCGTCACGCTGGCTTACCAGTGGTCGAAGGCGGGCGCCGCCATTCCGGGCGCGACCGCGTCGACCTACGCCCCGGTCAGCGCCGACATCGGTGCCACCCTGACCGTCTCGGTGACGGGCACCAAGGATGGTTACTCCTCGGCCACGACGACGAGCGCGGCAACGGCCGCCGTGGCGCCGGCCCAGCTCACCCCGGGCACTCCGACAATCACCGGCACGGTGAAGGTCGGCTCCGTGGTCACAGCGGTCCCCGGAACCTGGAGTCCCGCCCCCGTCACTTTCACCTACCAGTGGCTGCGGGACGGGGCGGTGATCAGCGGCGCGACTGCCGTGACCCGAACCATCAGCACGTTAGATGCCGGGAAGACGATCTCCGTGCGTGTCACCGGATCCAAGTCCGGTTACGCCACTGTCTCGGCGACCTCGGCCGGTACGGTGGCCGCCCCGGGCACGCTCACGACGGCGACGCCCACCGTCGCCGGAACCGCCCGCACGGGTGAGACGCTCACCGCAACGCCGGGAACCTGGGGCCCCAGCCCCGTGAGCCTCGCGTATGTCTGGAGCGCGAACGGCGCGACGATCTCCGGTGCGACGCAGTCGACCTATATCGTCGATGGTTCCCTCGTGGGTAAGAGCATCACAGTGACGGTCATCGGCTCGAAGACCGGCTACGCGTCTTCCAGCCAGACCAGTGCCGCGACCGGGAAGGTCGTCGCCGGCACGATCACCAGCACCACCCCGGTGATCGTCGGCACGTCCACCGTCGGACAGACGCTGTCGGTGGACCTCAGCGGCTGGGGTCCGGCACCCGTGACGTTCGCCTACCAGTGGAAGGCATCCGGTGCGAACATCACCGGTGCGACAGGGTCGACGTTCGTGCTGACCCAGGCGCAGCTCGGCAAGACCATCAAGGTCACCGTCACCGGAACGAAGCTGGGGTACACCTCCGTGGCATCGACATCGGCGGTCACCCCGGCCGTGGCCGCGGCGCCGGTCACCTCCGGCACCCCGTCGGTCGCCGGGACGGCGAAGGTGGGCTCGACCCTGACGGCGAAGACGGGAATCTGGGGCCCCTCGCCCGTCACGTTCACCTACCAGTGGCTCCGCGACGGTGTCGCGATCGCCGGTTCCACCGCCTCCACCCGCTCGCTGACCACGAACGATTCGGGCCATGCGATCAGCGTCACGGTGACGGGCAGCAAGTCGGGATACCAGAGTGTGACGAAGACCTCGGCACCGACCGCCACGGTCATCCCTTAGCCCGCCGTGGCCGGCCGGGAATGACACCGGATGCCCGGAGGGGACTGCCTGCTCGCAGCCCCCTCCGGGCACGCTCCAGTACTCTGGGTGCTATGGATGCTCGCATACTGGTGGTCGATGACGATCCCGCTCTCGCCGAGATGATCGGCATCGTTCTGCGGGCCGAGGGTTTCGACCCGATCTTCTGCGCCGACGGCTCCGAGGCGCTCGCCGCCTTCCAGGAGGCGAAGCCCGAACTGGTGCTGCTCGACCTCATGCTCCCGGGGCTCGACGGCATCGAGGTGTGCGCGCAGATCCGTGCCGAGTCCGGTACCCCGATCATCATGCTGACCGCGAAGTCCGACACGATGGACGTGGTGAAGGGCCTCGAATCGGGCGCCGACGACTACATCGTGAAGCCGTTCAATCCGAAGGAGCTGGTGGCGCGCATCCGCACCCGGCTGAGGCAGACGCCCGCCACCGCGCCCTCCAGCGGGCTCCTCCGCATCGGCGACCTCGAACTCGACATCGAGGGGCACGAGGTGCGACGTGGAGCCGGCCGCATCAACCTCACCCCCCTCGAATTCGACCTGCTGCACGCCCTGTCGTCGAAGCCCCAGCAGGTCTTCACGCGGGAGATGCTGCTCGAACAGGTCTGGGGCTACCACTACAAGGCCGACACGCGGCTCGTGAACGTGCATGTGCAGCGCCTGCGGGCGAAGGTCGAAGAAGACCCCGACAACCCGCGCATCGTCATGACCGTTCGGGGTGTCGGCTACCGGGCCGGCGCCGTCATCTGAGAGTGGAGCGCGTGGCGTGACGAGTGCGGATGCCCGGCTGGGCCGGAGCCGCATCGGGCCCTTCCTCGCCAGGGAGTGGCGCGCCTGGCCCCGGCAGTTGCGGGGTGCCTGGCGCCAGTCGTTGCAGTTCCGCACCATCGTCATCACCATCGCCCTGACCACGATCGCCCTCCTCGGGGCGGGCATCTACACCTCGGTCAGTATCGGCAACGACCTCTTCCACTCGCGCCTGAACCAGGTGCTGGCCGACTCGAATCAGGCCGCGCAGGCCGCGCAGACGATCTTCGACGCCTCCGACTCGACCTCGGAGACGTCGGTGAGCACGCTGCTCAACTCGGCCCAGTCGAAGATCACGTCGTCGTCGTCGTCCCGGCTGATCGCCATCCTGACCGCTCCCGGCAACGACCAGGGCACCACGTCGTTCCTGCCCTTCGCGAGCCCTGCGCTGAACGCGAAGGGCCTCATCTCCGACGCGCTGAAGGGCGAGGTCACCGCAGGCGCCGGCAGCCAGAACCAGTACTGGCAGTCGGTGTCGCTGCCGAACAGCACCGGGGGCACGGATCCCGGCCTGATCGTCGGAACGCCCCTCACCATCCCGAGCGCCGGCGAGTACCAGCTCTACCTCGGCTACAACCTCGCAGACGCCAACCAGACGCTGGGCTTCGTGCAGCAGACGCTCTGGATCGCCGGCCTCCTCCTGACCCTCCTCATCGCTGTGGTCGCCTGGGTGATCGTGCGGCTGGTGATCGAGCCGATCCGGATCACGGCCGAGACGAGTGAGCAGCTCGCCGCGGGCCGGCTGGAGGTGCGCATCCCGGAGAAGGGCGACGACATCCTCGCGACCCTCGCCCGCTCGTTCAACGGAATGGCCGACAGTATGCAGGGCCAGATCACCCAGCTCGCCGAACTCTCCCAGCTGCAGCAGCGTTTCGTCTCGGATGTCTCGCACGAACTCCGCACGCCGCTCACGACGATCCGGCTGGCCGGAGACATGCTCTACGACCAGCGCGACACGTTCGAACCCGCGATCGGCCGCACGGCAGAACTGCTGCACACCCAGACGGTGCGCTTCGAAATGCTGCTCGGCGACCTGCTCGAGATCAGCCGGTTCGACGCCGGTTCCGCCGACCTGAACGTCGAGTCCACCAACCTCGTGCGGCTGACCGAGGACGCGGTCGACCAGATGCAGCCGCTCGCCGCCAGCGCCGGGTCCGAGATCCGGGTGTTCGCGCCCGGCGGCTACGTCGAGGTCGAGCTCGACGTGAGCCGGATCCGCCGCATCCTCACCAACCTGCTCGGCAACGCGATCGAACACGGCGAAGGGCGGCCCATCGTGGTCTCGGTCGACAGCAACATCTCGTCCATCGCCGTCGCGGTGCGCGACTACGGCATCGGCATGAGCCCGGAGGAGGCCGACCGCGTGTTCGAACGCTTCTGGCGCGCGGATCCGTCGCGGAAGCGCACCATCGGTGGCACCGGCCTCGGCCTCGCGATCTCGCTCGAAGACGCGACCCTCCACCGGGGCGCGCTCGAGGTGTGGTCGGCGAGCAGTGCCGGCAGCTGCTTCCGTCTGACGCTGCCGCGCATCCACGGCCACACCGCGGGCACATCGCCGCTGCCCCTGCCGCCGGATGACGCGGGCCAGGCCATCGGGGAACTCTCGTGAGGGCGGCTCGCCTCCGGGCCACCGCTGTGCTGGCTGTGGCCGTGGCCGCCGTTCTCACGCTGGCGGGCTGCACGGGCATCCCCGACAGCGGTGGCGTGCACGCCCAGCCGGCGAGCTCAGCGCCCGAGGACATCGACGTGATCCTGCTGCCGCCGGGTCCCGTTCCCGACGCGAACCAGACGCAGATCCTGAACGGCTTCCTCCAGGCTGCGGCGAGCCCGCAGAACGACTATGCGGTTGCAAGGAGTTTCCTCTCGAAGGGCTTCCAGAAGCAGTGGGATCCGAACGCCGGCGTTCTGATCGATGCGGGACAACTCGCCTTCAACCCCGGCGAGACGGACACCGCCATGAGCGTCAGCGTGACGCCCCAGGCGGAGGTCGACGGTACGGGTGAGTACGTCGAGAACACCTCGACGTCGTCCGTGACGATCCCGTTCCAGTTCACCCAGGAGGACGGGCAGTGGCGCATCAACATGGCCGATCCCGGCATCATCCTGGAACAGAGCCGGTTCAGCCAGGTCTTCAGCTCGCACTCCCTCTACTTCTACGACCCGACGTACACGTACCTCGTTCCGGATGTGCGGTGGTTCCCCAAAGACGAGACGACCGGCACGCGCGTGGTGAAGGCGCTCCTCGCGGGGCCGGCACCGTGGCTCGGCCAGGGCGCGGTGGTCACCGCCTTCCCGGACGGCACGGAGACGTCGTCGGTCGTGGTCTCCTCTGGTAAGGCCAACGTCGACCTCTCGAACCAGGTTCTCACCCAGACCCCCGAGGCCCAGCAGCGGATGCAGGCGCAGCTCGACACCTCGCTCGGCTCCGTGGCGTCGGTCGCGGCCGTCGCGATCACGGTCAACCAGAGCCCGCTCACGATTCCGGCCGCGGCGAGCCCGATCTTCGCTCCCCGGGTCGACCCGAAACCGCTCGTCCTTCAGGCGGGCGCCTTCGGCTACCTGACCAGCAGCGCGCTTGTCCCTCTCGCGGGCCTGAGCGACAAGGTGCAGGCCCTCGCGCCGCTCTCGGTGACGTCGTCGGCGAACGTGCTCGCAGTCGGCACGGCAACCGGGGTCTACGCCGTGCAGTCGGGCGACAATCCGGGGGTTCTGGTCGACAGTCGCGAGGGGCTGCTGGCACCTACGCTTGACCCGTCCGGGTATGTCTGGACCGTGCCGGTGAGTGCCCCCAATGCTGTCCAGGCCTACGGGAGCGACGGCACCGTGCATCCGGTGGCCGTCGACTGGGATGGTGCGTCGAGCATCGTGTCACTGGATGTCTCGCGGGACGGCACCCGGGTTCTGGCGTTCACCGTGACCGACGGTCTTCCGCGGCTCATGGTCGCGGCGGTCATCCGCAACTCGGCCGGTGCGCCGGAGCGGCTGGGTGACCCGGTGACGCTGGCGTCGGGTTCGGGTACACCGCTCGACGCCACCTGGGTCGACGCGTCGAGTGTGGCCTCGCTGACGGTGACGGCGGGCGGAGACGACCGGGTGGTGCTGCAGGAGATCGGCGGCATGAGCTCAACACTCGGCATCCCGGTGAAGGCCGCTTCGCTCTCCGGTTCGAACGATGTGAGCGGGCTCTGGCTGCTCACCTCCACGGGAGAGCTGCAGCAGCAGCGCGGAAGCGGCTGGCAGACGACGGCCAAGGCGGTGTCGCTGCTGGCGACCCAGACCTGAGCCGGGATCGGCGCGGTCTTCTCCTCCACATCCCGGGGGAGAGGCATCCTGTGCACAGATCGTGGTCACCATCCCCTGCGGGCTCTGCCGGCGACGAGAGTTGCGGGCATGACCTTTCCCACATCCTTTCTGTCACTGGCCGCCGCTGCCCGGCTCGCCCTCGTAGCCGCGCTGGGCGGCGCGCTCGCTGTGCTGCTGCCGACCGAGTGCGTCGGCTGCGGAGCGCGCGACCACCCGGTCTGCCCGGTGTGCTGTGAGGCCATGGGGCCACCGGCCGCGGACGGCTCCCGCACTGAGGCTCTCGTGATCGAGGTGCCGGGTGAGCGGCCGCTCCGGGTCTGGGCGAGCGTTCCCTATGGAGGCATCGTCAGCACAGCACTCTCCGCCTTCAAGGAGTCGGGGCGAACCGATGTGACACGGTCGCTGGCCCGCGTGCTCGAGCCGGCGGTTCTGGATGCCCGGAGTGCCCTGCTCGGATCCCTTCCTCCGGGCACAGGCCTCGAACTCACCGTCGCGCCGTCGTCCCGCGTCGCCTTCCGGCGACGCGGCTACCACCCGGTCGTGCTGCTGGCCACCCGTGCGCGGAGCGGGCTGAGGCTCTCCCAGACGCTGCGGGTGGCGCGGCCCACCGCCGACCAGGCCGGGCTGGGCGTCGACGCGCGACGGGTCAACCTCAGCGGATCCCTCACAGTTCGGAGCAAGCTCACAGGCGCCCTCGACGGGCGGAACTTCCTCCTCATCGATGACGTCGTCACGACCGGTTCGACGCTCCTGGAATGCCGCAGGGCGCTGGAATCCGCCGGAGCCACGGTGTGGGGCGCGGCAACCCTCGCCCACACGCCGAAGCACCACGGGGCATCCGCCGTGCGACCTGCGGGTGAACGAGCGGGGCAGTTGCGGTGAACGGATGACACGGGGTGTCCGACGCGACTACGGTGGGGGAAAAGGCGCGGAAGAACTCGCTTTGGTCCCAGGGCGGCGCGTCTTTTTGAGACCAGGAGATTGCCATGGAGATCAACATCACGGGCCGCAACCTAGGGATCACCGACCGGTTCCGGAGCTACGCGACAGAGAAGGCCGACAAAGTCGCCCACCTCGCCGATCGCGCACTCGCCCTCGAGATCAAGGTCTGCCGCCACAGCTCGGCGAACACCTCCGGCGGAGACGACCGCGTGGAACTGACCCTCATCGGACCGGGCCCGATCGTGCGTGCGGAGAGCGCGGGAAGCG
Organism: Subtercola boreus; assembly: GCF_006716115.1. NCBI lineage: Bacteria > Bacillati > Actinomycetota > Actinomycetes > Micrococcales > Microbacteriaceae > Subtercola > Subtercola boreus. The sequence goes on along the minus strand of NZ_VFOO01000001.1, from coordinate 2,289,588 downwards.
ACAAGTACGTGGCCTTCGACCTCGCCATCGCCAAGCTCCTCGAACGAATCCGCCGAGCGAAGGACCGCAAGAAGGTGCACCGCGGGCAACATCGTCCGGTCTCCCTCAGGGAGGCGTCGATCACCGACTTCAACCTCACCGACCTGAAACCCGCCGAGGCCGACGTTCTCGCCCAGGTCAGCACCGGTGCGGTGCAGACGGTTCCGGAGTCCGGGGGAGACCACACGACATCCGCGCCGGAAGCAGAGGGTGCCGACGGAGCGGACGAAGCCTGGTCGCCGGTGGTCATCCGCAAGAAGGTCTTCGCGGCAGCCCCGATGACGGTCGACGATGCGCTCTACCTGATGGAACTCGTCGGGCACGACTTCTACCTGTTCATCGACTCGGAGACCAACCGCCCGAGCGTGGTCTACCGCCGGAAGGGCTGGGACTACGGAGTGATCGGGCTCGACGACAGCGCGTCGCCGCTCGTCGCGGATGCCCGCGAGGCGGAGAGGGTTCTCTCGTAGACTCGGAAGAGACGAAGAACTCCGGGGGTGTGGCGCTGCGGCGCTGCGCCCCCAGCGTTCGTTATACAGACCCTCAGGTACGACAACTAGTATTGCTATGATTACCGGCTGGATCATGGCTGGTTCGGTAGGAGATTCAACGTGGCTTCAGTTTTGGAAAAGGTCCTCCGGGTCGGCGAGGGCCGGGTGCTTCGACGCCTCGAGAACTATGCGAAAGCGATCAACGCCCTCGAAGAGGACTTCACACACCTCACCGATGAGGAGCTGAAAGACGAGACGCCGAGGCTCCGGGAGCGTTTCGAAGACGGCGAGAGCCTCGACCACCTGCTGCCCGAAGCCTTCGCCGCCGTGCGGGAGGCTTCGAGGCGCACCCTCGGGCTCCGTCACTTCGACGTGCAGCTGATGGGCGGGGCAGCCCTCCACCTCGGCAACATCGCCGAGATGAAGACCGGTGAGGGCAAGACCCTCGTCGCCACGCTCCCGGCCTACCTGAACGCGATCGCAGGCAAGGGCGTGCACATCGTCACGGTGAACGACTACCTCGCCAACTACCAGAGCGAGCTGATGGGCCGCGTGTTCCGCGCGCTCGGCATGACCACCGGGGTGATCCTCTCCGGGCAGACCCCGCCCGAGCGACGCGAGCAGTACGCCGCCGACATCACCTACGGAACCAACAACGAGTTCGGCTTCGACTACCTGCGCGACAACATGGCCTGGCAGGCGGGCGACATGGTGCAGCGCGGCCACAACTTCGCGATCGTCGACGAGGTCGACAGCATCCTGATCGATGAGGCGCGCACGCCACTGATCATCTCCGGTCCGGCTTCCGGCGAAGCCAACCGCTGGTTCACCGAGTTCGCCTCCATCGCGACCCGTCTCTCGTCCGGCGACGACTACGAGGTCGACGAGAAGAAGCGCACCGTGGGCATCCTCGAGCCCGGTATCGAGAAGGTCGAGGACTACCTCGGCATCGACAACCTCTACGAGTCCGCGAACACCCCGCTGATCTCCTTCCTCAACAACTCGTTGAAGGCCTCGGCGTTGTTCAAGAAGGACAAGGACTACGTCGTGATGAACGGCGAGGTGCTGATCGTCGACGAGCACACCGGCCGCATCCTGGCCGGCCGTCGCTACAACGAAGGCATCCACCAGGCGATCGAGGCCAAGGAGGGCGTGGTCGTCAAGGCCGAGAACCAGACGCTCGCCACGGTGACGCTGCAGAACTACTTCCGGCTCTACGACAAGCTCGCCGGCATGACGGGTACGGCCGAGACCGAGGCTGCCGAGTTCATGAGCACCTACAAGCTCGGCGTGGTCGCCATCCCGACGAACCGGCCGATGCAGCGGAAAGACCAGTCCGACCTCGTCTACAAGAACGAGCAGTCCAAGTTCGAGCAGGTCGTCGAGGACATCGTCGAGCGCCACGCCACCGGCCAGCCCGTGCTGGTCGGAACGACGAGCGTCGAGAAGAGCGAGTACCTCTCGCGCCTGCTCGCCAAGAAGGGCGTGCGCCACGAGGTTCTGAACGCGAAGAACCACGCTCGCGAGGCTGCGATCATCGCACAGGCCGGTCGCCTCGGCGCCGTCACCGTCGCGACCAACATGGCGGGGCGCGGCACCGACATCATGCTCGGCGGCAACACCGAGTTCCTGGCCGTGGCCGAGATGAACTCCCGCGGCCTCAGCCCGGTCGACACCCCCGACGAGTACGAAGCCGCCTGGGACGACGTGTTCGCCGAGGTCAAGTCGGGCGTCGAGGAGGAGGCCGAGAAGGTCGTCGAGGCCGGCGGTCTCTACGTTCTCGGCACCGAGCGGCACGAGTCCCGCCGCATCGACAACCAGCTCCGTGGCCGGAGCGGCCGCCAGGGCGACCCGGGCGAGAGCCGGTTCTACCTCTCCCTGACCGACGACCTCATGCGCCTGTTCAACGCTGGTGCCGCTGAGAGCCTGATGGGCCGCGGCAATGTGCCCGACGACCTGGCGATCGAGTCGAAGGTCGTGTCTCGCGCCATCCGGAGCGCGCAGTCGCAGGTCGAGGGCCGGAACGCCGAGATCCGCAAGAACGTGCTGAAGTACGACGACGTGCTGAACCGCCAGCGCGAAGCCATCTACGGCGACCGCCGACACATCCTCGAGGGTGACGACCTGCACGAACGTGCGCAGAAGTTCCTCAAAGACGTGGTCGAAGACGTGCTCGAGACCCACGCGGGCGAGGGCAACGGCGACGACTGGGACTTCGACGCCATGTGGACCGAACTGAAGACCCTCTACCCGGTGTCGATCTCGATCGACGAGGTCGTCGCGGAGGCGGGCAGCAAAGGCAAGATCAGCCGCGAGTTCGTGGCCCGGGAGATCCTCTCCGACGCCCAGATCGCCTACCAGGCCCGCGAGGCGACACTCGGTGAGGCGGCTATGCGCGAACTCGAACGCCGCGTGGTGCTCACCGTCATCGACCGTCGCTGGCGTGACCACCTCTACGAGATGGACTACCTGAAAGACGGCATCGGCCTGCGGGCAATGGCTCAGCGCGACCCGCTGGTCGAGTACCAGCGGGAGGGCTTCGCCCTCTTCCAGCAGATGATGGGCCAGATCCGGGAGGAGGCCGTCGGGTTCCTCTTCAACCTCGAGGTCGAGGTGAACACTCCCGCAGGGTCCGTCGATGCTCCCACCGTGCAGGCGAAGGGCCTCGAGAGCGGCAACGCCGCTGTCGAACAGCTGAGCTTCACCGCTCCGAGCGACTCTGGCGGAGTCGAGGTGCGAAACCAGCGCGGCCAGCTCGAACAGGCCGCAACTGCGCGTGCGCAGCGTGAGGAGGCGGAAGCCAACCCCCTCACACCCGGCGGGGCGCCGACCGCGCCGGCGGCCGGCAAGAACCCGCAGCGCGGCCAGGCTCCGCGCAGCCAGCCCACCACGACCGGTGCGTTCGGCCAGAAGACCCCCGTCGGGGGTCCGCCCGCGGCGAACCGCGCCGAACGCCGCGGCCAGGGCAAGAAGAAGTAACGGCAACCCGCGCCGCTCAGCCGGAACCCCGGCCGACGCAACCGCGTCGCCCACCCGGAACCCCGCCCGCGTCATCCGCGCCGGCGGGGTTCCGTCGTTCCGGGCGCCCGGCCCTCTGCTAGCTCGGCGCTCCGCGAGCTCGGGGCTTCAGGCGTACGCGGACCCGAGGTCGCCCGCGGCCTGCCCGCAGCGTGCAGCCCACCGCCAGCAGCCCGCCGCCCATCGCTCGCCGCCAGCAGCCGGTCGCCCGCCGCCCACCGCCGGCAGACCGCCGCCAATCGCCAGCAGCCCGCCCCCAATCGCCCGCCCGCCGCCAGCGGAGCCGTCGTCGGGTGCCAGCTCCGTCTGGCGCCAACGGCAAGTGGCCAGCGGAACGCCGCGCAGGTGTTTGTGCCGTGGGTTCGACGAACGGGCGACCCTGGTCGTATCCGTCGAGCTATCGGCCGAGGATCGGGTTGAGGCCGCCGATCCGGTGATCCGTGGGGGGCCGCTCGGCCGCGGACCGGCGGCGGCGCTGCCGTCGAGCCGGCGACCGGACCCTGCCGCGGCTCGTCTACGGGGCCCGGGGCGCGGCTCGGCCACGGGCCGGCGGCGGCGCTGCCGTCGAGCCGGGGACCGGACCTTGCCGCGGCTCGGCTACGGGGCAGGCGCCCGGGCGCGGGGCGCGGGGCGCCCAAGCCGGTCAGAGCACGTTGATCGCGCTCGCGCGCCACCGCGACTCGAGCCGTTCGAGGCGAAGCGCCACGGCCCGGGTGCGTGCCTTGCCGTGCACGATCACGACACCCTCGATGATTCCGGGGGCCGGTTCGCTGTGCACCGTCCTGCCGATGGTAAACGTGGGCCGGATGAAACGTTCACCCTTCACCTGGCGGGCACGCGCCGACAGCACAACGCGCTGCATCAGGTGGCGGTAGACGTCTTCGGACACCCACCGCGCCATCTGGTCGAGGTCTCGTACCCCGGCCAGCACCTCCAGGACGCTGAGAGTCAGGCTCTCGAGGATGCCCTGCGGTTCCGTGTCGTGTGGCTCACTCACGCGGGGCTCCACGCCGTGCGGTTCGTTGCGCGGTGCGTCGAGTGACGGCTGGTCGTGGTCGGCGATGTCGACGACGGAGGGGAACAGGATCATGGTGTGAGGCTCCGGTGGGATCTGGCCGATCGGCCCACGACAGCTGGGTGTGCTGGGGGAAGCCGCGGCGACTGAATATTCATCAGGTTCGGGTGTTGTCATGAAAGCAGGGGAACTGACAGGTGTCCAGAGCGGCCCTTGCTCTGTGGAAAGAAAGCGTCGGCGGGCCCGCCTGTGGGGGAGAAGATTGGTGCCTGCAGGACGCTCAGCCGGGGAGCCGTAGGCTAGGCACGTGTCAACATTGAGCGATCTCGTCCTCGCGCAGGGCAATTCCACCGAAGCCGACGTCGAGTGGCTCCATCTCCTCGTCGGAGACTGGCAGCTTCTCGCCGACCTGGCCTTCGCCGACATCGTGCTGTGGGTTCCGTCGAAGGACGGCAGCTTCGTCGCGGTGGCGCACGCCCGGCCATCCAGCTCGGCCACCCTCTTCTACCGCGATTTCGTGGGCCAGGCGGTCAAGGCCGAGTGGCGGAAGCAGGTCACCGACGCGTTCGAGAGCGCCCAGATCGTCGACACTGCCGCGCCGGACTGGTACGAGGAGACCCCGACCCGCGTGCGGGCCGTACCGGTGCTCCGCCGCCTCTCGCAGACCGACATGAAGACCACCGACCACCCGATCGCCGTGGTCACCCGCCACACGAACCTCAGCGAGGCGCGCACCCCGAGCCGCCAGGAGCTCACCTTCAACGAGTGCGCCAACGATTTGTTCGCGATGATCGCGGCGGGTGACTTCCCCGACCTCGGCGCACCGACGGGTCCGCGGCGCGGCGCACCCCGGGCCCCCGACGGCCTCATCCGGCTCGACGCCGACGGCATCGTGACGTTCGCGAGCCCGAACGGACTGTCGGCTTTCAACCGGATGGGGTTCAGCGAAGAGCTCGAGGGCCAGTCGCTGGCCGAGGTGACGACACAGCTCCTGAACGGAACGCTGGTCGTCGATGAGTCCCTCCCGCTGGTGGTCACCGGGCGGGCGCCCTGGCGCACCGACATCGATGCGAAGGGCGTGACGGTGTCGCTCAGGGCGATCCCGCTCCGCACCCGTGGGCAGCGATTCGGCGCCATCGTGCTCTGCCGCGACGTCTCAGAGCTGCGCCATGACGAGCGCGAACTGATCACCAAGGACGCGACGATCCGCGAGATCCACCACCGGGTGAAGAACAACCTCCAGACCGTGGCGTCGCTGCTCCGCATCCAGGCCCGCCGCACCCATTCCGATGACGCGAAGGATGCTCTGTCCCAGGCCATGCGCCGGGTTGCCGCCATCGCTGTGGTGCACGACACGCTCTCCGAGGGTCTCAGCCAGAAGGTCGACTTCGACGTGGTGTTCGAGCGGGTGCTGATGCTCGTCACCGAGGTCGCCTCGGCTCACAACACGACCGTGCATCCGAAGTTCAGCGGAAGCTTCGGCGTGCTGCCGAGCGAGTATGCCACCCCGCTCGCGCTCGCGCTCACGGAACTCGTCACCAACGCCGTCGAACACGGTCTCGCCGGCCAGGAGGGCCAGGTCGAGATCGTTGCCTCGCACTCCGAGGAGACGCTCACGGTCGAAGTGCGGGACACCGGATCCGGTCTGCCGGAAGGCAAGGTCGGTTCGGGGCTCGGCACTCAAATCGTTCGCACCCTCATCCAGGGCGAACTGGGCGGAACCATCGACTGGCACACCATGGTCGGGAGCGGCACGGTCGTGACGATCGAGATTCCGTTCCGCTGGCTGAAGAAGCGCTGACCGCGCGAGGCGCGGCCAGCGTCAGGCGGGCGACTACGAGGCGCGGCGGGCGCGGGCGGCGCGGCGCTTGAGGGCGCGGCGCTCGTCTTCGCTGAGACCACCCCAGACGCCGGAGTCTTGGCCGGTCTCGAGGGCGTACTGCAGACAGACCTCGGTGACGGAGCATCGGGCGCAGACGGCTTTCGCCTTGTCGATCTGGTCTACTGCCGGGCCGGTGTTGCCGACGGGGAAGAAGAGCTCGGGGTCTGCAGTCAGGCAGGCGGCCTTGTCGCGCCAATCCATGCGGGGTACTCCTTTGGGGTAATGCGTATGCCTCGGTCGAGCGACCTAAGATTCGGGTTCAGACGACGAGCAGCGGGAAACGACGTTCTGCCTGTGTGGAAACAGGAAACATCAAGACCAGCATCGGGTGCATAGGGATTACTCTCACGTCGCACCCCCACGACATTGTGAGCAACAATCGACCTCAAATATGGTCGCATACTGGTAGTGGCAAATCAAGGATTTTCTGGGTTGTGGAGATAATGGACGATCAGGCTGACGTGCACGGAACCGGCCCGACCGAGCATCCGGAGCCCCCTTTCCGACGCCCCGTGCTCCTCGTCCTGCTCACCGTTCTGGTGTTCGCCGAGGCCCTCGTCGTGCTCGGCATCGGCGCCTGGTTGATCGCCCAACTGAGCCTCGAGGAACCGGAGTCGTACGCCACGGCCGTCGCTCTCATCGTGATCGTGCTCGCCGCGGGCGTCTGGGTGCTGGCCATCGGCGTCTGCCTCGTGCGGATGCGCGGGTGGACCCGCGGAGCCGTGCTCACCTGGCAGGTGTTGCAGGTCATCGTCGCGATCTGCATCTTCCAGGGGTTGCTGCTCGATGTCGTCGACGGATGGCCGGTGCTGGTGGTGTCGCTGCTCGGCATCGGGCTGCTGATGTCACCCTCTGTCGTGGCAGCCACCCGTCGCGAGGTCTGAGCCGCCCGCGTCGTGCTTCAGGCGTCGATCTTCAGCTTCTTGCCGAGTGACGCGACGTGCCCCGTCGCCTTGACGTTGTAGAGCGGCAGACTGACGGCACCCTCCTCGTCGATCACGAACGTCGAGCGGATCACGCCCGTGACGGTCTTGCCGTACAGCGACTTCTCGCCATAAGCGCCGTAGGCCTTGTGCACGGCGAGGTCGGGGTCGGAGAGCAGCGGGAAGTTGAGCCCCTGCGCCTCGGCGAACCCCTTGAGCACGTCGGGGGAGTCCTTCGAGACTCCGAGCACCTGGTAGCCCGCGCTCTTCAACGAGTTGATGTTGTCGCGGAAGTCGCAGGCCTCGGTCGTGCAGCCCGGGGTGTTCGCCGCCGGGTAGAAGTAGACGACGACTTTCTCGCCGCGGTGACCGGAGAGCGAGACATCCGCCCCGTTCTCGTCCTGCAGCGTGAAGTCGGGAGCCTCGAGGCCGGCTGTCAGTCGTTCTGAAGTGTCGCTCACGGTGCGTCTCTCTCGTCGTCGTATTCGTCGTCGTACTCATCGTCACGGGCCCCGTTCGCAGGCCCGCCAGACTCATGCTAGTGTTTATCCTCGGCCGGGTTCACACCGGCCAGCCATGCACCTCTAGCTCAATTGGCAGAGCAACTGACTCTTAATCAGTGGGTTCCGGGTTCAAGTCCCGGGGGGTGCACCATCTCCTGACTGCTCCGACACCCGGGTGGGAAGCACCACCGCTCGGCATGATCGTTCTATAGTGGGATCGCTGCCATTTCAGAGGCACCCCGACGGTCAAAGGAGACCGCTATGACACAGACAGAGATCCTCCGCGCGACCGATCCCCACGCCGGCCTGAAGCGGGCGCTGACCGTCGGCGGCCTCTCGCTCCTCACCGCTGCCACCACCGTGCTGGTTGTCATCGCCTCCGTGCGATGAGGTAGTTTGGTCCCGTGACTGAGAGCGCTCCCACCAACCTGCCCCCGACCATCGGAAACGCCGACTACCGCGACAGCGGGCTGCAGTTCCCGGCCGATTTCACCTTCGGATCCGCGACCGCGTCGTACCAGATCGAGGGGGCATTCGACGAAGACGGCCGCGGCCCGTCCATCTGGGACACCTTCAGCAAGACCCCCGGCAAAGTCCTGAACGGGGACACCGGCGACGTCGCCGACGACCACTACCACCGGCTCGAAGAAGACCTCGACCTGATGGCGTCGCTGAACCTGCAGGCGTACCGCTTCTCCATCGCCTGGCCGCGCATCCAGCCGACCGGCCGCGGCCCCGCGAACCAGGCCGGCCTGGACTTCTACGGCCGCCTCATCGACGGCCTGATCGCGCGCGGCATCAAGCCCGTCGCGACCCTGTACCACTGGGACCTGCCGCAGGCCCTCGAAGACGAGGGCGGGTGGATGTCGCGATCCACCGCCCTCGCCTTCGCCGACTATGCGCGCATCGTCGGCGACGCGTTCGGCGACCGCGTGCACACCTGGACCACCATGAACGAACCGTGGTGCTCGGCGTACCTCGGCTACGGGTCCGGCGCGCACGCCCCGGGCATCATGTCGGCGGAGGGCGCGCTGAAGGCGGTGCACCATCTGAACCTCGCCCACGGGCTCGCCGTGCTCGCGCTCCGTGAGGTCGTGACGAACGACCCGCAGTTCTCGATCACGTTGAACCTCCACAGCATCCGCGGCGCGGGCCCCACGGGCGCGGAGGCGGCGCGGCAGGTCAGCGCCCTCGCGAACCGTGCCTTCACCGGGCCGCTGCTGAAGGGCGCGTACCCCGAAGACCTCCTCGACGACACCAAAGACGTGACCGACTGGTCGTTCGTCGAACCCGGCGACCTCGTCACCATCAACCAGCCGATCGACGTGCTCGGTGTGAACTACTACTCGACGGTGACCGTGCAGGTGTGGGACGGCGTGAGCCCGCGGGAGAACGCCGACGGACACCAGAACGTCGGCGGGTCACCCTGGCCCGGAGCCGATCGCATCGAGTTCCTGGTGCAGCCGGGGCCGTACACCGAGATGGGCTGGAACATCGACCCGTCCGGGCTCCTCGACCTGCTCGTGTCGCTCCGCGACGAGTTCCCCGACCAGGCCTTGATGATCACCGAGAACGGCGCGGCCTTCGCCGACACGGTGACGGATGGCGCGGTGCACGACGTCGAGCGCACCGACTACCTGCGCCGGCACATCACCGCGGCCCACCGGGCGATCGAAGCCGGAGTGGACCTCCGCGGCTACTTCGTCTGGTCGCTGATGGACAACTTCGAGTGGAGCCTCGGCTACTCCAAACGGTTCGGCATCGTGCGCGTCGACTACGACACGCTCGAGCGTCTGCCGAAGGACAGCGCGCACTGGTACGCGGCACTGGCGGGCACGAACACGATCCCTGCGTAACGCCTGGGTAAACTCTTCGGCTCTGCGGGGTTCGTCTCTGGCCGGTTCGGCCTCCGCGACGTAGGCTCCAGCCATGGGAATCCTCGGGGGAGTGGCGACGAAGTTGCGCCGCGCCCGCCGCCGCATCCCGCGGAGTGTTCCGGTGTTCGCCTGCCTCCTCGTCGCTGCAGTGGGAACGGCGGCCCTCAGCGGCCTGGCGCTCGATCGCACGGCGCCGCACCCGCTGGCTGTCGGGGCGCCGGCCACCACGCCCGCAGAGACCCCGTCGACGGCCGCGGCGGCGCCTGTGGCGGAGGTCGCGGCGTCGGCGCTGTCGGCTGCGGTTCCGGATGTCGCGGCCCAAGCCGATGCGAGTGCTGCCCAGGATGACGCGGCCGCCGACTCCGCATCGGGAGCTCCGTTCGGGTTCTCCACGATCGACTTCAGCGGCGGCAGCGGCAATGGTGACAGCGGCGGTGGATCGGTGGGCGGTGCGGGGGTGATGGGCTCAGGGGATTCCGGAGAACCTGCCGCTCCCGCCGCGGCAGACCCCGCGCCGGTCACAGCCGACCCTGCCTCGTCAGTCCCCGCCCCGTCGGACCCGGTTCCGGCAGATCCCGTCCCCTCTGATCCGGTTCCGGCCGATCCTGTGCCCTCGGACCCGGCTCCCTCAGAGCCTGTGCCCTCTGACCCTCTCCCCGGCGTCCCTGCCCCCATCGATCCGGCCCCCGGCGTCCCTGCCCCGATCGACCCCGCGCCGACCGTTCCGACGGATCCCGTGCAGACCGACCCTTCTCCCGCAGACCCTGCTCCGGCAGACCCTGCTCCGGCAGACCCCGCCCCGGCCGACCCCGCCCCGGCTGACCCCGCCCCGGCAGACCCCACCCCCACCGACCCGGCCTCTGCCAGCCCGGCACCCACCGATCCGACATCCGACCCCTCTCCGATCGTCGCCGCCCCGGCCGACCCTGCTCCGGCGGATCCCACGGCCTGACCCGCCGAGCCCGACGGACCTCACCGCCCGGCCACGCCCGGGCCACTCTCTCCCCACCGATCCCGGGCCGCCTCACGCGCCATCGCCGCGCCGTGATCTAGGGTGAGCACATGAGTCAGTCGATCGGCACCCTCGTCATTCTCGGAGCATCCGGAGACCTCTCGGCCAGGCTGCTGCTGCCGGGTCTCGCGCAGCTGCTCACCTCGGAACCTGACCGCACGTTGACCCTCATCGGCGCGGGTGTCGAAGCCTGGACCGACGACGACTGGCGGAAGGTGCTCGCCACCTCGTTCGCCGAGGTGAACGCCTCCGGCGACACGGTTGCGGGCATCCTGAAGGATTCGCACTACTACCAGGCCGACGTCACGAAACCGGATGACCTGCAGAAGCTGCTCGATGCGAGCGACGGCGTGCCGGCGATCTACTTCGCGCTGCCGCCGGCCGTCGCGGCAGCCGCCTGCGAGGCGCTGCAGTCGGTGAATCGTCCCGAGGGGCTCACCCTCGCCCTCGAGAAGCCCTTCGGCACCGACGAGAAGAGCGCGATCGCTCTGAACGAACTGCTGCTGAAGCTGGTGCCCGAGGAGCAGATCCACCGGGTCGACCACTTCCTCGGCCGGTCGACAGTGCTGAACCTGCTCGGTCTGCGGTTCGCGAACCGTATCTTCGAGCCGGTCTGGAATGCCGAACACATCGAGAAGATCGAGATCATCTACGACGAGCAGCTCGCCCTCGAGGGTCGCGCGCGCTACTACGACAAGGCGGGGGCGCTGGTCGACATGATCCAGAGCCATCTTCTGCAGGTGATGGCGGTCGTGGCCATGGAGCCGCCGTCGACGCTCCGCTCGACCGACCTGCGGGATGCGAAACAGCTCGTGCTGCGGGCGACACAGGTCTGGCAGGGCGACCCGATCGCGGCATCGCGGCGGGCCCGGTACACCGCGGGCGAAGTGCAGGGGCGGCAGCTGCCGTCGTACGCGGACGAGAGTGGCGTCGACCCGAGCCGCGAGACGGAGACGCTCGCCGAGGTGACGTTCGAGGTCAACACGTGGCGGTGGGCGGGCATCCCGTTCACGCTCCGTTCGGGCAAGGCGCTGGCGGAGCGGCGGCGTGAGATCGTGATCACCTTCCGTCCAGCCCGGCAGCTGCCGGTGGGGCTGAAGGGGCACAACGATCCCACGGTGCTCCGCGTGTACCTGGCACCGGATGAGATGTCACTCGAGATCAACGTCAACGGCCCCGGGGACCCCTACGAACTGGAGCGGATCAGCCTCGACGCGCACTTCGGCGACGGACAGCTGCTGGCCTACCGGGAGGTTCTCGCGGGCATCCTCGACGGGGACTCGTCGCTGTCGGTGCGGGGCGACTCCGCGGTGGAGGGCTGGCGGATCGTGGCACCCGTCGTGGAGGCATGGCAGCACGACGAGGTCCCGATCGACGACTACCGCGCCGGCACGTCCGGCCCGGCCTTCTGGCCGCGGATCTGACGCCTCCGAACCCGCTCGGCCCTGCCGTGGCAGGAGCCGACCGGTTTCAGCTGACCGGTTCAGATGATCGGGTTCAGACGACCTGGTTTGGACGAACGGGTTCGGACGGAACGGGTTCAATTGACCGGGTTCAGACGGAACGGGTTCAGACGACCAGGTTCAGACGGGGTGGGTCAGCGGCCGGCTTCGACGAGGTGGCTGCGCGTGGCGGCGACGGGGGCCGGAAGGGCGATCTCGCCGGTCTCGTCGAGCACCGTGAGAGCGGCGGCGAGGTCGGCCGAGACCGGAACGGCCACGACGGGCGCCAGCGGTGCGGGGGTGGCATCGACCGGGGTGACATCAACGGGGGTGACATCAACCGGGGCGGCTGCGGCCTCGGGTGCGGCGGTTGCAGCGTCGGCGGGCGCGGATGCGGAAACCGCTGCCGCGACATCCACTGCCGCGACATCCAGAGCAGCATCGGGCGCTGCGGCGAGGGCCACCGCGGCGTGGGTTCCGATGCGAACGGGCGCAGCAGCCTCCGCCGGGGCCACGAGCGGCTCGGCGGGCAGCGCGCGAGTCGCGGTGAACGCCGACGTCGCGGCCACGAACGAACCACCGACGGGGGCGGCCGGCAGCAGCGGAACTGCATTGCGGTTGACCAGGGCGCCGACGATGTCATGGGCGACCGACGACGCGAGCATGGTGTGGAAGATGTCGTCGCTGTCACCCTGGGCACGACGCAGGATGGCATAGGACCCCAGTGGCCCGAAGTTCGCCAGCAGGGTCTGGTTCACGAGCTCGTACAGGTGTTCCGCCGACATCGGGTTCTCGAGCATCTCAAGACGCGCTCGTTCCGCCCGAGCCTTACGTCGCCAACCAATCATCATGAGCCCTTCTCACGCACCGTTCCTGCCAGTGTGTATCATGCGACCGACATCGCCGTCCTGACACGCCGGAGCGGCCCCGCCCGTCTCGATAAACTGGTCGCATGCCTCTGCCTGTCATCGGCCTCACGACCTACCTCGAACAGGCGAAATCGGGCATCTGGGACGTGCCTGCGGCGTTCCTCCCGCACGTCTACTTCGACGCCGTGAACCGCGCGGGCGGCATCGCCGTGCTGCTGCCGCCGCAGCCCGTGGATACGGCGGTCGCCGGCCGCGTGCTCGACGGCCTCGACGGCCTGATCGTCACCGGCGGCATGGATGTCGCACCCGGCCGCTACGGCCAGGAACCCCACAGCGAGACCGACGCGCCCCGGCCCGACCGTGACGCCTGGGAGACGGCGCTGCTGACCTCCGCGCTGGAACGCGGCATCCCGTTCCTCGGCATCTGCCGTGGTGCACAGCTGCTGAACGTCGCCCTCGGCGGCACCCTTCACCAGCATCTGCCCGACATCGTCGGCGACGCGCGCTACCAGCCCGGAGATGCTCGTTTCGGGTCGGTCGTGGTGGACATCGACCCCACGTCGAAGCTCGCCGGTCTCATGGCGGCGGCCGGGCATCCGGTCACGCCGGAGACGCTGGCGACTCCGGAGACGACGGCGAGTCCGGCCAACCCGGCGGCCCCGCTCACCCTCGACGTGCCGGTCTACCACCACCAGGCGGTCGACCGACTGGGCGAGGGGCTCCGGGTGGTGGCCGCTACCGGTGATCGCATTGTCGAGGCGCTCGAGGTCGACGGCACCGCTTTCGCACTCGGCGTGCAGTGGCACCCGGAACAGACGCCGGAGGACCTCAGCCTGTTCGCCGGACTGGTCGACGCTGCCCGCGACTACGCGGCGAACCGCTGAGCTGGGGGCCGCTCCACAGGGATCGGCCGACCCGACCTACTTCTCGTTCAGCTCGCGCGCTTCGCGGTCATCCTGCTGCACGCTGCCGACGGCGAGTGCCACGGTCAGGGCCCAGCTGGCCCACATGAGCACGAGGCGCCAGTCACGGGGGCCGCGGCGAGTGGTCTGGATCACGGCGAAACCGCTGGCGATCGCGCCGATGATGCTGCTGTTGAAGATGAACTTGCGCATGACACCAACCTACTTGTTCGAGGCTTCCCTCGCCGCAGCCTTGACAGCCTTCTTCGCAGCCTTCTTCTGTGTGCGCTTCTTCAGCGGCAGGGGTGTCTGCTCCCATTCGGTCTGGCGGCCGAAGGCGAGCGTCTCCTTCAGCAGGCGCAGCCGTTCTTCCTCTGTCTTGGCCTTCCGGGTGTTGACCTCGGCCACGACGCTGCCGTCCCAGTCGTTCGCGGCGAGGTGGGCGAGCACCTCGCGCACCGGCTGGCCGCCGTACCCCGGCAGAAGGTGCTCGTCGAAGACACGGCCCTCGTCGAGCGAACCCGATCCGTCGCAGAGGTGCACGTGCCGGAGCCGGGGCCCCAGGGCCTCCGCCATCTCGAGCGAGTCGCGACCCGACAGGGCGGCGTGCGAGAAGTCGAGCGTGACGGCCGCGCAGTCCATCACCACGGGGTCCCAACCGGGGGAGTATGCCTTGAGGCTCGACCCCTTCACCTTCCACGGGAACATGTTCTCGACCGCGATCTCCACCCCGTAGGTGTCGGTGGTCTCCTGCACGATGCGGAGGAAGTTCTCGGCGTAGCCCGACTGCCAGCGGAACGGCGGATGCACCACCACCGCCGTGGCCCCGACCGCTTTCGCGAGGTCGGCCGACTTCTCGAGCTTGACCTGGGGGTCCCGCCCCCAGACGAAGTGCGTGAGCAGCAGCACCGGAGCGTGGATCGAGAGGATCGGCATCCCGTACTTCTCGCAGAGGGCGAGCAGCGTCTCGGCCGACTGGGTCACCTCATCCCTCGTCACCATGACTTCGACGCCGTCGTAGCCCGCCATGCTGGCATAGCGGAAGCCCTCTTCGACTCCGAGCGGATAGACGCACGAAGTGCTCATGCCGATACGCATCATGGGTGTGACGATAGTCCGCCGATGTGAACGACGGGTGGAATCTGTCCCATCCGCGCATCAGGCTCTGCTGGTACCGTGGTGGGTGATGTCTTCGAAACCGAGTACAGGCCAGTACGACCTTGTTGTCGTCTCCAACAGACTCCCGGTCGACAAGGTGATCGCCGACGACGGTTCCGAGAGCTGGCGCGGGTCGCCGGGTGGCCTCGTGACGGCACTCGAACCGATCATGCGGGCGAGCGAGGGCGCCTGGGTCGGCTGGGCCGGGGTTCCGGATGATCGTTCCGAGCCATTCGAGCACGACGGTATCTCGATCGTTCCGGTTGCGCTCAGCGCCGAGGAGGTCGAGCTCTACTACGAGGGTTTTTCGAACGACACGCTCTGGCCGCTCTACCACGACGTGATCGCGCCTCCCACGTACCACCGGGACTGGTGGGACTCGTACCTCGAGGTGAACCAGCGCTTCGCCGACTCGGCGGCGGCGAACGCAGCCCAGGGTGCGACGGTCTGGGTGCAGGACTATCAGCTGCAGCTGGTTCCGAAGATGCTCCGGGAGATCAGGCCAGACCTCGTCATCGGCTTCTTCAACCACATTCCGTTTCCGGCATATGGCATCTTCTCGCAGCTGCCGTGGCGCACACAGATCATCGAAGGCCTGCTCGGCGCTGACGTGATCGGCTTCCAGCGGGTGGCGGATGCCGGCAACTTCAGCCGCGCGGTGCGCCGGCTCCTCGGGTTCACCACCAAGGGCACCACCATCGAGGTTCCGATCGAGGATGCCGCCGAGGTCGACGGCCGACCGCACCGCACCCGGGTCTCCCGCCGCGGACAGCAGGTGCGCACCGTGACGGCCCGCGCCTTCCCGATCTCCATCGACACCGAGAGCTTCATCGAGCTCGCCCATCGGCCCGACATCCAGGCCCGCGCCGCGGAGATCCGGCACGAGCTCGGCGACCCCGATGTCGTCATGCTCGGCGTCGACCGGCTGGACTACACGAAGGGCATCGGCCACCGGCTGAAGGCGTACGGCGAACTGCTCGAAGACGGCAAGATCGACGTCGGGCATGCCAGCCTGATCCAGGTTGCGAGCCCGAGCCGCGAACGCGTCAAGACGTACATGCAGCTCCGCGACGAGATCGAGCTCACGGTCGGCCGCATCAACGGCGACTTCTCGACCATCAGCCACTCGGCGATCAGCTACCTGCACCAGGGTCGCCCGCGCGAGGAGATGGCGGCTCTCTACCTCGCGGCCGACATCATGCTCGTGACGGCCCTCCGCGACGGCATGAACCTGGTCGCCAAGGAGTACGTCGCCTCCCGCTTCGACAACGATGGCGTGCTGGTGCTCAGCGAGTTCGCGGGAGCTGCCGATGAACTCAAACAGGCGCTGCTCGTCAACCCGCACGACATCGAGGGTCTGAAAGAAGCCATCGTGCGGGCGATCGCGATGCCGCAGAGCGAGCGTTCGCGCCGCATGCGGGCCCTCCGCAAGCGCGTGATCGAATATGACGTCGCGCGCTGGTCGAAGTCGTTCCTCGACGAACTGGCCGCCCTGACGCACGCCCAGAGTGCGAATGAAGCGTCGGAGGCGGCAGATGCGCAGGCCGAGCCGGAGGCGCAGGCCGCGCCGGTCGACACCGAGGCCGGTGACCCGCAGCAGTGAGCGACATCCTCGACGAGGTCGACGAAGCCCAGGCGCTGGTCGCGAAGCTGACAGAGCTCGCCGCCACGGAACAGTTGCTCGTCGCGCTCGACTTCGACGGCACGCTCGCTCCCGAAGTGGATGATCCCCAGCACGCCCGCGCGCTGCCGGAGGCCCGTGCCGCCGTGCTGAAGCTCCTCGCCCTGCCCGGCACGCGGGTCGCCCTCATCTCGGGCCGCGCCATGGACAGCCTCGAACACGTCGCGAACCTGCCGGACTCCGTGCTGCTGGTCGGCTCGCACGGCGTCGAGTTCCGGCTCGACACCCCTGACGCGACCGTGAACCTCGACACGGCGGAGCTCGAGCAGGTCGACGTTCTGAGCGAACTCCTGGAGGATGTCGCGGCCGGGCTCGACCAGGTCTGGATCGAGCCGAAGCCGGCCGGGTTCGCCCTGCACACCCGGCTCGCGACGGAACGGGATTCGCGGATCGCCCACCTGCAGGCCCTCAGCGAGACCCGCGCGGAGATCGCCGGGCTGACGGTGCGCGAGGGCAAGAACGTGCTCGAGTTCTCCGTGCGCAGTGCCACGAAGGGCGAGGCGCTCCTGCACCTGAAGGAGTACGCGAAGGCAACGGCAGTGTTGTACGCGGGCGACGACGTGACCGATGAGGATGCGTTCGCCGTGCTGGGCTCCCGCGACGTCGGGCTGAAGAGCGGCCCCGGCAAGACCATCGCCGAGTTCCGGGTGGCGGATCCGCGCGAGGTCGCCGGGGTGCTGGCGCTGCTGGCGGACCTCCGTTCGAAGGCCTGACCTCAGTTCCTGCCTCCTGATCCGCGATACTGGCGGTATGGATCCCGGTGCGCTCGCAGCTCTGCCGGTGGTGCTCGCCGGGGTGCTGCTGCTGAGTGGTGTTCTGAAGATCGGTGATCGCACGAACACTGCGGCCAGCATGGTCGACCTGCGGGTGCCGTTCGCAGGCCGGCTGGGCTGGTTCGCCGCCTGGCAGCCCTGGCTCGAGATCGCTCTCGGAGTGGCGCTGCTCGCCCTGCCGGGCTGGGGGGCACTGGCCGCCGGCTGGGTCGCCGCCCTGTTCTTCGCCGCCCTCACCGTGCTCGTCTGGCGCGCAGCGCTCCGACCCGACGACGTGCACTGCAACTGTTTCGGCGCCCGGAGCCGGGAGCCGGTCGGCTGGATGACCGTGCTCCGCAACCTCGCGCTGACCGCTGCAGCGGTGCTCGTCGCCCTCGGCGTCAGCGGGACCGACGGTTTCGTCGCCGAGGTCAGGGGGCTCGACCGGCAGTCGGTCACCTGGCTGGTCACCCTCACGGCGGGGGCCGCGGCGTTCGCGCTGCTCTGGTTCCGCGGGCATTCCCCGGCCGGGCAGCCCCGCCGGGCATCCGGAGCCGACGACGCCACGGGACCCGACGCCACCGGCTTCGACGCCTCCGACGAAGAGCTCGTCACCCCTGAGGGGGAGGTCCGGCGCATCCGGCACCTGTCCGACGGCCGCGCCCTGCTGCTGCTCTTCGTGCAGGCGGACTGCCACCCCTGCAGCCTCGTGCTGGGCCGCCTCCCGGAGTGGACGGCCACGCTCGAACCCGCGGTGGCGGTGCGGATCGCGACCTCGGCCACGCCCCGGGAACTCCGGGACGCCCACCCGGAGGTTGCCGCCGAAGCCTTCTACGGGGCACGCGGCCTCCGCCGGGCGCTCGGCATCGACCTGCTTCCCGCCGCGGTGCTGCTCGGCACCGATCTGACGGTCGCCGCGGGCCCTGTGCTCGGGCCCGACGAGATCGAAGCCCTGGTCGACGGCATCGGTGAGGCCCTGGCGCAGAACGGCTAGGCCGTGGGCGAAGAAAGTGCCCTTCTGTGGTTCTAAACTCGTAACATGCCCGAAATAGACATGAAGCCGCGTTCGCGCGTCGTCACCGACGGAATCGAAGCCACAACCTCACGCGGAATGCTCCGTGCGGTCGGCATGGGCGACGCCGACTGGGACAAGCCGCAGATCGGCATTGCGAGCTCATGGAACGAGATCACCCCCTGCAACCTGTCCCTCGACAGGCTGGCCCAGGCCTCGAAGGAGGGTGTGCACTCGGGTGGCGGCTACCCCCTGCAGTTCGGCACCATCTCCGTCTCCGACGGCATCTCGATGGGCCATGAGGGCATGCACTTCTCGCTCGTCTCGCGCGAGGTCATCGCCGACAGCGTCGAGACCGTCATGCAGGCCGAGCGCCTCGACGGCTCCGTGCTGCTGGCCGGCTGCGACAAGTCGCTGCCCGGCATGCTGATGGCCGCTGCCCGCCTCGACCTGGCCAGCGTGTTCCTCTACGCGGGCTCGATCGCGCCGGGCTGGGTGAAGCTCAGCGACGGTACCGAGAAGGACATCACGATCATCGACTCGTTCGAGGCGGTCGGCGGTGTCAAGGCCGGCACGATGAGCGTCGAGGACGCCAAGCGCATCGAGTGCGCCTTCGCCCCGGGCGAGGGCGCCTGCGGCGGCATGTACACCGCCAACACGATGGCCTCCGTGGCCGAGGCGCTCGGCATGAGCCTGCCCGGTTCGGCCTCCCCGGCCAGCGCCGACCGCCGCCGCGACTACTTCGCTCACCGTTCGGGTGAGGCCGTCGTGAACATGCTGCGCCTCGGCATCACCACCCGCGACATCCTCACCAAAGACGCGTTCGAGAACGCCATCGCCGTCGCCATGGCCCTCGGCGGATCGACCAACGTCATCCTGCACCTGCTCGCGATCGCCTACGAGGCCGAGGTCGACCTGACGATCGACGACTTCAACCGCATCGGCGACACCATCCCGCACCTCGCCGACATGAAGCCGTTCGGTCAGTACGTGATGAACGACCTCGACCGGCGCGGCGGCCTGCCGGTGCTGATGAAGGCGCTGCTGGATGCCGGACTGCTGCACGGCGATGCGCTCACGGTCACGGGCAAGACCCTCGCCGAGAACCTCGCGGAGATCGACCCGCCCGCACTCGACGGCAAGGTGCTCCGCACGCTCGACAATCCGATCCACCCGACCGGCGGCCTCACCGTGCTGAAGGGCACGCTCGCACCCGAGGGCGGCGTCGTGAAGACGGCGGGCTTCGACGCTTCGGTGTTCGAGGGCCCTGCGAAGGTCTTCGAGCGGGAGCGCGCGGCGATGGATGCCCTCACCAACGGTGAGATCCAGCACGGCGACGTGGTCGTCATCCGCTACGAAGGCCCGAAGGGTGGGCCCGGCATGCGGGAGATGCTCGCGATCACCGCGGCCATCAAGGGCGCCGGGCTCGGCAAAGATGTACTACTCTTGACAGACGGCAGATTCTCAGGCGGCACAACCGGCCTGTGTATCGGCCACATAGCACCCGAAGCGGTCGACGCAGGTCCGATCGCCTTCGTGCGCGATGGTGATCTGATTCGGGTCGATATCGCAGCTCGCTCGCTCGACCTACTCGTCGAACCCGCTGAGCTCGCAGCCCGCCGTGACGGCTGGGCTCCGCTCCCCCCGCGCTATACCCGTGGCGTCCTGGCCAAATACTCGAAGCTCGTGCACTCTGCTGCAGAAGGCGCGATCACCGGGTAGGCACCTCCGTCCGGCCCAGCCGAAGCTCTCGGCGCACGGGCCGGTCACCATCGTCAAAGGATCCCCTCTTATGTCCACGGAATCACTTCCCGTGCCGTCCAGCCTCCGCTCGCCTGCGAGGCCGCCGGCGTCGCAACCCGCCCCCGAGATCCTCACCGGCTCGGGCGCCATCCTCCGCTCGCTCGAGAAGCTGGGGGTGAAAGACGTCTTCGGACTGCCGGGCGGGGCGATCATCCCGTTCTACGACGAGCTGATGGCGTCGACCGCCATCCGTCACATCCTCGTGCGCCACGAGCAGGGTGCCGGCCACGCCGCCGAGGGGTACGCCTCCTCGACCGGAAAGGTCGGCGTCGCCATCGCGACCTCGGGCCCCGGCGCCACGAACCTCGTGACCGCGATCGCCGACGCCTACATGGACTCGGTTCCGACCCTGTTCATCACCGGCCAGATCTTCTCGCACCTGATCGGCACCGACGGCTTCCAGGAGGTCGACATCGTCGGCATCACGATGCCGATCACGAAGCACTCCTTCCTCGTGCGCCGGGCGGAGGACATCCCCGAGACCCTCGCCGCGGCCTACCTCATCGCCTCGACCGGCCGCCCCGGCCCCGTGCTCGTCGACATCACAAAAGACGCGCAGCAGAACTCCGCGCCGTTCGTCTGGCCGTCGAAGGTCGAGCTGCCCGGATACCGCCCCGTGCTGAAGGCGCACGGCAAGCAGATCCAGGCCGCCGCCGCGCTCCTGGCGGTTGCGAAGCGCCCCGTGTTCTACGTCGGAGGCGGAGTGATCCGGGCATCCGCATCGGCAGAACTGCTGAAGCTCGCCGAACTCACCGGTGCGCCGGTCGTCACCACGCTGATGGCGCGGGGGGCGTTCCCCGACTCGCACCCGCAGGCGCTCGGGATGCCCGGCATGCACGGCACCGTTCCCGCGGTGCTGGCGCTCCAGGAGAGCGACCTGCTGATCTCGCTCGGAGCGCGGTTCGACGACCGTGTCACCGGCAAGGTGAGCGAGTTCGCGCCGGGCGCCAAGGTTGTGCACGTCGACATCGACCCTGCGGAGATCTCCAAGATCCGTCTCGCCGACGTGCCGATCGTGGGTGACGCCCGCGACGTGATCATCGACCTCACGGCCGCCTACGCCGACGCCGTTGCGACCGCCGCCGAGGTGGGTGCCGGCGATCCGGACATCTCCGAGTGGTGGGCACGCCTCAACGACCTGAAGGTGCAGTACCCGCTCGGCTACGACGAGCCCGACGACGGCCTGCTCGCACCGCAGTACGTCATCGAGCGCATCGGCCAGATCACCGGGCCGGAGGGTGTCTTCGCCTCGGGCGTCGGGCAGCACCAGATGTGGGCGGCTCAGTTCATCAAATACGAACGCCCCAACGCCTGGCTGAACTCGGGCGGTGCCGGCACGATGGGCTACGGCGTGCCCGCGGCCATGGGTGCCAAGGTCGCGAACCCCGACCGCACGGTCTGGGCGATCGACGGCGACGGCTGCTTCCAGATGACCAACCAGGAACTCGCGACCTGCACGATCAACAACATCCCGATCAAGGTCGCGATCATCAACAACTCCTCGCTCGGCATGGTGCGCCAGTGGCAGTCCCTCTTCTACGACGGCCGCCACTCGTTCACCGACCTGAACACGGGCGACGGCACCGTCATGATCCCGGACTTCGTGAAGCTGGCCGACGCCTACGGTGCCCTCGGCATCCGGGTCACGAAGAAAGAAGATGTCGACGCAGCGATCAAGCTGGCGATCGAGACCAACGACCGGCCTGTGGTCATCGACTTCGTGGTCAGCCGCGACTCGATGGTCTGGCCGATGGTTCCCCAGGGAGTCGGCAACTCGTCGGTGCAGTACGCCCGCGAGCACGCCCCCGAGTGGGAAGAGGAGTAGACCCGTGAGCCACGTCCTGTCCCTGCTTGTCGAAGACAAGCCAGGGTTGCTGACCCGCGTCGCCGGGCTGTTCGCCCGCCGCGGCTTCAACATCGAGTCGCTGGCGGTCGGTGCGAGCGAGATCGAGGGTCTCTCCCGCATCACTGTCGTCGTCGACGTCGAAGAACTGCCGCTCGAGCAGGTCACCAAGCAGCTCAACAAGCTCGTCAATGTGATCAAGATCGTCGAACTCGACCCGAACCAGTCCGTGCAGCGGGAACACCTGCTCATCAAGGTCAAGGTCGACAACTCCACCCGGTCGCAGGTGCTCGAAGCCGTCACGCTGTTCCGTGCGCGGGTCGTGGATGTCGCGACCGACGCCCTCGTCATCGAGGTCACCGGCGACAGCGGCAAGACGAACGCGTTCCTCCGGGTGCTCGAGCCGTACGGCATCAAGGAGATGGCCCAGTCGGGCCTCCTCGCGATCGGCCGTGGCAGCAAGTCGATCACCGAGCGCGTCTACAAAAATTGACACCTTCCCCCCTTCTTTTCGCTGTACCCGTCAACAAACAAGGAGCTAGAAACACGTGACTGAAATCTTCTACGACGCAGACGCCGACCTGTCGCTCATCCAGGCGAAGAAGGTGGCCGTCGTCGGTTATGGCTCGCAGGGCCACGCCCACGCGCTGAACCTCCGCGACTCCGGTGTCGAGGTCGTCGTCGCCCTCAAGGAGGGCTCGTCATCCAAGGCCAAGGCTGAAGAGGCCGGCTTCCAGGTGCTCTCCGTCGCCGACGCCACCTCGTGGGCCGACGTCGTCGTGATCCTCGCACCCGACCAGCACCAGCGCGGCATCTACAAGAACGACATCGCCCCGAACCTGAAGCCCGGCACCGCGCTGGTCTTCGGCCACGGCTTCAACATCCGCTTCGGCTACATCCAGGCACCGGAGGGCACCGACATCCTGCTCGTCGCACCCAAGGGCCCGGGCCACACCGTGCGCCGCGAGTTCGAGGCGGGGCGTGGCGTTCCCGTCATCGTCGCCGTCGAAGAGGATGCCTCGGGTTCCGCCTGGGCGCTCGCCTGGTCGTACGCCCGCGCCATCGGTGGCCTCCGCGCCGGCGGCATCAAGACGACGTTCACCGAGGAGACCGAGACCGACCTGTTCGGTGAGCAGGCCGTTCTCTGCGGCGGAACCTCGCAGCTGGTGCAGTACGGCTTTGAGACCCTGATCGAGGCCGGCTACCAGCCGCAGATCGCGTACTTCGAGGTTCTGCACGAGCTGAAGCTCATCGTCGACCTGATGTGGGAGGGTGGCATCGCCAAGCAGCGCTGGAGCATCTCCGACACCGCCGAATACGGCGACTACGTCTCCGGCCCGCGCGTCATCACGCCCGACGTGAAAGAGAACATGAAGGCCGTTCTCGCCGACATCCAGTCCGGTGCGTTCGCCGCCCGCTTCATCGCCGACCAGGACGCCGGAGCCCCCGAGTTCCTCGCCCTCCGCGAGAAGGGTGCGAAGCACCCCATCGAGGAGACCGGCCGCGAGCTCCGCGCGCTCTTCGCCTGGAAGCAGACCGACGCGGACTACACCGAGGGCAGCGCTGCGCGCTGACCCTTCGGTGCGAACGGACGTCGCTGAGGCGGGACGCGGGCCCTGCGGGGGTCGTGTTCGCTGAGGTGCGTCCGTTTGAACGGCTCCGGATGCCCCGCCACTCTGTGTGGCGGGGCATCCGTCGTTTCCGGACCGGGCGCGGCGACCTCCGCCCAGTGCGTCTTCTGCGGCGCTGCGGGGGGCCGGGCATCCACGGGTCAGGGGTGGTGCACCGCGTTCGCGAGGGTGCCGGCGTTCGTGAGTGCCGTGCCGACGGCCTGGTCGAGTTCGGCGAAGACGTCGGCGGAGCGGGCCACGCCGATGGCTCCGCCGAGCATCCCGGCTCCGGATGACCGGCCGAGGCGCGCGATCAGTTGGCCATCCTGCTCGAAGAACTCCATGCGGTACTCGAGGCGCTGCTTCTCGCGTCCGGCGAACGCCCCGAGCAGGGCCGTCGTCGTGGCGTTGCCCCGCGTCACGTCCCAGCCTCCGAGCGGCGACGACGCCAGCTCGAACCCCTGTGACCGCAGCGCGTCGGCCAGCACCTGGCGGGACGCGTCGTGGTCGCCCGTGATGAAGTAGTCCACAGCGCTCATGTCGTCATCGTACTGAACCGGACCGGCCCCGGCCACGGGTGTCCATCGGGGTGCGCGGCGGCAGGTGCGGCGCGGTGTCGCGGGCCGGCCGCGAGGGGCGGGGCCGGTATTCTGTAGCCATGGCACGCGATCCCGACGACGACGCCCTCAGCTGGGGCGACGAGAACGACCCGACGTACGCTGCCGCCCACCCCGCCGCCCTCGACGAGGACGATCTCGAAGAAGACGTTCCGGTCGTCGACGCGTTCAGCTCCGCGGCACCCGCGCTGCCTCTGCCGCCCCAGGCCCCGGCCGCGACCCCCGCGGACGCCGTCGCACCCACCCCCGTCGCACCGGGTACCGCCGCGACATCCACACCGCCGTCGGCCAGCTCG
Source organism: Subtercola boreus (assembly GCF_006716115.1). Taxonomy (NCBI): domain Bacteria; kingdom Bacillati; phylum Actinomycetota; class Actinomycetes; order Micrococcales; family Microbacteriaceae; genus Subtercola; species Subtercola boreus. Next base: position 2,264,843 of record NZ_VFOO01000001.1, on the reverse strand, counting down.
GCAACAGCCGCAGCCACCTCGGCAGCCGCCACCACCACGGCCACCGCCACCGGCACGGCTGCCGCTGCAACCTCCGCAACCGCCAATGCCACCCCGACGGTCGAGGAGGAGGCAGACATCGCCGAAGACGCGGCCGCCGAACGCGACCTCGCCGACGCCGAGAAGGAAGCCGCGCCGCTCAGCTCCGCCGGGCTCATCGCGTTCGGTGTCTTCGGCGGAATCTTCCTGCTCTACACCGTGGGCTGGTTGGTGACGTTCATCCGCACTCCGGTGGCCGACTCCTCGCTGGCCGGCATCGTGCAGAACGCCCAGGGCGTGCTCGCGATCGCCGCGCCCGCGCTCTGGTTCATCGTGACGCTGCTGGTCGGCGCGAAACGACGGGTGCCCGTACGGGTGGTCTGGCTCCTCATCGGCGTCGTCGTTCTGCTGCCGTGGCCCTTTCTGACGGGATACTGATCGTGACCTCCGAAGCACTGCCTCCGTCCGCGAAGTCGGAGCGGCCCGCCAAGCCGGCGCGTTCCGCCAAGCAGACCCGGGCCGGGCGAGCCGAGCGGCCCGCCAAGCGTGTGCGCGGCCGCGCCGGCTGGATCGTCGCCATCGTCTTCGCGTTCCTCTACGCCCTCGACGCCTTCCAGGGCCTGTCGAACCTGATCGGACTCAGCCAGTCCTTCGCCAGCGTGGACGTCGCCATGCCCGGAAACGCCGTCTTCACCCTCGTCGGGCTGATCGTCGTGCCGATCCTCGTCTATGCGCTCATCCTCTGGGGCACCCGGCGGCTGCGGGCCGGCTCGGCGTTGCTGGTGTTCCTCGTCGGCTTCGCCGTCGTGGCGGTGTTCACCCTCGACCTGCAGAGCCTCTACCGCAGCATCGTGCCGTTCGTCATCTGACCCCGCTGAACGCCGGCCCCCGAGCATCCGGAACCCGCCTGCAACGCCGGCCCCGGGCACCCGGAACCCGCCCGCGACAGCACCGCCCGTCAGCCCAGCCCGGCGAACAGCACCAGCGCGATCAGCACCACCTGCCCGATGGCCCGCGGCACCAGCGGGATCGCCAGCGCCCCGAACCGTTCCCGCTGCCCCGCCGCGTACGCGTTCGCCGGGAACACCGCCACCAGGAAAACGACCAGCGCCACCGCCGCCGGCAGCCGCAGCGCGGGCACCAGCAGCCCGATGCCCCCGGCCACCTCGCAGAGCCCGGTCAGGTACACGAGGTTCCGGGGGTTCAGGATGCCCGGCCTCCGCAGCGCCGGCGGGATCATCGCGGCCATCGTGCGCACCGACGACGGAACGAAATGGTTCACCCCCATCAGCAGGAACACGGCCGCCAGTGCGATCGTCACGACGAGGTGTATGACGCTCTGAGTCCCTGATTCCATGCTCCCATTCTGCAGGCACTAAAGTTGAGGGGCTACGTCGCCCGCGAGCCCGCCGCCGGCGCTTCATCGTAAGGAATCCCTTCGTGTCAAAACCGGTCGTGCTGATCGCAGAAGAACTTTCCCCTGCCACCGTCGAGGCCCTCGGCCCTGACTTCGACGTGGTCAACGTCGACGGCACCGACCGCCCGGCCCTGCTGTCGGCGCTCGCCACGGCAGACGCGATCCTCGTGCGCTCGGCGACCAAGGTCGACCAGGAGGCCATCGCGGCCGCGCCGAAACTGAAGGTCATCGCCCGCGCGGGCGTCGGCCTCGACAACGTCGACATCAAGGCCGCGACCAGTGCCGGTGTGATGGTCGTCAACGCCCCCACGTCGAACATCATCTCGGCCGCCGAACTGACGGTCGGCCACATCCTGAGCCTCGCCCGCCACATTCCCGCGGCGCACAGTGCGCTCGCCCAGGGGCAGTGGAAGCGGTCGAAGTACACCGGCACCGAGGTCTACGAGAAGACGGTCGGCATCATCGGCCTCGGGCGCATCGGCGCGCTCATCACGGCCCGCATGCAGGCGTTCGGCACGAATGTGGTCGCCTACGACCCCTACATCACGTCGGCCCGAGCGCAGCAGCTCGGCGTGACCCTGCTGACTCTGGATGAACTGCTCGCCCAGAGCGACTTCATCACGATCCACATGCCGAAGACGCCCGAGACCACCGGGATGATCTCCGACGAGCAGCTCGCCCTGATGAAGCCGACCGCCTACATCGTGAACGTCGCGCGCGGCGGGCTCATCGACGAAGACGCGCTGTTCCGCGCGCTGACCTCCGGTGTGATCGCGGGTGCCGGTCTCGACGTGTTCGTCAGCGAGCCGCCCACCGACCACAAGCTGCTCGGCCTCGAGAACGTCGTCGTCACGCCTCACCTCGGCGCGTCGACCGACGAGGCGCAGGAGAAGGCGGGCGTCTCTGTCGCCAAGTCCGTGCGTCTCGCGCTCTCGGGTGAGCTGGTTCCGGATGCCGTGAACGTCGCCGGCGGAGTGATCGACCCTTCGGTGCGACCGGGCATCGCACTCGTCGAGAAGCTCGGCCAGGTGTTCGCGGGGCTCGCGGGCAGCCCGCTCACCTCGGTGGACGTCGTCATCCGTGGCGAGATCGCCGCCTTCGACGTGAGCGTGCTGAAGCTCGCCGCACTCAAGGGCATCTTCACCAACGTGGTCAGCGAGACCGTGTCGTACGTGAACGCGCCGTTGCTCGCCGAGCAGCGCGGGGTGACCGTGCGGCTGATCACCGATGCGGTCTCCGAGGAGTACCGCAACGTCATCTCGCTCACAGGCGCCCTGAGCGACGGATCGCAGATCTCGGTCTCGGGCACGCTCACCGGCACCAAGCAGATCGAGAAGATCGTCGAGATCAACGGGTACGACGTCGAGGTTCCGTTCGCGGAGCACCTCCTCGTGATGATCTACGACGACCGCCCCGGCATCGTCGCGGTCTACGGCAAGGAGTTCGGCGACGCATCCATCAACATCGCCGGCATGCAGATCGCCCGCACGGCCGCGGGCGGCAAGGCCCTCAGCGTGCTGACGATCGACTCGCCGGCCCCCGAGGAGCTCATCGAGCGCGTGCGCGCCGCCATCGCGGCCGACGTGCTGACCGAGATCGACATCACCGACTGACCCCGGCCCCGGCGGGCCCTGGCGAGCCAGCGACCCGACGACTGGGGCCCCGGCGAGCCCCGGCGCGCCAGCGACCCAACGAGTGGGCAGTTTGGGCCCTATGTCCGCGGATTTGGGGCCCAAACTGCCCACTCGTTGCCGCCTCGGCGGGAGCCGGGCGGGTGAGGGGTCAGGCGCGGGCGCGGGCCGCCACGAGGGTGTTGACGAGAGCGATGACCTCGTCCATGTCGTCGCTCTTCGGATCGAGCTCGCCGAGCCCGCCGGGCAGCAGCGCCGAGTTGTAGTACAGCCCGTCACCGATCAGCATGATGGTGCGGGCGAGGGCCCTGTCGCCCACCACCTCGACGATCACGTCGAACCAGGCCACCTGCATCGCCTTGAGCGCGTCGCGGGCCTGCGGGTGCGACCCCTGTGCCAGGCGTGTCGTGGCGATGATCGCGCGGTCGAGGTCGCTTTCGAGGTTCAGTGAGCTCCGGAGGAAGTAGTCGATCGGCCCGGTCTCCGCCGTGCGGATGCGCTCGACGTCGACATCGACGAGCTCCACCAGCCGTGCCAGCAGCCCCTCGACCAGCGCATCCTTCGATCCGAAGTGGTAGAGCAGCCCGCCCTTGCTCACCCCGGCCTCTGTCGCTGTCGCCTCGAGCGTCGCCGCCCGTTCGCCCTGCGAGATCAGGATGCTCTCGAACGCATCGAGCACCCGGTCACGGGCTGGCACTGAAGTCATAGCCCTATCGTATCGGCTTGCCACTGTACCGGCTGGACGGTATACTGAGAGCACAACCCGAACGCTCCGACTCTGGATGCCCGGGCACAGCCTTCAGCCAGAAACGAATCATGACCAGCTACACCCGCCCCATCACCCTTCCCAGCCACTCCGGCAAGGTCCTCGGCGCAGCCGAACCCACCGACCTGCGCGTCGGGCCCCGCGGCTGGCTCGCCCTCGCCGTGCTCATGCTGCCGGTGCTGCTCATCTCCGTCGACAACACCGTGCTGAGCTTCGCCCTGCCGATTATCTCCGAGACCCTGCAGCCGACGGCCACCGCCCAGCTCTGGATCATCGACACCTACCCGCTCGTGCTCGCCGGCCTCCTGGTCGCGATGGGCAACCTCGGTGACCGTGTCGGCCGTCGCAAGCTGCTCATGATCGGTGCCACCGGCTTCGGCCTGCTCTCCATCGTCGCGGCGTTCGCACCGACCGCGGAGGCTCTCATCGCCTGCCGCGGCGCCCTCGCGTTCTTCGGTGCGATGCTGATGCCGTCGACCCTGTCGCTTCTCCGCAGTATCTTCGCGGACCGCCGCCAGCGCCGCCTGGCGATCGCCATCTGGTCGGCCGGCTTCGCCGCGGGTGCGGCTCTCGGCCCGATCGTCGGCGGGGTGCTGCTGCAGCACTTCTGGTGGGGCAGCGTGTTCCTCATCGCCGTGCCCGTGCTGATCCCGCTGCTGGTGCTCGGCCCGTTCCTCATCCCCGAGTCGAAGGATCCGAACCCCGGCCGCCTCGACTTCATCAGCATCGGCCTTTCCATGGTGATGCTCGTGCCTGTGGTCTTCGCCATCAAGTCGGTCGCGACGGAGGGTGCGGCCTGGAGCGATCTCGGTCTGCTCGCGCTCAGCGTGCTGGCGGGCATCCTGTTCGTGCGCCGCCAGCTGGCCTCGCCGAACCCCATGCTCGACATGCGGCTGTTCCGGGTGGGCGCCTTCAGCGGTGCAGTGCTGGTGAATCTGCTCAGCGTCATCGCGCTCGTCGGCTTCCTGTTCTTCGTCTCGCAGCACCTTCAGCTGGTGCTGGCGATGCAGCCGATGGATGCTGCGCTCGCCCTCGTCCCCGGCCTCATCGTGATGGTCGTGGCGGGCCTCGCCGTCGTTCCGCTGGTGCGCTGGGTACGTCCGAACATCGTCGTGGCGGGCGGCCTCGTGCTCTCCGCGATCGCGTACACCATCGTGATGCTCACCGGCCAGAGCGCAACGGCGGCCACCCTCACGATCGCGTTCGTCGTGCTCGCCATCGGGATCGGGGCGGCCGAGACGATCTCGAACGACCTGATCATCTCCGTGGTTCCGGAGCACAAGGCCGGGGCGGCCTCCGCTGTCTCCGAGACCGCCTACGAGCTCGGTGCGGTGCTCGGCACCGCCGTGCTGGGGAGCATCCTCACCGCCTTCTACCGGTCGAGCCTGGTGCTGCCGGTCGGACTCTCCGAGTCGCAGGCCTCGGCCTCGACGGAGACCCTCGGCGGCGCGGTGAGCGTGGCCGGGGATCTGCCGTACAGCCTCGGCCAGGCGCTGCTGCACTCGGCCCGCGAGGCCTTCGACAGCGGAGTGGTCGTGACCAGTGGCATCGGTGCGGCCCTGATGGTGGCGGCCACCGTGCTCGCGCTCGTCACCCTCCGCAAGGCCCGCGGCTAGCCCCCGCCGGCTCCCCGCCCTCCGCCCCGCCCCGCGCCCCCCCCCGGCTCCCCACCCCCCGCCCCCCGGCTCCTCGCCACGTGATCGAGTGGGCAGTTCGGGCCCCAAAAGACCCTGCTTTCGGGCCCCTTCTGCCCACTCGATCTGGCGGCGCGCCAGCCGTGAGCGGCGGGTTGTACTGTGGAGGGAACAATCCCGATCCAGTGCTGGAGCCGCCATGTCTCGCGTCATTCGTCTTGCCGTCATTCCCGGGGACGGGATCGGCCCCGAGGTCGTCGCCGAGGCGCTGAAGGTGCTCGACGCGGTCGCTCCGGGCGCCGACGTGACGTTCGAGAAGACGCCGTTCGAGCTCGGCGCGGCGCGATTCCTCGCCACCGGTGACGTGCTGACCGACGACGACCTCGCGTCGATCGCCTCGCACGACGCGATCCTGCTCGGAGCCGTCGGCGGGGTGCCCGGCGACCCGCGCCTGAAAGACGCGAACATCGAGCGCGGGCTGCTGTTGAAACTGCGTTTCGCTCTCGACCACTACGTCAACCTGCGGCCGACCACGATCTTCCCCGGTGTCACGAGTCCGCTCGCGAACCCCGGGGAGGTCGACTTCGTCGTCGTGCGTGAGGGTACAGAGGGCCCGTACGTCGGCAACGGCGGCGCGATCCGTGTCGGCACCCCGCATGAGATCGCGAACGAAGTATCGGTCAACACCGCCTTCGGTGTCGAACGCGTCGTGAGATTCGCCTTCGACCTGGCGAACAGCAGGCCGCGCAAGAAGCTCACGCTGGTGCACAAGAACAACGTGCTCGTCTTCAGTGGCAACCTCTGGATGCGCACGGTCAACGCCGTGGCCACCGAGTACCCCGACGTGGCCGTCGACTACCTGCACGTGGATGCCGCGACGATCTTCTTCGTGACGAACCCTGCTAAGTTTGACATCATCGTCACGGACAACCTCTTCGGCGACATCCTGACCGATCTGGCCGGCGCAATCAGCGGTGGCATCGGCTTGGCCTCCTCGGGAAACATCAACCCGACGGGCGCCTTCCCCAGCATGTTCGAGCCGGTTCACGGTTCCGCTCCCGACATCGCAGGCCAGCAGATCGCCGACCCGACAGCCGCGATCCTCTCCGTCGCCCTCCTCCTCGACCAGCAGGGTCTGCCTGAGGCGGCGACGAGGATCCGCACCGCCGTCACCGGCGACCTCGCCGGCCGAACCGCCGCCTCCGGCAGCCGCACAACCGCCGAGGTCGGCGACGCCATCGTCACTCTGCTCAGCTCCGAGCTCGTTTCCGAGGAGACACCATCATGACCAGCACCGCCACATCCTTCCCGCTCTCGTTCTCGCTCACCCCGTCGACGGATGCCCGTGCCGAGGCCGAGCGCGAGGCGATCCTCGCCGACCCCGGTTTCGGCAAGCACTTCACCGACCACATGGTCTCCGTCGAGTGGACGCTCGACGGCGGCTGGCACGACGCCCAGGTGCTGCCGTACGGACCTATCTCGCTCGACCCCGCGGCCTCCGTGCTGCACTACGCACAGGAGATCTTCGAGGGGCTGAAGGCGTATAGGCACGCCGACGGGTCGATCCACACCTTCCGCCCCGAGGCGAATGCGGCCCGCCTGCAGCGCTCGGCCCAGCGGCTCGCGCTGCCCGAACTGTCGACCGAGGACTTCATCGAATCGCTCCGGCAGCTCGTCGCGGTCGACGGTTCCTGGGTGCCCGACGCGCCCGAGACGAGCCTCTACCTCCGGCCCTTCATGTTCGCCACCGAGAGCTTCCTCGGTGTGCGCTCGGCGCAGAAGGTCGGCTACTACCTCATCGCTTCGCCCGCCGGCGCCTACTTCTCCAATGGTGTGTCGCCTGTCAACATCTGGCTCTCGACCGACTACAACCGCGCCGGCCGGGGCGGGATGGGCGCCGCCAAGACGGGCGGCAACTACGCCTCATCGCTCCTGCCGCAGGAGCTCGCCTACGAGAAGGGCTGCGCGCAGGTGCTTTTCCTCGACTCGCAGGAGGGCAAGTATCTCGAAGAGCTCGGCGGCATGAACCTCTTCCTCGTCTACAAGGACGGCACGCTGGTCACCCCCGAATCCGACAGCATCCTCTCGGGCATCACGCGCGACAGCATCATGACGCTGGCGCGCGACCGCGGACACAACGTGGAGATCCGCAAGGTGGAGATCGAGGAGTGGAAGGCCGGTTCGGCATCCGGTGACATCGTCGAAGTGTTCGCCTGCGGCACCGCGGCGGTCATCACGCCCGTCGCCCAGCTGCTCGCCGACGACTTTGCGCTCGGTTCGGCGGACGCCCCCGCCGGTGAGCTCACGATGTCGCTCCGGCAGGAGCTGACCGACATCCAGTACGGCCGCATCCCCGACACGCACAACTGGCTGACCCGCCTCGACGCCTGACCCCCGCCCCGCCGGCCCACCTCCATCGAGTGGGCAGTTTGGGCCCCAAATCCGGTCGGATGGGGCCCAAAGCGCCCACTCGATGGGCGGTGGATGTCGCGCGAGTAGGGTTGATGCGTGAAGATAGCGCGATTCAGCTCAGGCGAAGATCCCCAGTACGGCATCATCGACGGTGACGAGATCGTGGTGCTGCAGGGCGACCCGATGTTCCAGGGGTTCGTCACGACCGAGGAGCGCGTTGGGCTCGCCTCGGTGAAACTGCTGGCCCCGGTCATCCCGCGTTCCAAAGTGGTGGCGGTCGGCAAGAATTATGCCGACCATGCTGCGGAGATGGGTGGGGTGGTGCCCGAGCGGCCGCTGCTGTTCCTCAAGCCGAACACGTCGGTGATCGGAACGGGAGACGCGATCGTTCTGCCACCCGACAGCCGGCAGGTGGAGCACGAGGCGGAGCTGGCGATCGTGATCGGCAGCGTGGCGAAGAACGTGCGGGCGGAAGACTACGCCGACGTGATCTTCGGCTACACGATCGCGAACGACGTGACGGCGCGTGACCTGCAGAAGCTCGACGGGCAGTGGGCCAGGGCAAAGGGGTTCGACACGTTCTGCCCGCTCGGACCGTACATCGAGACCGAGTTCGACTGGCGCGATGCCCTCATCGAGGCCCGGGTCGACGGGGAGCTCCGGCAGGAGGGCAATCTCTCGGAGATGATCTTCACGATTCCCGAGATCGTCGCCTACGCTTCGCGGGCGTTCACCCTGCTGCCCGGCGACGTGATCCTGACGGGAACGCCCGCGGGCGTCTCGCCGTTCAGCTCCGGCCAGACGGTCGACATCTCTATCGCGGGCCTCGGCACGCTCTCCAACCGCGCTCGCTGAGCGGGCGCGGGCCGCGCCGGGTTCCGCCAGCGCGGCCGCGGCTCGCGTGCCGTAGGCATCGCCGCGAAGGTGGTTCCCGTGCCCCTTTGTCGCTTTCGCGCCTGCGCGCGCATGCGCGGAAGCGACAATCCGCGGCGGATAGCGCGGTAGGGGTGGCGGGGGAGCGCCGCTGCGGTGCGGCGGATGGCGAGAGACGCACGGGGCGCGAGGCAGGCGCGGAAGCGACAATCCGGGTCGGATGGCGCGAGGGCCGCGAGGGGGCGGGGTGGGAGCGGCGCTCGACTAGCGGTCGAGGGCGGGAGCGGGCGTGGCCGTGGCCGCGGGCGGGGTGAGTTCGCCGCCCGCGTAGTCGTCGAGGGGGTGCGCGACCTCGTCGCGTGGCATCCGCGCCGCCACGATCGCGATGACGGCGAGGAACACCGGGGCGAGTCCCGCCACGAGGAAGGCAGGCTGCAGGCCGACGGCTTCCCCGATGGGACCTGCGAATGCCATCGAGATCGGCATGAAGAGCAGCGACACGAAGAAGTCGAGGCTCGAGACCCGGCCGAGCATGTGGCTCGGCACCCGGCGTTGCAGGAGGGTGCCCCAGATCACGGTGGCGGCCGAGAAGGTGAAGCCGACGACGAACAGGGCCACGATCATCATCCACAGCTCGCTGGAGAAGCCGACGACAGCGAGCGGGATGACGCCTGCACCCCAGAGCAACGTCATGATCGTCAGGTAGCGGCGGGGGAGCCGCAGCGAGGCGACGGTGAGGGAGCCGAGGATGCCGCCCACCCCGTACGCGGTGAGCACCAGCGCGAACGAGCCCGCTCCGCCGCCCGTCTGGTCGCGTACGGCGAAGGGCAACAGAACCTCGATGGGCCCCATGACGACGAGCACGAGCAGGCTCGCGAACAGCAGCGTGGCCAGCAGCCACGGGGTGGTCACCATGTAGCGGAACCCGCCGACGAGGTCACCGAACGCTCCGCGGAGTGGATGCGCGGACCGCTCGCCCTTGCCGTCCGCCGCACCGGTGACTCCTGCCGTGCTGGCCCCCGTGCCGGCGCCTGCATCCGAGCCGGCGCTGACCGCCGTGCTGGCGAGCCCCGCCGCGCAGACGTCTTCCGTCGTGCCGGCGACCTCCGTGCCACCCGCCGTAGCCTGGGCTACTCCGGCTTCCACCGACGCCCCAGCCCGACCCGGGACCGCCACGGTACCCGCCGCCTCCCTGGCCCCACCCGGGGCCGCCACGGCACCCGACGACGGCGACGCCGACGCCCTCGCCCCTGCCGGGACTGCCACGGTACCCGCCGACGCCGACGACGCCACCCCCACCGCGTTCGCCCGGCGCATCGCGACGAGCACCCCCACCCCGACCGCCTGCGACACCGCCACGAGCGCGAACGCCAGCCCGGGGGAGAGGGCCGCGATGGCCGCGCTCGCCACGGCTGGACCCGCTGCGGACATCAGGGCCGGCCGCAGCATGCCCTCGACTCCGTTCGCGGCGAGCAGGTCATCCGGTGGCAGCACTGACGGCAACAGGGCCGAGTACGCCGGGTAGAAGAAGCCGTCGACCACCCCGAGCAGCGTCGAGGCGACGACCAGGTGCCAGAGGGACAGGGTCCCGCTGAGGGCGAGCGCGGCGACGACGGCGACGGTGGCCGTCTTGACGGACTCGGTCGAGATCAGGATGGCGCGCTGCGGCACGCGATCGGCTGCAACTCCGCCGACGAGCACCGCTGCGACCAGCCCCACGCTCGCCCCGGCTGCCACCAGGGACAGGTCGGTCGGCCCGCCGCCGAGCGCGATGACCTGCCAGACGACCGCGACGAGCCACATGCCCGAGCCGAAGAGCGAGAACGTGAGGGCCGCCACGAGCAGCCGGTACTGCGGAACCCGGAAGGGGCGGAGGGCCCGCGCCTGGGTCAGGGCACCCATGTCACACCTCCTCGGTCCGGGTCGCTACGTCTTCGCGGCAGTCTCGCACGCACGACCGACAGTGAAGAGTACCCGCTGTATGGCGGCCCGGCGCTGCCAGAGCGTCAGACCTGGATGACCGCGATCACGTTGCCCGCCGGGTCGCGGAACCACGCGATGTCGGGCCCGTTGCCCCGCATGATGCCCTTCTCGTCCACAGGCATGCCGCCCCCCGCGTAGATGTTGGTGTCGACGCCGCGGCTCCGCAGGTCATCCACCGCCGTATCGATGTTCTCGACGGGGAAGTTCAGCATCGTGTACGACGCCGGCTCGTGGTTCGGCTTGGGGTAGGCGAGCACGGTGCCGCCGCTCGGCAGGTGCAGCTCGATGAAACCCATCTCGTTGTCGGTCACCGTGAGTCCGAGGGTTTCGCCGTAGAATCTGCGTGCTGCGGGAATGTCGTCGACGGAGAATCCACTGAACGCGCCTGTCGTGGTGAACATTGTGCTCCTTCGCTCAATCTGCATGTGTACAATGTCAACAATTGCACGCGAACGTGGTGTTGTCTAGGGGAGTGGCCGATGAGTGGTCAGCTGGAGGTGCCACCCGGCCGAACGACCTACCGCCACGGAGACCTGCGGGGCGCTCTGCTCGCCGCCGGGGTCGAGATGGCCGAGGCGGGAGGCCCCGATGCCGTCGTGCTGCGCGAGGCGACCCGCCGCGCCGGGGTGACGCCCAACGCCGCGTACCGTCACTTCGCCGACAGGGGCGCCCTGCTCCGGGCTGTCTCCGACGTCGCCCAGGCGCGCGCGGCCGACGCGATGGAGGCCGAGGTGAGCGCGGTCACCGGCGCGCGCGGCACCGGCGATGCGGCGACGGATGCCCGGGCCACACTCCGCGCGGTCGGTACCGGCTACCTCGCCTTCGCCCGCGACGAACCCGGACTGTTCCGCACCGCCTTCTCGGTGCCCGACCACCTCGCCAACAGCTTCGATGCCGCCAAGGCAGGGGCGGCGGGGCGCACCCCGTTCCAGATCCTCGGCGCGGCGCTCGACGCGTGGGCCGAGGCGGGCATCCTCCCGCCCGAACGGCGCGCGAACGCCGAGTTCTACGCGTGGTCTGCCGTGCACGGACTCGGGATGCTCGTGATCGACGGCCCGCTCCGTGGCCTCAGCGCGCAGATGATCGACGGCGCGACCGTGCGCGTGCTCGACATGGTCGAACGCGGGCTCTGACCGACCGGGGGCGCCGCCCCCGGGCGTCGCCCCCGGGCGCCGGCGCCCCGGACCGCACCCACCCTCAGCGCCGCCTTCCCGGGCGTCGTACAATTGGCGGCAGTATGTCATCCACAGAGCTCCCCCCTTTCTCTACGGCCACCGGCAGCGACATCCGCGTGCGGTTCTGCCCCTCGCCGACCGGCACCCCGCACGTCGGGCTGATCCGCACCGCCCTCTTCAACTGGGCGTATGCGCGGCACAACGGCGGGAAGATGGTCTTCCGCATCGAGGACACCGACGCCGCCCGTGACTCCGAAGAGAGCTACGGGCAGCTGCTCGACGCCCTCCGCTGGCTGCGGATCGACTGGGACGAGGGCATCGACGTCGGCGGCCCGCACGGCCCCTACCGCCAGTCCGAGCGCACCAGCATCTACCTCGACCTCATCGAGAAGCTGAAGGCCAGCGGTCACCTCTACGAGAGCTACTCCACCGCCGAGGAGATCGACGCCCGCAATGAGGCGGCCGGCCGCCCGAAGCAGCTCGGTTACGACAACTTCGACCGATCGCTGACGGATGACCAGCGGCAGTCGTTCCGCGACGAGGGGCGCCTGCCGGCCTTACGTCTGCGCGTTCCCGACAGCGATCTCAGCTTCGATGACCTGGTGCGCGGCGAGATCACCTTCCCCGCCGGATCCTTCGTCGACTTCGTGGTCGTGCGCCCCAACGGCGCGCCCCTCTACACCTTCGTGAACCCGGTCGACGATGCGCTGATGGGTGTGACGCACGTGCTGCGGGGCGAAGACCTCCTCTCCTCCACACCCCGTCAGATCGCGCTGTATTCCGCACTGGTCGAGATCGGCGTCACCACGTTCATCCCGCGCTTCGGGCACCTGCCCTATGTGATGGGCGAGGGCAACAAGAAGCTCAGCAAGCGCGACCCCGAGGCGAACCTGTTCCACCACCGCGACCGCGGGTTCATCCCCGAGGGCCTCGTCAACTACCTGGCGCTGCTCGGCTGGTCGCTCACCCACGACCGCGACGTGTTCTCGATCGACGAGATGGTCGCCGCCTTCGACGTCGTGAACGTGAACCCGAACCCGGCACGGTTCGACCTGAAGAAGGCCGAGTCGATCAACGGCGACCACATCCGGCTCCTCGCGGTCGACGACTTCGCGCGGCGAACCCTCCCGTACCTGGAGACAGCGGGCATCCTGACGCTGCCAGCGACGGATGACCAGCTCGCCACCCTCGCCGAGGCCGCCCCGCTCGTGCAGGAGCGCATGGCGCTGCTCGGCGAGGCGCCCGCGATGCTCGGGTTCCTCTTCCAGACGGCCGACGAGGTCGACTACCAGGCGGATGCCCTGGCCACGCTGCCCGAGAACACTGGCGTCATCCTCGCTGCGGCCGTCGGCGCGCTCGAGCTGATCGAGCTCTCGGAGTTCACCCACGAGCGCATCAAGGACGACCTCGCCGCCGCCCTGATCGAGGGACTCGGGCTGAAGCCCCGCGTCGCCTACGGCCCGCTGCGGGTCGCGCTCTCCGGGCGGAAGATCTCGCCGCCGCTGTTCGAGTCGATGCAGATCCTCGGCAGGGCGGAGACGGTCGCGCGCCTCGCACGCCTGGCGGCGCTGCACGCGGGCGCTGGTACCGCGGGCTCGGATGCTGCGGCTGGTTCGCCGTCGGCTCCGGATGCTGCGGGGCCGACCTCGTAACGATGGGACGACTGATCCGTTCCGACGCGGTCGCGGCCGCCGTCGGTGACATGACCTCCGCCGCGCTCGCGGCCGCCCGCGCCCGCGCGGCTGCCGCCGCCCAGGACCCCGCGGCGCCGGCTGACGCGGCGCCGGCTGACGCGGCGCCGGCTGACGCGGCGCCGACAGACGTGGCGCCGGCAGATACGACGCCGACAGACGTGGCGCCGGCTGGCGCGACCACCGCTGACGCGCCTTCCACCGAGTCCGCGGCCGCGTCGGTGTCCGCAACGGCCACATCCGCGGCCGCGCCGGAGTCCGCGACAGCCGCCGATGCCCCCGCCGAACCGCCCGCAAAGGCGCCCGTCATCACCTTCGGGCCGGCAAAGAGCGCCCGCCGGCACGGACCGGCGTCGGGGCTGCTGCCGGAACGGGCATCCAGAGCCGGAGGTACGTCGCCCTCGCCGAACGGCCGGGCAGCGGGCGCACCCGATCCGGACGACGTCTTCGACGTGGTCATCATCGGCGCCGGCCCCGCGGGCCTGAGTGCCGGGCTGAACCTCGTGCGCGCCCGGCGACGCGTGCTGATGCTCGACAGCAACCGTCCGCGCCACTCGGCCACGCTGAAGTCGCACGGTTTCCTGACGCGCGACGGCGTCTCGCCGCTCGAACTCCGGAAGCTCGGCCGCGAGGAATTCGAGCACTACCCCGAGGCCACCTTCCACCAGGCCCTCGTCACGGGCATCGAGCGCGTCGAGGAGCCCCCCGCCACCGCAACGGAGCCCGCCGCCAACGCCGCCACCGCCGCCACCCCGGCCACCCCCGCCGTCCGCCCTGCCCCCGCCGGCGAGCTCTTCGTCGTGCGCTCGAAGGGCATCCGCGGATCGGGTGACCGCACCGCCACGACCCGCGCCGTGCTCATCGCCACCGGCCTCACCGAGACGCTTCCCGCCCTGCCGGGCATCCGCACCTTCTACGGCACCGATCTGCACAGCTGCACCGAGTGCGACGGGTACGAGAAGTCCGACGAGCCGCTTGCCCTCATCGGCGAGACCGACGACCTCGCCGAGCGCGCGCTGCTGCTCTCGCAGTGGTCGAACGACCTGATCGTGTTCACGAACGGGGTCGCCGAGCTCACCGCGCACGACGAAGCGGCTCTGGATGCCCGGGGAATCGGCGTCGAGCGACGCCCGATCGCGAGCATCGAAGGTGATCGCACCGGGATGACTGGCGTCGCACTCACGGACGGGACCGTCATCCTGCGGAGCGGAGGCTTCCTCCGCCCGGTGTGGACGCCGGCGCTCGACTACGGCGCCCTCCTCGGCGTCGACACTGACGACGACGCCCTCCTCGTGACGGATGCGCTCGGCCGCACCTCGGTTCCGGGCGTCTTCGCGGCCGGGGACTCGACCCCGCCCGGCGCGCAACAGCTCGTGGTCGCGGCCGGCGACGGTGCCCGGGTCGCCGCGACGATCAACCGCCACCTCATCGGCGTGCTCTAGCCGCACGCCCCTCCGCAAGCTGCCGCCCCGCCAACTCCCGCACGAATCGACGAAGGTGGGCCGGCACGGCACCGTATAGGCGGCCGCGTCAGCTGATCCTCGCCCGTTCGTAGCGCCCGGGCGCGGCGGGGCGGGCGGGGGTGCGGCGGGGCGGGCGCGGCCGGGCGCGCGGGGGCGGGCCGGGGCGGGCGCGGCGGGGAGCAGCGCCTCTTGCCGCGGGGGCGCGCCTCCGCCACAATGGTCGCGAGGCCCGGGGGAGCCCGCCACCCGACAGGAGACCCGCCGTGACCATTCTCAACCCGTACCTCGGCTTCAGGGGCGACGCCCGTGCGGCGCTCGACTTCTACCAGAGCGTTTTCGGTGGGGAGATCATCCGGAGCACCTTCGGGGAGATGCACGCGAGCGAGGATCCGGCCGAGGTCGACCTGGTCATGCACTCCCAGCTGACGACTCCCGGCGGGCTGAACCTGATGGCCTCCGACACCCCCGGCAGGATGTCGTACAACCCCGGTGACACCATCTCCGTGTCGCTGAGCGGTGGACCGTCCGACGAGGCCGAGCTCACCGCCTTCTGGGAGGCGCTCTCGGGCAACGGCGGCAGCGTGACCGTGCCGCTGATGAAGGCGCCCTGGGGCGACCAGTTCGGCATGTGCGCCGACCGTTTCGGCGTGAACTGGCTGGTGAACATCGCCGGGGAGTGACCGGCCGGTGGATGTCGCGGCCCCCCGGTTTGGGCAGAGCCCGAACGTGGGCTAAAGTAGACCGTCGGCCCGAGATCGTGGGGTCACGCCCTTGGGGTATGGTGTAATTGGCAACACGGAAGATTCTGATTCTTTTGTTCTTGGTTCGAGTCCAGGTACCCCAGCAATAAGGCCCCGGATTCCGGGGCCTTTTCGTTTGTGGTCGATGCTCGCATCAGATCGGGACGGATCAGCGCACCAGACGCCGAAGACTCTGGTTTTCAGCTGGCGCGGAGAGCATACTGTGGCATGCGGCACCGCGATGGAGCGGATCGCAGGGGAGGGTATCTCATGTGCACAGCGATCAGATTCTCCGACGGAAGCGGCCACCTGTACCTGGCGCGCAATCTCGACTGGACCTCCGGATACGGTGAAGGAGTCGTCATCACTCCCACCGGTTTCGCTGCCCCGTCGCCGTTCGGGGCCGTGGCCAGCATCCCTCATGCCGTCATCGGCATGGGCATCGTGGAGGAGGGCACGCCCCTCTACTTCGACTGCGGCAACGACGCCGGCCTGGCGGTCGCGGGGCTGAACTTTCCGGGATACGCCCAGTATGCGTCGGAGCCCGTCGACGGCGCAACGAACGTCGCCGCGTTCGAGTTCCCGCTCTGGGTCGCCTCACAGTTCAGTAGCGTCGACGAGGCCGAGGCGGCGCTCAGAAACGTGGTGATCGTCGACCGGCCGATCAATGAGAAGTACCCGAGCTCCCTGTTGCACTGGATCATCGGCGACAAGACCCGGGCAATCGTCGTGGAGCACACGGCGGACGGACTGCACATCTTCGATGACGACGTCGACGTTCTGGCGAATCAACCCGGCTTCGCCTGGCACCACGAGAACCTGCGCAACTACCTCAACACCTCACCCGAGTTCCCCGAGGAGAGTGTGATCGGCCGAGCGCGCCTGACCCCGTTCGGCTCGGGGTCGCACATGCGCGGCGTTCCCGGCGACTACTACTCGCCGTCGCGGTTCGTGCGCGCGACCTACGTCAACGCGCACTACCCCGAGAAGGCAAGCGAAGAGGAGAACGTGAGCCGTGCCTTCCACACCCTGCAGCAAGTGGCCATGGTGGATGGCGCGGCGAAGATGGGCTCGGGTGAGTTCGAGAAGACCATCTACACGGGGCTCTTCTCGTCGCGCACGGGGAGCTACTACTGGAACACCTATGACGACGTCATGCTCCGCAGCGAAACGCTGTCTGAGCACCAGCCCGGCGGCACTGAGCTGATCGTCCTGTAAGGAAACCCGCGCGCACCCGCACGAACTCGCGGTCCTGCCGGGCAGTCCTCCCGAAGTACGGCATCTCGTAAACTGGTGGGGATGCGACTTCTACTGATCAGACACGGCCAGACCATCGACAATCTGAACGGGGCCATCGGTGCCATCGTGCCGGGGCCTGGACTGACCGCCCTTGGGCAGAAGCAGGCTGCGGCGATTCCCGAAGCGCTGTCGGGCGAACGCCTGGCGGCCATCTACGTGTCGACGATGAAACGCACGCATGAGACCGCACTGCCGCTCGCGAACGAGCGGGGGCTCGTGGCGCAGCAGATCGACGGGCTCGAGGAGGTCACCTCAGGCGACCTCGAGCAGCGGAGCGACGAAGAGGCCATCGGAATCTACATGAGCACCATCTTCTCGTGGTGGACGAGCCTCGACGGGCGGATCCCGGGCGGCGAGGACGGCCACGAGTTCTACCGCCGCTACACGGCGGCCATCGAGACGATCGCTGCCGAGCATCCGGACTCCACTGTTGCGGTGTTCAGCCACGGCGCGGCGATCCGCGCGTGGAGCTCCTACGCCGCAGAGAACATCGACCCGGAGTTCAGCCGCAGCCATCCGCTCCACAACACCGCAGTCGTGGTGCTGGAGGGCTCACCCGCCGACGGCTGGGCGGCGACGTACTGGGCCGGCGAGCCGATGGGCGGCGCCGATCTCGAGGATGCAACCGCTCCGGACCCGACGGCCGACGCGCTCGGCGACTGAGGCCGGTCAGGACTGAGGCCGGTCAGGACTGAGGCCGGTCAGGCCTGACGTCGGTCAGAACTGGCGCCGGTCGGGCCTGAGGCCTAGTACCAGCCGGCTGACTGGCTGTGAGCCCAGGCGCCGCACGGCGTGCCGTAGCGACCCGCGATGTAGCCCAGTCCCCAGGTGATCTGCGTAGCCGGGTTGGTTGCCCAGTCGGCACCCGCACTGGCCATCTTGCTGCCGGGGAGGGCCTGCGGGATGCCCGTGGCGCCCGATCCGGCGTTGTAGGCGTTCACGCGCCATCCCGACTCTCGGTTCCAGAGGGAGACGAGGCAGGAGTACTGGTCGTCGCCCATGCCGCGGTCGGCGAGCATCGCCTTGGCGATGGCCTGGGCCGAACCGGGGTTCGGTGTCGCGGCGGCAGGAGCACCCGAACCTGACGATGACGAGGAAGACGAGGAGGAGGCTGCGGCATTCTGGGCGGCAGTCTTCGCAGCAAGGTCAGCGGCTGCCTTGGCGGCAGCAGCGGCCTTCTGCGCAGCAAGCACGGCCGGGTCGGTGGCGACGTAGTCGTCACGCTGGGCGACGATGGCTCCGGCCGACTGCCCGTCGAAGCTCTGGCCCACGGCCATCGCGTTCTGGGTGGGCGTGAAGGCGAACGAGGCGTTCTTCATGGTGGAGGCGTTTGCGAAGGGGATGGCGACCGTGCCGGCAAGGCCCAGTGCGCAACTCACGGCGAGGGCCTGCACAAGGCGGCGACGCACGTTTCCGTTCAGCAAACTCATCCAGTTGTCCTCTGTTTCGATCACGAATGCGTAACGACCCTACCTTGCCTTTCCGCACAACTCAATGCGCGGGGGGTCAGGGAGTGGTTGTGGGCGTGGGAGCGGCTGTCGGTACGGGCGTTGCCGTCGCCCCGCCGAGAGGGTCGGCAGTCGATCCCGGCAGGGCCTGCAGGTAGGTCAGAGTGCCGAGCTGGGCGCCGTACATCGACCGGATCACCATGGTGGTGCCGTCGAGCACCGCCGAGGAGGCGAGGTTCAGCCAGGTCACGACGCCTTCGCAGGAGCGGCCCAGGATCGCGAGCTTGCCGAACGAGACCGAACCGTCTTCTGCGAACCGCCAGGTCGTCGTGAAGTTGTTGCAGCCGTCGTTGCCCTCCACGGTGCCGTCGTCATTCATCGTCAGCCGCAGCAGGCGGTCGCGGCCCGGTTCCACGTTCGTCCAGAGACCGACGACCACGCTGGTGCCCCGAGCGACGGCCTTCTCGGTCATGACGCGCTTGTGCACCTTCGCCAGCTCGTCGCCATCGTGCCCCACCAGCGTGAGGTCGGTGCCGTCGAAGCGGGCGGAGGCGGAGTCGATCAGGAAGAGCGGGAGGTGCGTGCCGTCGCAGTAGATCTGCGTCTGCGGGCCGGAGGTGGTGGTGAGCACGCCCGCCGTGTCCATCGACCAGGTGCCGGCGGCGTCGTTGCAGCCGTCGGAGCCCGTCCACGTGCCGTCCCGCTCGAAGGCCAGGAAGGGCTGGTCGGGCGACGAGTAGGTGTCGGCGACGATCCAGGTGCCGGGGAGGGTACTGGTCGATGCGGGGGTGTACTGCGGAGCATCCGGAGCCGGCGGCGCGGCAGACGAACACCCTGCCAGCGCGAGGGCGACGATGCCCGCGGCCGCCACAGCGATCATTCGGATGGTCGGCACAGTTCTCTTTCGTTTCGGTCAGCTTCCACGATACTCAACCACGGCGCCGGATGGCCGGGCTTCCGTCACGTCGCGAGCGAGATCCCGAGCAGCAGCGCAAGCTGTACGACGGTCAGCGTATAGGAGATGTAGAACCCCGCGATCGCAAGGCCCACGCCGGAGGCCCCCGTGCGTGCGATCTGGCGGAGCGACAGGTGCGCGAACAGGATACCGATCGGCGACGCGAGGAAGGCGAAGAGAAAAGCCACCCCGGCGAAGAAGTTCGAGCCGAGGCGCGGGTCGGTGGCGGCGATCGCGCGCCGGGTCTGCCGGTAGCCGAGCACCGCGAGCGGCGCCAACACGGCGAGGCAGAGCACGAAGACGAGAACGGATGCGGCGGCGGGGGTCACGCAGAGACCCTAGCGGTTCGGGGTGAACGCCCGCCGCGACATCCGGTGCCCTGGAGCCCCCCGGTGCCCCCCGGTGCCCCACGGCCGCCCGGTGCCCTACAGGTCGAGCGTGTCGCCGGGGGTGAGCGGGAAGTACTCGCCGCCGCCCTGCTCGGTCGCCCACTGCAGGCGTTCGCCGCCGATGCCCTTGCCGGCCGCCGACAGCGTCATCTCGTGCGTCGGGAAGGCGCGCTTCGGGGCCACCTCGAGCACGAAGTCCATCGCGTCGCCGATCTTCAGCCACGGTGCGCCGATCGGTGCGGCGAGCACGTCGACGTCGACACCGGGCACCGTGTACGAGTCGCCCGGGTAGTACAGCGTGTCGTTGATGAGCACGCCGACGTTGTCGACGACCGGCAGCGTCTCGTGGATGACGGCGTGCTTCTCACCGAAGAACCGGAGTGTGAACGGTTCCACGGTGACCTCGTCGCCGGCCTTCACGACCGTGATGTCGAAGTCGGTTGCGGCCGCCGCGACGCCCGACGGCGCGAACACCGGGATGCCCGGGTTCAGCGAGAGGATCCGGTTCAGCTGGTCGGGGCTCCAGTGGTCGCCGTGCTCGTGGGTGATCACGATGGCCACGGTGTTCGACGCGTCGGCGAGCGGGGCGGTGAACCCGCCGGGATCGACGACCAGCCGTCGGCCGGACTTCTCGAGGACAAGGGTGGCGTGTTCCAGCTTCGTGAGTCTCATGATCCGTAGCCAACACCTCCGGCGGCGCCGCTGCAAGTCGGGGCGCGACGGCTGGCGCGTCGTCCGCGGATCGGCGGTACGGATGCCCGGGGTGGGCGATAATCGGGGGGTGTCCGAATCCCAGAGCCGGCGACTCGTGGTCGCGATCAACCCGACAGCGTCGTTCGGAAGCACGAGCGGCCTCGGCGCGCGCGTCGTGGAGGAACTGCGGCGCGACGGCCACGACATCACCGAGTTGCGGGCACAGAGCTTCGAGGAGCTGACGGTGGCGGCCCGCGCGGCGCTCGCCGATCATCCGGACGCCCTGATCGTCGTCGGCGGCGACGGAATGGTGAGCCTCGGCGTGAACCTCGTCGGCGGCACCGCAACGCCGCTCGGCATCGTGCCCACCGGAACCGGAAACGACTCGGCGCTGGGGCTCGGCATCCCCTTCGAGTTCGACGCCGCCCTGGCTGCGCTCCGAGCCGCGTTGACGCGGGAGCCGCGCACGATCGACCTCGGTTACCTCAGCCACGCGGGCGGCGAGCTCTGGTTCGCCTCCGCGCTCTCCGCCGGCTTCGACGCGCGGGTGAACGAGCGGGCGAACCGCATGAAACGCCCGCGCGGTGCCTCCCGCTACACGATCGCGCTGCTCGTGGAGCTGTTGCGGCTGCGCTCCCGGCGCTACACGCTCGTGGTGGACGGCGAGACGCGCACGGTCGACTCTGTGCTGCTGGCGGTCGCGAACAACCGCTCGATCGGCGGCGGAATGCTGATCGCTCCGGATGCCCAGCTCGACGACGGCCGGCTCGACCTGTTCATCGTGGCGCCGCTCTCGCGGTTCCGCTTCCTGAGGTTGTTCCCGAAGGTCTTCAAGGGGACGCACGCCGGACTGCCGGTCGTGTCGCTGTCGCGGGTCTCGTCCGTGACGGTCGCCGTCGACTCGGGCGACATCGTGGCGTACGCCGACGGCGAGCGGGTCGGGCCGCTCCCTGTGACGGTGTCGGTGCGCCCCGGCGCGCTGCGCGTGCTGGCGTAGCGCGTCGGCCCGCCCGCGACCCGACTCAGGGCCCGGCGGCGAGCGCGCGGGCGATGGTCTCGAAGTCGGCTTCGGGCACCGGGAACAGTCCCCTCCGGAACGGGTAGCCCCAGCGCGCCGGGTCGGCGATGAACGACAGCCCGCCGACCAGCGGCTTCGCGTCGGCCGGCGTGCAGGTGCGGAACCGCACCGCCAGCCGCCATGGCCGGAACTCCTCGCTCACGGTCACCTGGTACGGCTCGTCGCCTGTCACCTCGGCGATGGCCGTGAACTGCTGCACCGGATCCCCGCCACGGAGCTCGGTGCGGGGGGAATAGAAGATCATCCCGTCGCCCGGCGCCAACTGTCGAAGCCTCGTGTTCGCTCCATGATCGGCCTGCGTGAAGCCCTGCTGCACCGCGCTCAGCACATGGTCGAGGCTCACGGTGTTGATCCAGAACCGCGGCTCGCGCGGAGTGCCGCGGTCAGGCATGCGCGGCTACTCGGCCTTGTCGGGCGTGGCCAGAGCGGCGGCATCCCCGACCGAGTCGAGTTCGTCGGAGGCTGCGGCGTCGGCCGCGAGCTCCTTCCGGCGGAGGTACACCTGCGACCCGATGGCGACCGGGATGGCGAGCAGGGCGACCACGCGCATCCAGGGCCGGTTGAAGACGTTGCGCGTCGCGGCGTCGAGTGAGACGGGCCCGGGGCCGGCCTGGCTGAAGGCGGCCGCAGCGAGCGCGAGCACAGCGGGGTACTCGAGGCCTCCCTTGGTCGCGAAGAAGCCGTTGGGCACGTGCACGCTCGCGGCGACGCCCATCGTGGTCGCGGCGGCAGCGCCAGCGGCGGGGGTCGCGAGCCCAAGCGCGAGAGCGGCTCCCGCGCCTGCCTCGCCGAGGCCCGCCAGGACAGCGTTCCGTCGTCCCGGGCGGAAGCCCATCGAGTGCATGCCCTTGGCCGTTCCTTCGACTCCGCCGCCGCCGAACCAGCCGAAGAGTTTCTGCGAGCCATGAGCGACCAGGACGGCGCCGAGCCCGACGCGGAAGACGGTCTGGGCGATGACGGCGGCCGGGGTGGGGGAGGAGGTGGGCATACTTCACGCTACCGGATGCGCCCGGGCGTCAGGGCCGGTGGCCCTGCGCGGCAGCCAACTGGTAGCGGTGTTCCGGCCGTCCCGTGCTGCCGTACTTCAGCTGCACCACGATGAGGCGCTCTGTGGCGAGCGCGCCGAGGTAGCGCTGCGCTGTCGCACGCGAGACACCGATCCGTTCGGCGATCTCCGGAGCGGAGAGCTCCGTGCCCGATTCTGCGACGCAGGTCAGCACCGCCTGCTCGGTGGCGGTGCGCGCCCGCGCCTTCGTGCCCGGGCGCAGCAGCCCGAACAGCCGGTCGACGCCCCGCTGGTCGAGGGGGCGATCGGAGCTCGCGGCCTCGGCGTAGGCCGCGTACGAGAGCAGCAGCTCGCTGAGCAGCCGCCGCTCGAACGGCTTGATGAGGTAGCCGAAAGCTCCCGCGCGGATGGCCTGCCGCACCATCGAGGGGTCGTTCGCTGCGGTGATGGCGATGACGTCGGAGGGGATGCGCCTGATCAGTTCCATTCCGCTGCCGTCGGGCAGGTAGGCGTCGAGCAGCACGAGGTCGGGGGCGGTCGACTCGATCACCGAGAGGGCTCCGCGGGCGGTTCCCACGGTTCCGATCGAGCGGAACCCCGGGGTCTCGGCCACCAGGTGGGCGTGCAGGTCGGCGATGTGGAAGTCGTCGTCGATGACGAGCACGGTGAGGTCGGTCATTCGTCGTCCTTCGGTTGTGGATGCCCGGCGGGGTGTGGATGCGCGTCGGCGCCGTGCCCGTCGCCACGATGCCCGGCGGCACCGCTCAGCACCTCGACGAGCCGCGCGCAGAACACCGCGCCCGCGTCGGAGGAGTGCGCCGTGGCGAGCCAGACGTCACCCCCGTTCCGTCGGGCGAGGTCGCGGATGAGGGGCAGCCCCACGCCGAGGCCGTGCACCGGCCCGGCCCCTCCGTCGGCGACACCACCGGCGCCGCCGCCGCCGAGAGCACCGCCGCCGCCACCGTGACCTCGCTCGTGCGCCACCGGCTGGAAGAGCATCCGCACCGCATCGTCCCCGAGTCCGTCGCCGGAGTCGCTCACGACGAGGTGCAGGTCGCGCCCGTCGTCGAGCGCGTCGACCTGCACCCACCGGGGCTCGCGGGCCGAGAGCGCGGCGGCGGTGATGGCGTTGTCGACGAGGTTGCCGAGCACCGTGGTCGCTTTCTCGGGGCGCGACAGCGTCGAGCCGACCGCGGTCTCCGGGCCGATGCGGAGGCTGACGCCGCGTTCGGCGGCCTCGATCGCCTTCGCGCCCAGAAAGGCTCGGAGAAACGGCTCCGTCAGGAGGTCGGCATCGGCGAACGGACGGTCGGGGGAACCGCGATCCAGAACCGTGCTGAGGTAGTCGCGCGCATCGCCCGGCCGCCCCGCCTCGATCAGCCCCGAGATGACGTGCAGGCGGTTCGAGAACTCGTGCCGCTGCACCCGCAGCGCCCGCGACGACGCTTCGACGACTTCCAGGCGCTGGCTGAGCGACGCGAGGTCGGTCTCGTCGCGCACGACCACGACGACGCCGAGCGCGACCTCGGCGCGGCTGACCCGGGCCACGTCGAGGTAGAGCAGTCGATCGTCGACGGCGAGGCGGAGCTCTGTCGACTCGCCCTGCTGTTGCCCGGCATCGGTGGGAACGCGCCGTGGCCGCGTTCGGGAACCCGCCGGCGAAGCCGGCAGCTGCCTCGCGCGAACGGCCGCCCGCAGCTCCCCGGGCAGGTCGAGGTCGTCGAACGGGCGCCCGACGGCATCGGTCAGCTGCAGCAGAGTGGATGCCCGGCCGTTGCACACCGAGACGACACCGCCCGCGGTGATCCCCACCACGCCCTCGCCGATTCCGCTGATCACCGCAGACTGGTCGAGCACCATTCCTGCGAGCTCGGAGGGCTGGAGGCCCAGGGTCTGCCGGCGGAGTCTCCGGCTGAGCAGGATCGAGGCGGTGGCGCCGATGGCCAGCGCGATCGCCGCAGCCACGGCGATGGCCGTCACATCGGCGACGCTGGCGCGGAAGACGCTGTCCGCGCCGATTCCGACGCTCACCTCACCGACGATCCGGCCGTCTGCAGTGCGCACCGGCACCTTCGCCCGGGCCGAGTCGCCGAGCGTGCCGGCCTGCCACGACGTCGACTCCTCGCCCGCAAGGGCCGCACTCGGGTCGGTGCTGACCCGCTCGCCGAGCAGGAGTGGGTTGGGATGTGCCAGGCGGAGTCCCCGGTCATCCGTCACCACAACGAAGAGCGCGCCCGTGCGGAGCCGCACCGACTCGGCGATCGACTGCACGGCCCCGCGTTCGATGGTGGTGCGGTCGGGCATCCCGGGTTGCTGTGACTCGGTGTCGACGGCGGCGATGAGTTCGGCGTCCGAGGCGGTGCTGCGCGCGATGCCGAGCGCCGTCTGCTGCGCGTTGTCGCGGCTGGAGAGCGTGGCGATCACGCCGCAGGTCACCGTGATCAGCACGACCACAGCCACGACGACGCCCACCTGCACGAGCAGCATCTGCCGGGCGAAGGTGTGCCGGGCGAAAGGAGGCCGGCGTCGAAGGAATCGGGCCATCTCATGAGAATAATGCGCAGAACCATTCTTTTGACCACTTCTGCGCAGGAATGTGACAAAACGGTGGTCGTGCATCCGATCGGAAATAGTTTCAGATTCCCAACGACAAAGGAGTCACGGATGCTCGTCTTCCTCGGATTCGCCATGGTGATCGTCTTCATGGTGCTCATCATGACCAAACGGCTCACCCCAGCGGTCGCCCTCATCACCGTTCCCACCATCTTCGGCCTGTTCGCCGGCGCCGGCCTCGGTATCGGCGACATGGTGATGGACTCGCTCAAGGACCTCGCGCCTACCGTCGCGCTGCTGATGTTCGCCATCATCTACTTCGGGCTGATGATCGACGTCGGGCTCTTCGACCCGCTGGTGCGGGGCATCCAGAAGCTGGCCGGCGGCGACCCGGCCAAGATCGTCGTCGGCACGGCCGTGCTCGCCGGGGCCGTGTCGCTCGACGGCGACGGCTCGACGACCTTCATCATCACCACGGCGGCCATGCTGCCGCTCTACCTCAAGCTCGGCATGAGCCCCGTCGTGCTGACCTGCGTGGCGGGACTGGCGAACGGCACTCTGAACATCGTGCCGTGGGGAGGCCCGACCGCCCGCGCCGCAGCCGCGCTGGGCGTCTCGCCGACCGACATCTTCGTGCCGCTGGTGCCCTCCCTGATCGTCGGTCTGCTGATCGTGCTGGCGTTCGCCTGGTTCCTCGGCGTGGGGGAGCGCAACCGGCTCGCGGCGGTCGCGGCCTACGACGGCAACGGCAGCAAGCCTGCTGCCACACCCGGCAGCGGCCTCTTCGGCCGGGCCCGCGGGCTCCGGGGCCTCGCGGCGTTCGGCGGTGCGCAGGGCGGCAACGGCGGCGGCGCGGGCTCCGGCGTCGGCGTCACCTCCACCCTCACCGGTACCGTGAAGGTGCTGCAGGATGCCCCGGTGAACCTCACCGACACGATGCTCGACCCGAACCGAGCGACCCTCCGGCCGAAGCTGTTCTGGTTCAACCTCGCCCTGACCGGCGTCGTGCTGGTGCTCCTGGTGCTCGACCTGGTGCCCCTGGCCTACGTGTTCATGGTCGGCTCGGCCGTGGCCCTGATCGTCAACTTCCCGAAGCTGAAGCAGCAGTCCGACCGCATCGTCGCGCACGCCTCCAGCATCGTGGCCGTCATCTCGATGGTGCTGGCCGCTGCCGTGCTCATCGGCGTGCTGAGCGGAACCGGCATGGTCGACGCCATGGCCACCTGGCTCGTCTCGATCATCCCCTCCTCGATCGGCGGCTCGCTGGCCGTCATCACCGGCGTGCTCAGCATTCCGATGACCTTCTTCATGAGCAACGACGCGTTCTACTTCGGCATCCTGCCCGTGCTCACCGAGAGCGCCGCGAACTTCGGCATCTCGCCCGTCGAGATGGCCCGGGCATCCGTCGTCGGCCAGCCGGTGCACCTGCAGAGCCCGCTCGTGCCGGCCATCCTGCTGCTCGTCTCGCTCGCGAACGTGAACCTCGGCGACCACCACAAGAAGGTGCTCTGGCGGGCGGTCGTCGTGTCGCTGGCAATGCTGTTCGTCGGGGTGCTGTTCGCTGCGATCCCATGGTCGGCCTGATCGGCGCTGGCCTCGCTGGCGGTGTCCGGCCTCCTACGGCGTGACCTCGAGGTCGAAGGTCAGCACCTCGCCCGTGTCGGAGTCGGTCACGCTCACGCTCGTTCCGCCGACCGCGAGCGGTTGGATGCCCGGATTGAACGTCGCGCTGCCGTCATCCTTCCCGGCGACGAACTCCGCCACTTTCGGGTCGGAGACCGACCCCGTCCAGACGGTCACCTTCACATCCCCGCTCTCGAGCACCACCACGTTGTCGAGCGGAACCGTGACCGTCGATCCGTCGATCGACGCGAGGTCGGCGATGACCGGGGCGATGACGGCGTTGTTGCCGCCGGCGTTGCCGTTCCCGCCCTGGTCGCCGGTCTGCCCGCCCGTGCGGCCGTTGTCGCCGTCAGAACTGCCAGTGAACGTGCATCCGGTCACAGCAAGCCCGGCCACGGCGACGATCAGAGCGGTTCGGAGGAGTCTCGAATGGTGGATGCGCATGCCGACTCCCTCGCCGAACGGCGCCGAATTGGCAGCCACCCTGAACGTATGGCATACTCATTGAGTTGTCTATTCGGCCCCATCGTTTAGCGGCCTAGGACATCGCCCTCTCACGGCGGTAACACCGGTTCGAATCCGGTTGGGGTCACAACACGATTGAAAGCCCCCCGAGTTCCTGTACGTCACAGGCTCGGGGGCTTTTGTCACTCTACGTCGGCGCCATGTACTGCCTTTGCAGCATGCGACTTCTTAGCTTCGTCAAGCAGATTGATCAAAGAGATCTCTGAAACGAGAATCATTGCGAATCGTCGCGAAGGTCGGATCGGTCTGAGCGCTCTTCATCAGGTTGCTCCGTTGCGCAATGAGATCGAAGCGGCCGCGAATTCTTGATTCCAGGTATTCCTCTTCCTCAACCGATAACGTCGCATTCCATAGCTCAGCGTAAAAGCACGCAGCGTTGTAAGCGGTGTTCGGCGACGAGATGAGAAGAGCTTCTCGCAGCCATCTAGTCGTAGTCCTGTGGTCGGTTTTAGGGGGTTGTCCGATGTCGAAGGGTGATGGGCGTGCTTTCGCGTACATCAGTCCAGCTGCTGGACGCATTCTCACAGTGAGGGGGGTCGTCACGTTGAGTCGCGTCGTCAAGGCACGGCGCAAAGCTTTCGCCTCGTCCTGCGCTTCAACTATGAGTATGTTTTTCTCGTTGCCCGACGTCATCGACTGGAGATTCAGGCTCTGCACAAGTATGTTCAGCAACATCCTGCGGTATAGGTCTCGTTGACCGTGAGGAACATGCTTGTACCACTTTGGACCGATGCGCACTTTCTCGATCTGGGCCTTCAGCCATTCGCGGTAAGTCGACATGTCAGCCAGAGTGTGAGTTCCCTCATACCTATCAAACTGATAGATGACGTCTGCCGGTAGGTTGCCCGGGTCCAGATCCAGCGCCCTCGTCAGCAGCGCCTCCTGGATATCAGGCTTATCGAGGTAGTTGACACTGGCGACGTACTGGAGTCCTACGCTTTGCCAGTTTCGAGCACCGCCCAATCCTTCGAAACCCCGGTAGTCCTCCGCCAATGTCACGATGATTGCTGACGCGACGAATGCCAACAGATGGTCTGCCAGGGCGTTGGCCTGACCTACCGGGCGGTTTTCGTCTGGAGGCATGATTCGGTCTGCCGAGATGATGAATGCGGCACGAGCACGCGTATTTCTCGTCAGCAATACGGAAACGTCTGCATCCTTACCAATGTCCACAGTTACATGCCATGGTGTGGTCGTGAAAAGAGTATTGAGGATCCACATCACCACGTTGACAAACGCGTTCGCCGAAGGCACAGAGAGTGCCGTGTCTTTCAGTGCTGTGACGTCTGATCCAACCGGAGCTTCGAGACCTCTTGCGGGAGCGGCGCCGAGATCAGCAATCAGCGCCACGATGTGTGCACTCTCCGACGCGTCGGGTGCGCCCTCCGAGCTGACGTCTATTAGGAGCCTTAAGCGGCTTCCCATTGCTGTGGCAAAACAGAATGCCCCAACCACTCCGGCCACGAGCACGATCGACGCTGTTATGAAATTGGAGAGTCCAAGTGCAAGCGTGAACGTGATCGCGCTAGCGATCATGACTATGAGCCCAACGGTTCCGGCGAGTGTGCGGGTGACACGATCTTTCAGCCATCGAAGCGGAAGCTTTATCGCAAAAACCAGCAAACGAGCGAGGATCAGAAAAGCAAGAAGAGTCAAACTCGCTACGAGCAGGGGTTGTTGCGACGGCACTACGTACTGCAGAACGAATAAGTCCCAGGCGCTCTTGAACGCCAGGGGCTGGCTGTCTGAGGTTTGGTCGTGGCCCTGAAGCTGGCCGGAAGCAGCGAGCGCGCTCAAACGCTCGGCTTCGCACTGTGAATCGTCGTCGGATTGAGGGGGGTTTCCCCGTTCAGAGGCGGTCGGTGACGGAGTCGGAATTGAGCCACGGTATGACGCGATCAGAGCGAGGGCCAGATCTGGGCGGCCGGAGTCAGTCAGGGCCTGGGCTTGCGTACACACGTTGCTCGGGGAGACCTGGTTGGCTGGAATGGGTGAATATGCTGGCGGTAGTGGGGACGCGCTGGGTAGCTGGCTACTGATTTGGTCAACGGTTGGCAAAGCTCCAAAGCCTGAAGCTGAGCACCCGGCGATGGGCAGGACAAAAACCAATGCCATCAAGGTCATCGTGAAGCGTCTGCTCATTTCCCCGCCGACGATAGAGGCCACGTGTTTGCACTTCGAGCCGGGACGAGGCCCGATATTCTCTAGTGCGAGAATGTTGCCTTTGTCTTGGCGTCGCAACCCCCAGAAGGGGGAGTCCGAGACGACCTGACGAACAAGCCCGCTCATCGCCGAGCGAGCTTGCGCTGCCCGGCGGTGGAGAGCGAATGAGCCAGTCTCCCGATCCGGATCTGTGCCCGGCGATCGCGCACGGTGCGGTCAGCCTTCTCGGTGCGGTCAGCGCGCCCCGGATGCCGACACGGGCTGGGCGTGTCGATGTGCGCTGTCCGTCGCGCTGTTCTGATGCCGTCGGGTCGGGATGTCTGCTCGTGGGGCGTTGGCACTCAACGCCCCAGTGGTGCCGGCGCCGCCTGACGGCGCCTGACGTAGGAGTCGGCGACGATCGTGAGGATCGAGCCCCCGTCAGCCGTGTGGAGCTCACCCCGGGTCGTCACCAGGGCGCGCTCGGGGTGCGTTGCGACGACGGCCTCGACGGTGACGGATCCCTGCACGGTGACACCGGGGCGGAGGGGCGTCGTGAACTGGATGTCGTGGATCCTCCGCCCGGCAATGACCTCCCATTCCCGGTAGAGGTTCAGCACAGACAGCCGCTGGAAGATCGACAGGGAGTGGAGTCCGCTGCCGATGATCCCGCCGAAGTAACCGGCCTCAGCGACCTCGACGTCGATGTGGAAGAGCTGTGGATCCCACTGCTCGGCGAACTGGATGATCTCGGCCATCGAGGGGGTGTAGCTCCCGATGTCCGTGCGTTCTCCGATGGTGAGGTCTTCTGCCGTCAATCCGCGGGGCGTGGTCACGTCGTCGATTGGAATTCCTTTGCGAGGGCGGCGAACGTCTCGAGCTCGCGCGCGAGGTCCGGCCCGCCGGGCTGGTAGGTGACTTCTGTGACGCCGACATCGGCCAGGTCTTCGATGTGGCGGCGTATCTCGTCTGCGCTCCCCACCCAGGTTCCGGCGACGGCGACCTCCCGGGGCACGATGCCCTCATCGATGTCGTTCACCACGACGCCGTGCCCGGCGTGCACGAACAGGTGCCGTTCGCGCTCCGGGATGGCCTCGACGGCTTCGATCCACGCCTCGCCGTTGGGCAGGCCCAGCACGGCGTCCCGGCCCGACCAGGCGTAGGCGGCATGGTAGCCGAGCCCGGCGATCGGTCCGACCGCCTCGTGGATGCGGTCGGAGTCGAGGTCTTCGCCCGGTTCGAGTTCGGTGCCGAAGACGAGGCGCATGATCCAATCGAACTCCTGCGGGGCCGTCTGCACGAAGGTCGAGACGCCGTCGCCGTGCTCTCGTGCGACCGCAAGCCCTTTGGGTCCCTCTGCCCCCACGAGGACGGGAATGTGGATCGGCCGTTCCGGCCCCCAGCCGTCCGGGTGCTTCATCTGCAGCACATGACCGTTCCACTCGGCGACCTCCCCGCGGAGGAGTGCCTTGAGCGTTCCGAGGTAGTCGCCGATCTCGGCCCAGCGCATGGGTTTCTCGTCCAGCAGCCAGCGCGAGCTCGCGCCCGCTCCGACGCCGATGACGATGCGGCCGGGCGCCAGTTCGTAGGCCGTCGCCATCGCAGAGGCGGTGACAAGGGGGTGGCGCAGCGCCGGAGTCAGCATCCCGACGCCGAGATCGATCCGTTCTGTGAGCGACGCCGCCAGGGCGAGCGTCATCCACGGGTCGAGGTAGACGGCGGGGGAGTCGTAGATCCATGCTCCGTCGTAGCCGAGCTCTTCGGCCAGCCTGATGTCACCGGGAGTTGTTCGTGAGGGTCCGAATGCGCAGGAGATCTTCATGGTCACGCCTTTGTGTGATGAATGATGTGGCAGCCAGCTTCGACCTGAGAAGCGTTAAAGTCAACCAATTGGATGGTTGCTTACAACGATAGTGTCTTTACTCTTGAGGGCGGCGAAGGGTTTGTCGTAGTATCCAATCAAACGATCAGTTGGTTGTTTATCAGACGTGCATCGGGAAAGTTCTCTCCCCCGTCGCCCGAGCATCACGTTGGCAAAGGAGCCACAATGAAGTCCGGAATCTTTCAGTCGCCGTACATGCTCGCGCCGAACACGCCGCGCCGAAGCTTCGACTGGGCCGTCGATCAGGCCATCTTCGCCGACAAGGCAGGTTTTCACGAATACTGGATCGCTGAGCACTCCACCGTGACGCTGGAAGAGATCCCGAGCCCGGAGCTGGTCATTGCGGCGGCCGCGCGGGAGACCACGAACATCATGCTCGCCCCGGGCGCCCACCTGCTGCCGTACCACAACCCGGCGACGCTGGCCATCCAGACGGCCTTCCTCAGCAATGTGCTGCAGGGACGTTACATGCTCGGAATCGGGCCTGGTGCGTTCCCGAACGACGGACTCGTGCACGGCCACACCGACCTGTCTGAGAACGCGGCCATGCAGGAGGAGGCCATCGGAATCATGGAGCGCATCTGGGAGGCCAAGCCGTTTCAGTTCGAGGGCAAGTACTTCCGCGCCGGGTTCCCCGAGGACGAGCCCGCCGGATCGCTCCGGGACGTGCGCCCGTGGGGTGGCCACATCGACATCGCGATGACGAGCCTCAGCCCGAACTCGAAATCGGTCAAGTTGGCTGGTGCGCGAGGGTATTCGCCCATCTCTTTCTATGCGGGAGACGAGCTCCTGAAGAACCATTGGGAGACGTATGACACCTCCGCCCGCGAGGCCGGCCGCACAGCAGAACGCAGCAAGGTGCGCGTCTGCCGGGAGCTGTACATCGCCGACACCGACAAGGAGGCCCGTGAGCAGGCCCTGAACGGAACCCTGGCGAAGGTCTGGGCGGAGCGGATCCTGCCGATCTACCAGGCCGCCGGTCTCACCGAGTGGATCGTCAAGGGCCTCGATGTCGAGGCATCCGATGTCGACCTCGACTACCTCGTCGACAATGTCTGGCTCGTCGGCAGCCCCGAGACCGTCACCGAGAAGATCCAGAGCTTTGTCGACAACGTGGGCGGCATCGGCACTCTTCTCATCACCGACTACGACTACACCGCCGACCCCAGCCCGTGGCGCGAGTCGCTGGCACGCTTCGCCGCAGAAGTGACGCCGAAGATCGTCGACCCTGCATAGACGCAGGTCGGCGCACAGCAGCACAGCACAGCACAGCACTCCGCAAGACAACCCTGCACCACTCTCAATGAGGAGAATCCGATGAAAAAGAAAGCAGCGCTGTTCGCAGCCGCAGCGGTGACCGTGGCGCTGGCACTGAGCGGATGCTCGGATGACGGCGGCGGCACCAGCATCCTGCCCGGGGCAGCGAGCGCAGCCCCGACCGGTGACCCGATCCTGATCGGAATGGACCTCGACAAGACGGGGCCGGGCAGTTCGTACAACCCGCTGGCCGGCGCCGCCGTCGTGGCGGGTGTCGCCGAAGTCAACGCCAACGGAGGCATCCTCGGCCGGCCGGTGAAGCTGATCGAGGAGAGTACCGAGAGCGACCCCGCCAAGGGGCCGGCTGTCTACCAGTCGCTCATCGAGCAGGGGGCCGTCGGAATTCTGGGGCTCTCGACCGCATCGGTCGTGGCACAGGTCAAGCCGATCATCGAGCAGGCGAAGGTCGTCACCATCGCACCCGTCGCCGTGCTGCCGACGCTCACCGACCAGCCCGACGCCGACTACGTCTACACGCTGGTCAACCCTGTCACCGACTACGGCAGCGTCTTCTGCGGGGCCTTCGAGAAAGCCGGCATCAAGAAACTCGCCTACCTGCAGGATGACTCACCGGCCATCAAGTCCCTCGCCGGACCGCTGAAGGACGCTTTCGGAAAATGTGTGACCATCGTCGCCGACGAGGTCGCGCCTGTCGCCTCCACCGACCTCGTGGCCCAGGCCACCCGCATCAAGGACTCCGACCCCGACGCGATCTTCGTGCAGAGTGTCGGTGGCCAGTTCGAGGCGCTCGCCCATTCGGCGCTCTACCAGGCAATGCCCGATGTGCCCCGGTTCAGCCAGGGATCGTTCGGCAGCCAGAGTGATTCGTGGGCTCTCGCCACCCCCGGCGCGCTCGACGG
Source organism: Subtercola boreus (assembly GCF_006716115.1). NCBI lineage: Bacteria > Bacillati > Actinomycetota > Actinomycetes > Micrococcales > Microbacteriaceae > Subtercola > Subtercola boreus. The sequence continues at coordinate 2,231,270 of NZ_VFOO01000001.1, read as the reverse complement.
CCTCGTGTTCATGCAACAGCTCGACCTGACGAATCCGCGAACCGAAGACCTGCAGGCGAAGCTCACCACAGCGCTCGGCTCGGACTTCACGATGAGCTATTTCGCTGCGCAGGGCTATGACGGCCTGATGGTGCTGCTCGATGCGATCAAGACCGCTGGCGGCACGGACGATCCTGCAGCCATCAAGGCCGCAATGGATGCCACCACCGACTACCAGCCGCACGTCGGCCAGGAGGGTTTCCGCATCTCATACACCCCGACCAAGCACGTCGGGGCAGACAGCCTCTGCGGTCTCGCTCTGTTCGACTTCGGTTCCGACAACACACCTGCTGGAAAATGGTCGACCTTCCAGCCGGCGTGCTGACGAACGGATCGTCGCCCACTCGTGGATCACGTTCAACTCTGGTACTCCGTTGTCGAGCAGGCCTGTTTCTTCGGCCTGCTCGGCCTCGCCTACATGCTCATTCTGGAAGGGGCCGGCTTCTTCAATTTCGCGATCGGCGCCTACGCCATGATCGGCGGTGTGGCGGCGGCCTCGTTCGCCAAGACGATGCACCTGCCGGTGTGGCTCGCGGTGGTCGCGGCGCTGGCGCTCGCGGGCCTGCTGGCCGCATTCACGGAGGTCGGGGTGGTCAGGCCGATCCAGCGCCGCTCGGGAGGTGCCAGACTGCCGGCCCTCGTGGCGGTGATCGCGATGCTCTTCGCCATCACCCAGACGGCGGGCCTGCTCTTCGGCCGCAAGCAGTTGCCGGGCCAGCAGCTGCTGGTGATCGATCCCCTCGAGGTCGCGGGCGCCTACGTCTCCGGCCCGATGATCATCACGATGGCGCTGACGGTGGTGTCGTTCGTCGGCGTCACCGTGTGGGTGCGGGTCACCGGAACGGGGCGGATGCTGAGGGCGGTCGGTGACAACCGGCCGGCAGCCCAACTGCTGGGACTGCCCACCGGCCGAGTGCGCATCACGGCTTTCGTGATCGCAGGCGTGATCGCCGCCTTCGCCGGGGTGTCGTACGCGGCCAAGGGAGGAGTCTCCTGGGACCGCGGCCTCGGCTGGGCGCTCCTCGGCTTTCTCGCTCTGGTGATCGGCGGATCGGGTTCGTGGTGGGCGCCGCTCCTGGGAGGCCTGATCCTCGCCCTGCTGCAGGTGTTCGTTCCGTTCTATCTGTCCGGCCAGTTCGCCGACTACGCCATTCTGGCGATCGCCTTGATCTTCTTCGCCTTCAGACCCCGGGGCCTGATAACCCGGCAGGTGAGAATATGAAGCCCAGAAAGCTCTCCCAGGGCTGGGGCGCCCTCGTCGTGGCCACCGTGCTCGCCATCGCACTCTTCGTCTGGGGCGGCGGATCCGACTACCGGCTCGGCGTGATCACGCTCGGCGTCAGCTACTCGCTGATCGCACTCGGCATGTACATGCCGCTGGCCTGGGGCGGATCGCTCTCCCTCGCCTACGGCGCCTATGCGGCGATCGGTGCCTACGGAACGGCGTACCTGGCTGCAAGCCTGGGACTTCCCGGCTGGTTGGGCTGGATCCTCGGCCCGATCGTCGCTGCTGCGCTGGCGATCGTGCTCGGACTGGTCACGTCCCGCCTGAGCTCCGACCACCTCGCGGCGGTCACGCTGCTCTTCGCGACGGCATTCCAGACCTGGCTGATCAGTTCTGACGCGCTGGGCGGCCCGAACGGCATCGGCGGAGTCCCGCCCCTGTCGGTGTTCGGCTGGAAGCCCTCCGCACTCGTGCTCACGATCGGCGGCGTCATCGTCGTGCTGGTGATCGGCTTCGCGATCGACAGGGTGCGCCGGAGCGACTTCGGAATCCTCGTGCGAGCGCTCGGCGAGACGCCGGTCGCCGTCGAGGGATCGGGTACTCGCGTGCCCCGCATCACTATCGTCATCCTGGCGCTCGGTGCGGCGATCGCATCGCTCGGCGGCGCGGCCTTCGCCACCTCCGTGCGGGGCATCACGCCGGAGACCTTCACGGTGCAGATCGTCTTCCTCGTGTTGTTCATGCCGCTCATCGGCGGGCTGGCCACGCCTTGGGGGGCGATCGTGGGTGCGGCGATCGTGGTCGAACTCACGGTGAACTCCTCCCTCTTCAGTGGCAACGGGTCCTTCGTGCTGTCGATCGCGGTTCTCGCCATCCTCGTGCTTGCACCCCAGGGCGTTCTGGGGTACTTCGCCAACGCACGGTCGTTGTTCGGCCGAATGCGCTCACTCTCGAGGAGGACACCGTGACAGAGCTCCTCGCCGGACGGAATCTGACCAAGCAGTACGGCGGGGTGAGGGCGGTCACGAACGTCGACATCTCCCTGGCTGCGGGGGAGGTCCTGGGCCTGGTCGGGCCGAATGGTGCAGGCAAGACCACCCTCGTCGACCTGATCTACGGAACCCAGGTCGCGAACAGTGGCACGCTCACCCTCAGCGGTCAGGATCTCTCGGGGCCTCCTTCGAAGCGTGCCAGGGCCGGGCTGGCACGCACCTACCAGCATCCACTGCTGGCGAGTTCGCTCACTGTGCGCGAGAACCTGGTCGTGGGAACGGCGGGCGTCAGGCACGCGACGATCTGGCAGATGGTCGCCGGGTTCTTCTCGGGAGTCGTCCGAGGCGGCAACTCCGAGGGGCGGGCCGAGGTCGAGGCTCTTGCTGCGGAGATCGGCCTGAACGGGCTCGATCGACCGGTGAAGGATCTCTCGCTCGGCGAGCAGCGACTCGTCGAAGTGGTGCGGGCCCTCGGCCAGAAGCCACTGGTGCTGATCCTCGACGAGCCCTTCGCCGGGGCGGACTCGAGCGGGATCGCCAGTATCGCTGAGGCCATCCGCATCGTGAAGAGCAGGGGCCACGCCGTCATTCTCATCGACCACAATGTCGACCTCGTCAGCGAGATCGTGGACAGGATCATTCTCATGCAGCAGGGCGAGGTCGTCTTCGACGGCAACCCGATCGAGTGTCTCGCGAGCCCGCAGATGAAGCTCGTCTACTTCGGGGAGGAGCATTCATGACAACGCAGGTTGCGGATCCCGGCCTGACTGTCAGCGGCCTGAGCGTGCAGTACGGAAAGGCCCAGGCGCTCCGGAACATCTCGTTCTCAGCGCCCCCGGGCACCGTGACGGCGATCGCCGGGCCGAACGGAGCGGGCAAGAGCAGCCTGCTGCTGGGGATCTACGGCAGTGTGCAGGCATCGGGTGAGGTCGGGCTCGGTGGCGTGGCGCTGGCCGGCGTCACCGCCCGGAAGCGCGCCCGGCAGATCGCCATCGTCCCCCAGGGGCGTCAGCTGTTCCCGAGCATGACCGTTCGCGAGAACCTGCAGATCATGGCCGACATGCTCTCGCTGGAGCGCACCGCCGTCGATCACGCGCTGGACCGCTTCCCTGTGCTCAGAACCCGGTCGAAGGCCCTGGCGGGCGTGATGAGCGGCGGCGAGCAGCAGATGATGGTGGTCGCCCGAGCGCTGATGGGCCGACCTGATGTACTGCTGCTGGATGAGACCATGACCGGCCTTGCCCCGCTCATCGTGACCCAGATCATCGATGTGGTGCGGGAGCTCGCGGCGAGCGGGGTGGCGATCGTCATGGCGGAGCCGTCGATCCGTTCCCTGCACCGGGTCATCGACCGCGGATACGTTCTCATCCGCGGCGAGATCGTCGGCTCGAGCGAATCGGGTACAGGACTCGACCTCCTGCTCGAGCAACACATGGGATTCAGTGCAGACACAGCGTCAGATTCACGAGCAGACAAAGGAACAGAGACCGAATGAGCGATCCCATCATCCACCAGACGCATCGCCTCGACGGGAAGGTCGCGATCGTGACCGGTGCGAGTCGCGGCATCGGTCTGGCCGTCGCCGTCAGACTCGTCTCGGAGGGAGCACGGGTGTGCATCACCGCGCGGAAAGCCGAGGCCCTCGAACTAGCCGCCGCAGACTTCCCAGCCGGTTCGGTGATCGCCGTGGCGGGCAAGGCCGACGACCCCGAGCACCGCGCCGCAGTTCTCGACACGGTCGCAACCGAATTCGGCGGCCTCGACATCCTGGTCAACAACGCGGGCATCAATCCGGTCTACGGCACGCTCCTGGAGCTCGACCTGGCGGCCGCGAGAAAGATCATGGAGGTGAACGTGCTCGGCAACCTCGCCTGGGCCCAGGATGTCGTACACCACCCTCGGCTCGGTTTCCGAGAGCGCTCCGGGGTCATCGTCAGCGTCTCGTCGGTGACCGGGCAGAATCCGTCACCCGGGATCGGTTTCTACGGCATCAGCAAAGCGGCGGTGGCGCACCTCACCCGCACTCTCGCTGTCGAGCTCGGCCCGGAGATCCGCGTGAACGCGGTGGCGCCTGCCGTGGTGAAGACGCGGTTCGCCGAAGCGCTCTATGAGGGCAGGGAAGCCGAGGTGGCGGCCGAGTACCCGCTCGGCCGCCTCGGGGAACCGGAGGACATCGCCTCGGCTGTGGCCTTCCTGGCCTCAGGCGACGCGAGCTGGATCACCGGCCAGGTTCTCAACCTCGATGGCGGCCTGCTGGTCGCCGGTGGGGTGGCCTGACCATGACGAACGTTCTACCCGAACATGTCGAGAACCTGCGGACGCGCACCCACGACTTCATCCGCGAGGTCGTGATCCCGGCAGAACCCCGTCCCGGCGCACGGCTCACCGACGAGGCCAAGGCGGGGTTGCAGCAGCAGGCCAGGGCGGCCGGGGTCTTCGCACCCCACGTTCCCGTGGAGTTCGGCGGGCAGGGTCTGGAGATCGAGTACTGGTCGCCGGTCTTCCAGGAGGCCGGCTATTCGCCCATCGGCGCCAGCGTTCTCAACTGCATGGCGCCCGATGAAGGCAACATGCACATGCTCAATCTGATCGGAACCGATGACCAGAAGATCCGGTATCTCACGCCGCTCGCCGCGGGCGAGGTGCGCTCGTCGTTCGCGATGACCGAGCCGCATCCCGGTGCGGGCTCGGATCCGGATGCGCTGATGACGACGGCCGAGCTGCGAGGCGAGCGCTGGTCGATCTCGGGTCGCAAGCGGTTCATCAGCGGTGCGGACGGCGCCGGCTTCTTCATCGTGATGGCCCGGACTCCGGCTGTCGAAGGTGCGAAAGCAGGGGCGACGATGTTCCTGGTCGATGCGGCCAACCCGGGCGTGCGCCTGGGCCGGCACATCCACACCATCGACCGCGCGATCGGGGGCGGGCACCCCCATGTCGATTTCGAGGACTGCCTGGTCGACCGTGACGCTGTGCTCGGTGAGGTCGGTCTCGGCTTCCGTTACGCGCAGGTGCGCCTCGGCCCCGCTCGTCTCACGCACTGCATGCGCTGGCTGGGTCTCGCCCGCCGTTCGCTCGACATCGCTCTCGACCGGATCGGGCAGCGCCAGATCTTCGGTGCGCCCATCGACGAGCTGGGCATCGCCCAGGAGATGATCGCGCAGAGCGTCATCGACATCGAGACGTCGGACGCGATCATCACGAAGACGGCGGGGCTTCTCGCCACAGACGGCAAGGCAGGCTCCGCGATGTCATCCATTGCGAAGGTGTACTGCTCAGAGGCGGTCAACAGAGTCATCGACCGCTCGATTCAGCTCTGCGGTGGTGACGGCGTCTCCGATGATCTGCCGCTCGCGTCGTACCTGAACGAGGTGCGGCCGTTCCGCATCTACGACGGATCGAACGAAACTCACAAATGGGTGATCTCCAGGCGAGCATCCGCCAGACGGAAGAAGGCGGTCGAGCACGGTGAGCCCTTCCTCGCGACGCTCTATGACGATGAGGAGAACACCCACTCATGACGACGACACCCGATGGCACAGAGGTCGTGGCCTCCCGCGCCGAAGCCCTGCAACTGCCCTCACCTCCGCTGCTGATCGTCGATTCGGTGACGCAGTTCCTTGACGACAACGCTCTGGGGGATGGGCCGATCGACTGGCAGCGCATCGGTGACGGCCAGTCGAACATCACCTATCGCATCGACCGCGGAGCCGAGACGTTCATTCTGCGGAGGGGGCCCAGGCCGCCTCTGCCGCGGTCGACCCACGACATGCTGCGCGAGGCGCGCATCCAGCACCTCGTGGGCGAACGGGGCATTCCGGTGCCCCGCATCCTGGCGTCGACGGGGGACGAGTCGATCCTCGGTGTTCCCTTCTACGTCATGTCGTTCCTCGACGGGGAGGTCATCACCGATGAGATCCCCGTGATGCTGGACACTCTCGAACAGCGCCGCGCGACCAGCGTCGCCATCGTGGAATCGCTCGTCGCGCTGCACAGCGTCGATGTGACGACCGGCCCTCTGGCGGCATTCGGTCGTCCCGACGGTTACCTCGCGAGGCAGGTCGAACGCTTCGCCTCCCTGTGGGGAGTGACCTCGAAGCGCACGCTTCCGGCTGTCGCCGAGCTCGGTGACTGGTTGCGTGGCACCGTGCCCGACAGCCAGCGAGCATCTGTCGTGCACGGCGACTACCGCGCCGGCAACCTGATGTTCGCCAGCCGGGCGCCGGCCGAAGTCACCGCCATCCTCGACTGGGAGATGGCAACCCTGGGCGATCCCCTGGCCGATCTCGGCTACCTGACGGCCACCTATGCCGAGCCGGGCGTGGAACCGACGCCGCTGGAGCTCACTCCTGTCACGCGGGAAGCGGGCTATCTGCGACGGGACGAAATTGCGGCGCTCTACGAGCAGCGCATGAAGGTCGACCTCGGCGACCTCCGCTGGTACCAGGCGCTTGCGCTCTGGAAGGCGGCGATCTTCTGCGAGGCGATGTACACACGCTGGCTCGACGGTGAGCGACCGGGTGACACTTTCGGGCCCACCCTCGAGACGGGTGTGCCCCGGCTTCTGGAGGGCGCACGCGAGTTCGCGGGGATCGGCAGCAGTCGCACATCCTGAACCGGCCGGGGGTTGATGAGCGTGTGCGAAGATACCGTAGACGTAGATCGGGAAGGGACAACGTGGCGGATCCGCAAGGAACGGCAGAGAAGGCACCTCGGGAGCGCAGGAATCGCGATCCTGAGATGATGCGTGCGGCCCTTGCCCTGTTCTCGCGCAAAGGCTATTCCGCGGCGAGCGTGCAGGATGTCGCCGATGCGATCGGCGTTCTGAAGGGCAGTGTCTACCACTACATCGGCTCGAAGGAAGACCTGCTGTTCAGGATCTTCGACGACGCCCACGTCGAGAACGAAGCGCTGATGATCGAGATCTCGGCACTGGATGTCGGTCCGGTGGACAAGCTGCGCACCTACCTCGAGCGCTCCCTCCTCGTCACCCTCAACAACATCGAGCGCACCACCCTGTACTTCCGCGACTGGCGGTACCTGACCGGTGAGCGCCAGGAGACCATCTCGAAGCACCGGCGACAGTATGACGTCTTTCTGCGGGAGCTGATCTCCGAGGCCTACAAGGCGGAGGGCGTCGAGTCCCATGTGCAGCTGAAGCACATCTCGTCGTTCGTGATCGGGGGCACGAACTGGGTCGCAGACTGGTTCCGCTCAGACGGGCCCGACTCGGCGGAGTCGATTGCGAAGGACTACACCGACATGGCCATGTCTGCCATCTTCCGTTCGCAGGACCGTCCCGAGCACTGATCGACCGCCGCTGAACGCAGTTTCACCAGCCTCCCAGAGAGCCCCCGCGCCACTTCGGCCCGGGGGCTTTCTGCGTCGTGTGGCATTCTGGACAAACCAACCGATTGATTGATAAGCTCGATTCTGTCAGTCAGGGAGCCCCAATGCCAGAAGCCTTCATCGTCGAAGCTGTCAGAACACCGGTCGGAAAGAAGAACGGTGGCCTGTCGTCGCAACACCCTGTAGACGTGGCTGCCCACGTGCTCCAGACGCTCATCGAGAGAACCGGGATCGATCCCGGCGCGGTCGACGACGTCATTCTCGGCAACACAGACTCCGTGGGCCCGCAGGCCGGCGACATCGCCCGTCTGTCCTGGCTGGCGGCAGGTCTTCCGCAGCACGTCCCCGGGGTCACCATCGATCGCCAGTGCGGTTCCTCGCAGCAGGCCGTGCACTTCGCGGCCCAGGCCGTGATGAGCGGAACACAGGATGTGGTGGTCGCCGGCGGAATCCAGATGATGAGTGTCGTTCCGATCAATCTCGCCTGGACCGTCGGACACGACCTGGCCTTCTCCAGCCCGTTCCAGAGCGAGAGTTGGCAGCGGCACTACGGCGCCGAGGAGATCGATCAGTTCCGCGCAGCCGACCTCATCGCCGAGAAGTGGAACATCACCCGCGAGCAGATGGAGGAGTACGCGCTGGCCAGCCACGCGCGGGCTGTGCACGCCATCGACTCGGGGTACTTCACCGGCCAGATCACGCCGTTCGGCGGCCTGGCGGTGGACGAGGGCCCCCGGCGGGACACGAGCCTCGAGCGCATGGCCGGCCTGCCGACCCTCCGCGAGGGTGGCCGCGTCACGGCGGCACTCTCCAGCCAGATCTCCGACGCCGCCGCAGCCCTGCTGGTGTGTTCTGCCGACGCCGTCGAGCGCCACGACCTGAAGCCCATCGCCCGCGTGCACACGATGACCGTGCTGGGAGACGACCCCGTCTACATGCTGACCGCACCGATCGCCGCAACGCGCCGTGCCCTGGAACGGAGCGGCCTGACTGTCGATGACATCGACCTCTTCGAAGTGAACGAGGCCTTCGCCTCTGTCGTACTGGCGTGGCAGAAGGAGCTCGGGGTCGAATCGGAACGCCTCAACGTCAACGGCGGTGCCATCGCCCTCGGACACCCCATCGGGGCGAGCGGGGCCCGCATCATGACCGGGCTGCTGGGCGAACTGCAGCGCACGGGTAAGCGCTACGGCCTGCAGACGATGTGCGAAGGCGGCGGGCAGGCCAACGTGACGATTCTGGAGCTGCTGTGACTATGACAAGCGAAAGGGCCGCTTCGCCCTACCCGGACAGCGCCGAAGAGTTCCGTCAGCGCGTGCAGGAGTTCCTCTCTGCACAGCTGCCCGCGGGCTGGAACGGGCTCGGCTCGATCCCGACCGAGGAACAGGTGGTCTTCATCGACGCCTGGCGGGCGACGCTCCACAGGAACAACCTGCTCGCCGTGAGCTGGCCGGAGTCGTACGGTGGAGCAGGGCTCACCCCGCTCGACCAGCTGGTGCTGGCGGAGGAGTTCACGAAGGCCGGTGTTCCGCAGGGTGGGCTGAACGACAACTTCAGCATTCAGATGCTCGGTTCGACCCTTCTGAAGTTCGGTACCGAAGACCAGAAACAGTATTACCTGCCACGCATCCTGAGCAAGGACGACGTCTGGTGCCAGGGCTTCTCCGAACCTGAGGCGGGTTCCGACCTCGCCGGCGTCCGCACGCGTGCTCACCGTGACGGCGACGAGTGGGTCATCGAGGGTCAGAAGACCTGGACGTCGTATGGCCACCTCGCCACTCATATCTTCGTTCTCTGCAGGACCGATCCCGACGCAGTGCGGCATCGCGGCCTGAGCCTGCTGCTGGTGAAGATCGACCAGCCGGGCGTGACGCTCCGTCCGCTGAAGACGCTGACCGGCGAGGAGGAGTTCAACGAGGTCTTCTTCGATGGTGCCCGGTGCGCGGTCGAGAGCATCGTGGGCGAGGTGAACGACGGCTGGCGGATGGCAATGACGCTGCTCGGTTTCGAGCGGGGCGAAGCCGCGGCCACGCTGCCGATGAAGTTCGGCCAGGACCTCGAACGACTGGTGCAGCTCGCGATCCGGTACGACAAGGCGGGCGATGACACTGTCCGGCAGCGACTCGCTCGCAGCGCCGAGGGTGTCGAGCAGATGCGCAGCATGGGGATGCGCGCGGTGAGCCAGTGGGTGAACGGCCACGAGATCGGCGCTGAGTCGTCGATCCACAAGCTGTTCTGGAGCGAGTGGCTGCAGGAGACGACGGAGTTGGCGATGGACATCATGGGAATCGACGGCATCATCCCGACCGGCGACGGGCTGCAGGGCATGAGCTTCCCCGCGGCGGAGGCGGGAACGCCGAACACCTCCGGGGCGTGGGCCGACTACTTCCTCCGCGCCCGCGCTGCGACGATCTACGCCGGCTCGAGCGAGATCCAGCGCAACATCATCGGCGAGCGCATCCTCGGGCTCCCGAAAGACGCGAGGTAGGTCATGTTCTTCGAACTGGATGAGGACCAGGAGCAACTGAAGGACCTGATGCGTTCCTTCCTCCAACAGGAGAGCCCGGAGCACACGCTGGTGCAGCGCACGGAGAACTCCCTGGAGCGCCCGCACGACGTGAGAGTGTTCGACCGGCTGTGTGCAGAACTCGAACTCGTCGGCCTCGCCATACCCGAGGAGAGGGGCGGATCGGGTGCAGGCCTGGTGGAGCTCTTCGTGGTCTTCGAGGAACTCGGGCGTGTGCTGTACGGCGGACCACTGCTCTCGACCATGCTCGCTGCCGAATTGATCGTCACTGCCGACACAGAGGATGACTTCGCCGAGCTGCTCGGGCAGCTGCTGGCCGGTGCCGTGCGGGGCGCCGTCGCAGGCCTCGAGTGGAACCGGCCGTCCGGCCTGACGGCGAGCCAGGACGAATCGGGTCACTGGATCGTCTCGGGTGTCTCGGACTACGTGTTCGACGGCACCGACGCAGACCAGGTGGTGCTGTTCGCCGATTCGGGCGACGGCGTGCGGTGCTTTCTCGTCGACCAGCCGGAAGCCCTGGAACGGTCGGCCCGGGAACAGCTCGATCTGACCCGGCCGGTCGGCCGCATCCGGTTCGACGCGGCCCCCGTGACGCCGATCGGCAGCGCCGCTTCGGCGGCAGGGGTACGTGAGCGGGTCGTCGCGGTGGCCACTCTCTGCATCACGGCCGAACAGGTCGGTGCGGCACGTCGGTGCCTCGAGATCTCCGTCGAACACGCGGCCAGCCGAACACAGTTCGGGCGCGCGATCGGCTCGTTCCAGGCGGTCAAGCACCGCTGTGCCGACTCGGCGGTGTTGGTCGAAGCGGCATCGGCGACGGGGCTGCACGCGGCCTGGGCGCTACAGCAGGATGCCGGGCAGCAGGACCCGGTGGTGCGCTCTGCGAAGTCGGTCTGCTCGGAGGCCTCGGTGAAGGTCGCCGCGAGCACCATCCAGGTGCTCGGTGGGATCGGGTACACCTGGGAGCATCCGGCGCACCTGTTCTACCGGCGCGCGATCACCAGTCGGCAGACCATGGGCACGACGTGGCAGCACCGTGACGACATCGCGTCCCAGCTCTTCGCCCGTGGCTGAGCCTCCACCTCTGAAGGAGGAGGCCGCGGTTCTCTTCCGGGTGGAACCGCTGCAGATTCTTCTCTTCGCGCGGGCGATCGGCGATGAGAACCCCGCCTACGTCGAGACGCCGGCCCTGGCTCCGCCGACTTTCACGCAGACCTTGCAGCACGTGCTGCCCGACTATGAGTTCCGTCCGCGCATGAATGAGCCGTGGATCGGGACCGGTGGCGTCGCCGATCGGAGTCCGGCAGAGGCGGGGCCCACAGGCGAGACCGCAACGGGCGCGACCCTGCACGCCGAGCAGAGCTTCGAATACCACCGCCCGATCGTGGCGGGCGATGTTCTGCTCGCGACGACCCGTGACGGGAGGTCGTGGCAGAAGGAGGGGCGGCGCGGCACGATGGCGTTCTTCGAGCGCATCACGGAGTTCCGGGACGGTGACGGGGAGCTTGTCGTCACCAGCACCCTGGTTGGTGTGACCCTGCCGCCGCCCGGGCAGGAGGCCTGATGGCGACGAACCGTGTCACCGCGGCAGAAGTGCGTCCCGGCGCATCGTGGTCGAGGCTGCTGGTGCAGCATCTGACCCGTGGGCAGATCGTGCAGTATGCCGGTGCCTCCGGCGACTTCAATCCACTGCACACCGACGAGCCGTATGCCGTCGGTGTGGCAGGCTACCCCTCGGTCTTTGCGCATGGCATGTTGACGATGGCCCTGGCTGGAAGCGCGCTCACCGACCTCTTCGGCGCCGACAGCCTGGCCCGGTTCGGCGGGCGTTTCCGCGCCCAGGTGTGGCCGGACGACACCCTGACGGCCGGGCTGCGCGTCGAGGAATGTTCTGAAGACGGCTCAAGCGCCGTCATCGCTCTGCGCGTGGTGAACCAGCTGGAGATCGTGGTGTTCGAGGGTTCTGCAGACGTGCGGGTGGGCAGGCGATCCGCCGTTTGACAGAACGGGTGCCGCGTGGCACCATGAAAAAAACCAATCAAGCGGTTGGTTGGCAAACAAGCAGAGAGGCTTGCGACGATGGCGTTGAAGATCGGCATAGCGGGATGGTCATTGCTCCCACCGAGTGCGGAGATCCCGGGGGCCCTTGACGAGCTGATCTACTCGGCGACGTCCGAGGCTCTGGTCGCTGCGAAGATGACGATCGGCGAGATCGACGGAGTCTGCATGGCGTCGTCAGACCTGAACGACGGCCGGGCGATCTCGACGATGACCCTCACAGGCTCGTCGGGCTCGTTCCACAAGAGCGAGATGCGGGTCTGCAACGACGGTCTCGCCGCGGTCTGGATGGGTGCGGCAGAAGTCGGTTCCGGCGCAGCCGAGACCCTGATGGTCGCCTCCTGGAACAAGTTCAGCGATGTCGTCGACCCGGCGGCGATCCCGGCCCTCGCGCTGGAACCGTCGATGCACCGCTCGCTGAAGTATCACCCCGACGCCATTCTGAGTCTTCGCGAGTCTGCTGAGTCCGGCACTGTGGTCATCACCAGCGCAGAACCGCTGCAGCCGAACGACACGGCGACAGCCGTGGTGATCACCGCCGACGGGCATCCGAAAGCCGGTGACCTCGTGCTGAGCGGGTTCGGATCATCGACCGGACCGTACCTCCGGCCGGGGGAACCCGTTCTGAAGCCCACCCAGGCTGCCGCGGCCGCTGCGCTGGCGTTCGCCGGCGTCGACGCGAGCCGACTGAGCCGGGTCTTCGTGGCCGGGCTCCACCGCATCGCGAGCGCCGACATCGCGGCCGCTCTGTCCGTGCCCGAATCGGCAATCGTGCGGGAAGATCCGCAGACAGCCGACCTCGGCTACGCCGCAGGGCTCGTTGCGCTCGTTCATGCGCTGAACAGCGGAATAGACGGCCCGACCCTGGTCATCTCAGCGGCCGGACTCGGAGTCGAAAGCGCCAACGCCGTACTAGTGGAGAAGAAATGACGACCAACGCAGCAGCCATCCTGGGTTTCGGGCAGACGAAGTTCCGAACCGTGAGAGAAGACGTCAGCGGCCCTGAGCTCGTATTCGAGGCCGTCAGCGCAGCCCTCGCCGACTCGCAGATGGACATCGACGACATCGACGCTGTCGTCTTCGCATCGGCACCCGAAGTCTTCGAGGGGGTCTACGAGCCCGACAGATGGAGCATCGAGGCCTTCGGCGGTGTCGGCAAGCCGGTCGTGCGGGTGCACACCGGTGGTGCGACAGGGGGATCGGCGGCGATCGCCGGTGCCCGGCTCATCGAGTCCGGCCTGTACCAGACGGTGCTGGTCGTGGGGCTCCAGCGAACCTCGGAGACCCCCGACGCCCAGGCCGTGTTCACCACGATCTTCGACCCGATCTTCGAGCAGGACGTGCAGCTGAACGTCATCACCGGCATCGCACTGGTGGCCTCACGCCAGATGAAGTACTTCGGGCTGACCGAGGACCACATGGCCTGGGTCTCGAAGAAGAACTTCGACAACGCCCTGCTGAACCCGTTCGCCCACCTGCACAAGCACATCACGACCGAAGACGTCAAGAATTCGCGTCCGCTGGCGTGGCCGCTCCGGCTGCTGCACACCTGCCCGCGCTCCGACGGCGCAGCAGCCGTGGTCATGACCTCGGGTGAGAACGCCAAGCGCCACAAGAGCGTCGCATGGATGCGCGGCGGCGGTCACGCGACAGACGTCTACCGCATCGGAGACCGCATCAAGGACGCGGACTCCGACCTCGCGATTCCGCGCGCCCTGGGCTGGGCCTGCGCCGATGCCTACCGCGAGGCCGGCATCACCGATCCACTCAACCAGCTCGACGTCGTCGAGGTGTACGCACCGTTCTCCAACCTCGAGATCGGCTACTACGAGTCGATGGGCCTGGCGCCTTCCGGCCGCGGCATCGAGTTGGTCGAGTCGGGTGCCACAGCGCTCGGCGGCAAGATCCCCGTCGTTCCCTCGGGTGGCTGCATGACAGCCAATCCGATCGGAGCGACCGGCCTCGTTCGCTTCGGTGAAGCGGCACTGCAGGTGATGGGTCGCGCGGGCGACCACCAGGTCGATGGGGCGAAGCTGGCGCTGGCGACAGCGTGCGGCGGAATCGACCAGTTCTACACGGCCGCCGTTCTCGCGTCCGACCCCGAGTGACAGCCTCCAACCAGCGATCAAGGGAATTGACATGACAGACACAGTGCGTAAGACAGAGACAGTGCGTATACCGGGCGAATGGCACATCGGGTACCAGTACACCATCGGCACCTTCGCCAGTGCCTTCTTCGAGGGCCTCCGCAAGGGAGAGATCTGGGGGTCGCTCTGCGAGGAGAACGGCGAAGTGGCCGTGCCCCCGAAGTCGTTCAACGAGCAGGCCTTCGTTCCGACGGACAAGCTGGTGCAGGTGGGGCTGAACGGCACCATCGAAGCAGTCACCGTTGTCACTGCACCCTTCGCCGGGAGCCCCGACGTTCCCTACGCGGTCGTCTACGTGAAGCTCGACGGTGCGACCTCCTCCATCGCCAACTACATGCACGGCGTCGACCTCGGCGACGGCACGACGCTGCCGGATGCTCTGTCGATCGAGTCGCCGGTGCACGCCGTCTTCTCGCCCGAGCCGGAGGGCCGGGTCACCGACTTCTGGTTCGAGCCGGGAGTGGCATGACCGGTCCGCTGACAGGGATCCGCGTCGTCTCCCTCGCCGAGCAGTACCCGGGGCCGTTCGCCTCGCTGGTGCTCGCCGACCTGGGAGCCGACGTGATCCTGGTCGAGCGGCCGGACGGGGGTGACCCCTCGCGGCGCTTCTCCGGTCACTTCGAGGGCCTCAACCGCAACAAGCGGTCGATCGTGCTCGATCTGAAGAACGAGCCGGGTATCGGCGCGTTCCACCGGTTGCTCGAGACGGCCGACGTGCTGATGGAAGGCTTTCGTCCCGGCGTGATGGAGCGACTCGGGCTGGGTGCCGAGAAGCTGCGGTCGCAGCATCCGGAACTCATCTATGCGTCCATCTCCAGTTACGGCCAGACGGGGCCGCTCAGCAGGCGCGGCGGCCACGACCTCTCCATCCAGGCCCTTGCAGGCTTCGTCTCGCAGGGCGAGAACCCGGCACCGGTCGAGCTTCCGCTGGCAGACACCACGTCGGCGCTGTACGCGACCATCGGCATAGTGACGTCGCTGTTCGCCCGCACATCGAGTGGCAGGGGAACGCACGTCGACGTCTCGATGCTCGACGCCCTCGTCGCCCTGCGGAGCACCTCGCTGACGTCGTCGCTCAATGCGATGACCCCCGCGCCGTACCCACCCGAAGATCCCGGCTACGGTGTCTTCCGGGTGGGCCCGAAGCGCGAGCTGGCAGCGCTCAGCATCACAGGGGAGGACCACCAGTGGCGCGAGCTCTGCGCCGTCATCGGCTTGGCAGACCTCGCCGAGGTGCCGACTCTCGAGCGGGAGGCGCGCAGAAGCGAGCTCAGGGGCCGACTCGAGGAGGCCTTCACCCACTATGAACTGGCCGACATCGAAGACGAACTCGCCTCACGCGGCGTCGGCTTCGGGGGAGTGAACGACGACAGCGCTGTCGCGAACGACCCACAGGTCATCGCGCGGGGAACGATCGTCGAAATCGAGGGGTCGGGCGGGGTGCGCGTCGTGCGCCAGCCCATCCACTTCGACGACTATGCCGGCGAGGTGGAAAAGCGTGCACCCCGGCTGGGCGAGCACACCCGCGAAGTGCTCACCGGGATCGGCTACAGCGAGAGCGACATCGAGGACTTCATCGCAGCGGGTGGCATCGTGCCGGCCGCCCTACACGCAGACGAAAGAGCCAGAGTATGACTATGCAGTTCGACGGCAGGGTCGCCGTCATCACCGGTTCTGGATCGGGCCTCGGCCGGGCCCACGCCCTCCTGCTCGCCTCGCGGGGCGCGCGCATCGTCGTGAACGACCTCTCGCGGTCAGCCGACACGGGCGAGTCGTACGCCCAGAGAGTCGTCGACGAGATCGTCGCGGCGGGCGGAGTGGCGGTGGCCGACACGAACTCTGTGGCCACACCCGAGGGAGGGGCGGCGATCATCCAACAGGCCGTCGACTCGTTCGGAACCGTCGACATCCTCGTCAACAACGCCGGGATCGTGAGGGACAAGTCCTTCGCGAAGATGACCGCCGAGCAGGTCGATCCGGTGCTCGACGTGCACCTGGGTGGCGCGTTCAACGTGACGTTGCCGGCGTACCGCCTCATGAAGGAGCAGAACCACGGCCGCATCATCTCGACGACCTCCGCAGCCGGCCTCTTCGGAAACTTCGGCCAGGCCAACTACGGGGCAGCGAAAATGGGGCTGATCGGTCTCTCGCGGGTCATCGCGCTGGAGAGCGCGAAATACGACATCACGGCCAACATCATCGCGCCGATCGCCGCAACGGCGATGTCGGCCGGGATTCTCGACGAAGAGTGGGAGCGTCGCCTGAGGCCAGATCTGGTTTCGCCGGTCGTCGCCTATCTGGCACACTCGGACTGCACGGTGAGTGGAGAGATCTTCTCGGTGGCGGCAGGGCGCGTGGCTCGCATCTTCATCGGTGAGGGTCGGGGCTTCTATTCGCCGGACCTCACCATCGAAGATGTTCGTGACTCGTGGTCGACCATCCTCTCCGAAGAGGGGTACTCGGTGCCGATGAGCGCCGCTGACGAACGTGACCTGCTCGAGAAGTCGTTCACCGCCTTCGAGAACCCGACATCCTGAAAATTCCTGTTCACCGACGAATAGTGATGACATGTTTGCAGATCTCCCCGAAGCGCTGAGGGCTCACGCTGCAGAGCGCCCCGGCGTCGTCGCCGTCGAGTCGGGCGGAAGGTCCCTCACCTACGAGGGACTGGATGACCGTTCCGACCGGTTCGCCCGGGCACTGGTGGCGATGGGCGTCGTGCGGGGCGAGAGAGTCGCCTTCCTGGCGAAGACCTGTATCGAGTACTTCGAATACCTGGTCGGCACGATCAAGGCAGGAGCGGTGCCCGTTCCGGTCAACTGGCGGCTCGCCGTCCCCGAGATCGTCGAGGTGGTGTCAGACGCCGAGGCCGTCGTGCTCGTGGTCGACGACGAGTACATCGACCGGATCGTCGGAGTCTCCGACCGTCTGCCAGGGGTGCGGCGCATCATCCCGCTCTCCGCGCACGACGGTCTGGTGAGCTGGACGGAACTGCTCGACCAGTACGCCCTCGGGCAGCCTGTCGACGCCCCGGTCGCGGCAGACGCTGTCGTGCTGCAGATCTACACGTCGGGGACCACCGGCCGGCCGAAGGGCGTGATGACCTCCAGCGGGGGTTTCCTCTCGTATCTCTCGAGCCTCGCCGACGTGGCACGCTTCGAGCCCGGCTCGATCAGCCTCTCGACCATGCCGTTGTTCCACATCGGCGGCACGGGCTGGGCGGTTGCCGGCCTCTATCGAGGAGCGACGACACTGTTACTGCGTGATGTGGATCCCGACCTCATTCTCGACACCGTCGAGCAGCGTCGGGTGACAAACCTCATCGCCGTGCCCTCCGTCGTGTTGATGCTGCTGAACTCGCCGAGGTTGGCGACCAACGACTTCAGCTCGCTCGACTACCTCTACTACGGGGGAGGCCCGATGACGCAGTCCATTCTGCAACGCGCCCTCGACGCCTTCGACTGCGAGTTCGTGCAGGGCTTCGGTATGACGGAGTGCCCCTTGATCACGAGCCTGACCCCGGCGGACCACCTGCTCGACCGTGCGCTGCTGCGCTCGTGCGGGCGTCCCATCGGCGACACCGTCGTGCGCCTGGTGGATCCGGAGACCGGGACGGATGTCGAACGTGGCACGGTCGGCGAGATGTGGGTGCGCTCGCCCCAGGGCTTCGCCGGCTATTGGAAGCAGCCGGCCGTCTCCGCCCAGACACTCGTCGACGGAGAGTGGCTGCGAACCGGGGATGCCGCTCTGATGGATGACCAGGGTTACCTGTTCCTTCAGGATCGGGTGAAGGACATGATCGTCTCCGGCGGCGAGAACGTCTACCCGGCAGAGGTCGAGAATGCCTTGGTGAGCCACCCGGGTGTGCGCGAATGCGCGGTGATCGGAGTGCCTTCGGAGAAATGGATCGAGACGGTCAAGGCCGTCGTCATCCGTGAACCCGGCAGCGACGTCGGTGAGTCCGAGCTGATCGCCTTCTGCAAGTCGCTGCTCGCCGGCTACAAATGCCCCACAACGATCGATTTCGTCGACCAGCTGCCACGCACGCCTTCGGGCAAGGTCGTCAAGTTCGAGCTGCGGGAGTTCTACAGGAAGACGTCGGCGGAGAATCGCCACGAACAGCATGCGGAGGCGTGAGAACGATGGTCTCGATCAGGGAACACGGGTGGCTTGCCAGCGCAGCCGCCACGGTATGGGAGGTCGTCGGATCGCCGTCGGCGATCACCGAATGGGCACCGAGCATCGCTTCGGCGGTGATGGACGGATCGCTCCGCACACTCACGCTGAAGCGAGGAGGAGAGATCGTCGAGGAGATCGTCACGCTCGACGACGAACTGCGGCGGATCCAGTACGCGGTGCGGAGCGGTCTGCCCGTCACCGCCCATCTGGCCACGGTCGACGTGATCCCCACGGGAGAGTCGAGCTGTCTTGTCCTGTACAGCACCGACCTCAGTCCTGACGGCCTGGCGGCTCCGATCGCCCGCTCGATGCAGAACTCGATCAGTGCACTCGTCGAACGATTCGGCGCCTACGACGACAGTTCGAATCGAGAGTCTGAAAAATGAAGATCGGGCTTGTCACTTTTCCCACCGACGAGAGCATCCGCCCCGACGTGCTCGCCATCGAAGCCGAGAAACGCGGGTTCAGCTCCCTCTTCTTCACGGAGCACTCCAACATCCCGGCCAGCCGGGAGACGCCGTATCCGGGCGGTGACGAACTTCCGCCGGAGTACTACCGCACCTACGACCCGTTCGTCGCCCTGAGTTTCGCGGCGAGTGCGACCACGGAACTCCGGATCGGAACAGGGATGTGCGTGCTGGTGCAGCGCGATCCGATCCACACGGCCAAATCTGTCGTGTCACTGGATCACCTGAGCCGCGGCCGGTTCGACTTCGGCATCGCCGCGGGCTGGAACGTCGACGAGATGCGCCAGCACGGAACGAACCCGGGAACGCGCACGAAGCTGCTGCGGGAGCGCGTGCTCGCGATGAAGGAGTTGTGGGCGAAGGATCTCGCCGAATATCACGGCCAGCTCGTCGACATCGCCCCCACGACACTCCGACCGGCACCGCTGCAGCGCCCGCATCCGCCCATTCTGCTCGGCGGGATGGGGCCGACCGTTCTCGACCGGGTGCTCGACTATGCCGATGCCTGGTGTCCCAACCCCGGCTGGCCGGCGATGCCCGATCTGCCCGATCGCCTCCAGGAACTGCGGGACCGCTCCCGAACCTCGGGGCGGGGCCACATTCCCGTCTACATCTTCGGTGTCACCGGGGGTGCAGAGCAGGCTGACGTCTATCGTGAGTGGGGTGTGGACGAGAGCGTCTTCCTGCTGCCGACACTGCCCCAGGACGAGACGATTGCCGCACTCGACGAACTGGCTTCGGCTGTGCTGTGAGCCACCTCCAGCCCTTGCTACCAACCGATCGATTGGTGTATTTTGGCTTCCAGCCCGACCTCAACGAAGACGTCAACAAGATAGGTGAACCGACATGACCATCACTGCTCCTCCTGTGCGGGAGTCCGCCGAAGCGGCGCTCCGCGAGTACGGCCCGATCCTGCGGTCGGAGTCCGCAGCCTCTGTGAGCAACAACGGACTCACACCCACGGCTTGCGCTGCGTTCCTCGACGCAGGGCTTGCCATGTTCGATGTGCCGGAATACCTCGGCGGCCGTGGTGACTACAGCTATGTGGCCTGCCAGAAGATGGTCGAAGAGGTCTCCCGCTACGACGATGGCTCCGGCTGGGTGCTGCACGCTGTCGGCGGGTTCACCGGTCTCTTCGCCGCGATGCTGCCCGAGGAGGGTGTGCAGGCGCTCTGGGGTGAAGGCCGCACGGCGACGATCGCCGGCATGGCCGCTCCGCGCGGCAAGGCGGTCAAGACCGACGACGGGTACCTCGTTGAGGGAAAGTACCAGTTCGCGTCGGGCGCCAACGTCGCCACGCACTTCGTCGGCGGGTGTGCAGTGTACGAGAACGGCAGGCCCGTGATGCTGGAAGACGGTTCACCGCACTTCATCGCGGTGGTCGTGCCGCGCGAGAAGGTTGTTCTCGAAGGCAACTGGGATGTCATCGGGTTGTCGGCCACGTCGAGCATCGACTACGAGATCCCCGCGATGGTGGTCGAGGAGAAGTTCACCTTCTCGATGAACCCCTGGCCCGAGCACGTGCTGAGGGGAGCGCCCCGGCACCGCGTCGGCCTTGCCGTGCACGGCGTCACCGGCCAGCCTCCCGTGTCTCTCGGAGCCGCGCGCCGGGCCCTCGAGGAGATCGCCACTCTCGCACAGCAACGGAAGCGCCGTGACGGCCCGTACGCCACCGTGGCCGACCAGCCGCTGTTCCAGCACGACATCGCTGTACTGGATGCGGAGCTCACCGCGGCCCGGCTCGCCTACTACGACTTCGTAGAACGAGTCGACGACTACGCGACGAACGACCCGAACCCGATGACGGCCTACTGGGGCGACCGCGCGAAGCAGGTCAGCCGTTACGCGGTCGACGTCGCCATCAAGTGCGTCGACTTCGCCTACTACTGGGCGGGCACGAGCGCACTCCGACGGGGCAACATCATCGGACAGCTGTTCCTGAACGTGCACGCCATGAACCTGCACCTGGTGATGGACCGGAATGCCATCCTGCAGGCCGGCCCCACCGTCATCGCCGACCTCGTGCAGGCCGGCGCTGAACGCGGAGCCGGGCCCGTTCCCTCCTGAGTTCTGACGACAGACAGAAGCCGGTGCGATCCTCTCGGGTCGCACCGGCTTTTGTCGTACCGGATTCTTCTGGCGTCAGCTCCGGTATGCCGATTCCGGAGTCGGTTCGCGCTCGGCCACTGGTGGTGGACTGCTCTCGTCTTTCTCGCTGCGTGCCGACTTCGTGAGCCGGAGCTTCCCGGCGTACACCGCGAGCCCCACGCCGACGATCAGGGCGACACCGTTGAACGCATCATTGACCCAGGGCGGAGCGCCCCAGAGCGTCAACCCATTGATGCTCACGGCGAGGAAGAACACCGCCGTGATCGAACCCCAGACGTTGTAACGACCGGGTTGGATGGCCGTGGCGCCGAGAAAGGCCGCTGCGATGGCGGGGAGGGTGTAGTTCGCGCCGATCTGCGGATTTCCGGCACCCTGGATCGCGACCAGCAGAACTCCTGCGCCGCCCGCAATCGTTCCGGCGACGATGAAGCTCTGGATGGTCAGCCGGGACACATTGATGCCGACCAGCTTGGCGGCGGTCGGGCTTGCGCCGATTGCCCGGAGGTCCTTCCCCCTCGGCAGTTGTTCGAGGAAGTAGTAGGCGATGAACGCGGCCGCAGCGAAGAACCAGAAGGTCTTCGGCAGTCCCAGCCAGTTTCCTGACCCGAGGTCGATGAGGGCCGGGCTGATGCCCGTCACGATCGACAGGCCGTTCGAATAGGCGAGAACGACCGCGGCGATGATGCTCGACGTGCCGAGCGTCGCAATGATCGAGTTGATCTTGAACCGGGCGACCAACAGACCGTTGATGCATCCGACCAGCAGACCGGCGATGATCGCTGCGGCGACGGCAGCCCAGAGCGGCCAGCCGGCTTTCGACATCAGGCCGGAACAGAGAATCGAACCGAGGCCGGCGACCGGGCCGAGGGAGAGATCGATCTCGTTCGCCACGAGCGGTATGACTGTGGCGATCACGAGGATACCGAGAACCGACTCGTTCGAGAGGATGTTGGTGAAGTTCAGCACGGTGGCGAACTGGGGGGTCGCCGGATTCAGCGAGAAGAAGACGATGAGAACCACGAGCAGGCCCACGAGACCGAAGCGCTCGAAGAGTTCAGAAGGATGGGGGAATCGTTTCATTGCTTTGTCCTTGCGTTGTGGGAGAGCACCGACTCGAGGATCTGGTGGCCGCCGGTGCCCTGCGGCAGTTCGTCGACGTTCCGGCCGTCGGCGAGAACGATGATCCGGTGGCACAGCCGGGTGAGCTCCTCGAATTCCGAGCTTGCGACGATGACCGCGGTGCCGTTCTTCGAGGCCTCGAGGATGAGGGTCATCACGGTCTCGCGGGCCCCGACGTCGATGCCCTGGGCGGGCTCGTCGAGCAGGAGCAGCCGAGGGGAGGTGCGGAGGCAGCGGCCGAGAGCCGTCTTCTGCTGGTTGCCGCCCGACAGTGATTCGATGGGTGCGGAGGGGCTGGACGCTTTCACGCGGTACCGCACGATGTCGTCTCTCACATCTTTCGCCAGGCGGGAACTCTGCATCGACAGGCCGGAGAAGTACCTGCGGTTCTGTCCGGCCGTCATGTTCATCGCGATACTGTGCCCGGGGAAGACGCCGCCGCCGGCTCTGTCCTCAGGGAGGAACGACACCCCGAGGGCCGTCATGGTCGCCGCGCCCGGTGACTTCACGCGATCGCCGGCGAACCGCAGTTCGCCGGCCTCCATCCGGCGAACCCCGAAGATCATCTCGAGGAGTTCGGTGCGGCCGCTGCCGAGGAGCCCTGCGAGCCCGACGATCTCTCCTGGCCGCACCTGCACCGTCGCACCGTTCAGTGGCCCGCCCGTCGCGCCCTCGACCTCGACGACGAAGTCGTCGCCGAGCTGCACGGTCTCGATTTCGCTCATTTCAGGCAGTTCGGCGCCGAGGATGAGTTCGACGAGGTTGGCCTCGGTCAGGTTGTGCGCATCGATCGTGCCGGCGTTCCGGCCGTCGCGGATGCCGGTCACACGGTCTGCGGCCGCGCGCACCTCATCGAGCCGGTGGCTGACCAGCACGATGCAGTGGCCGGCGTCGGCCAGGTCGCGCAGCGACCTCAGCAGCTCGTCGGCCTCCTCGGGCGGCAGTGCCGCCGTCGGTTCGTCGAGGAACAGGATGGCCCGTTTGGTCTCGTCGATGTCCTGCAGGGCGCGCGAGATCGCGAGCAGAGCTCGCTGCGGGGTCGAGAGTGTCGCGGCGCGCGCGCTCGGCTCGACCCTCAGGTTGAAGCGCTGCAGGGTCTTCAGAACGTGCGCCCTGTTGCTTCTGCCCTGGATGCGGCCGAACCTGCCGGTCACGAAACGCCCGCCGAGCCCCAGGTTCTCGGTGACGCTCAGCAGGGGCATGATCGCCATGTCCTGGTGAACGAACCGGAGCCCTGCCCGCGCCGAATCGCCGGGGGTCTGGTGGATGAGCTCTGTCGTCTCGCCGTCGGCACGGAGTTCGCCGGCGTCAGCCGCAACAACTCCGGCGAGGATCTTTATCAGGGTCGATTTACCCGATCCATTGCCCCCGACCAACGCGTGCACTTCCCCCCAGCGCAGGTCGAGTGCCACGTCGTCGAGAGCCTTCGTGCTGCCGTAGGTCTTCGAGAGCCCCCGCACGCTGAGCGCGGTGCCGAGGCTCTCGAGAACCGGAGTCTCCGGCATCAGTTGGAGACTCCCCAGCTCAGTTTGTAGGCAGCGGGAACGTCGAAGGGCGGCTTGAAGTCGGAGTCTCCGTCGGGGAAGCCGCTGGCCTTGTCGACGATCTTCCAGCCGAGTCCTTCATCGACGGGCTCCGTCTTGTTGAAGTAGCTGTTGAGCGTGTCGACTGCCGCGTACGACCACCATTCGACGGGCCACGATGTCGTGGCGTTCAGGCCCTGATCCTGCGTCGAGACAGCGAAGTCGGCAGCGAGCCCGAAGCCGCCGAGAGTCGACACCTTGTCCTGGTATCCCGACTGCACGATCGCCTGGGTGATTCCGAGCTGCGGGTTGGTGCCAGCCTGGATGGCCTTCACATCCGGGTTCTTCAGGATCGCGGCCTTGGCGATGCCGGTCAGCTCCGGGCCGAACTGGCTTGCCGTCCACGGCACATCGACGACCTTGCAGTTCGGGCAGTTCGTGCTCATCTCGCCGGTGAAACCCTGATTGATCAGCTTGAGGGTCGTGTACTCGTTGTTGGAGAAGTCCAGGATCGTGCCCGAGCATCCTGCTTTCGAGGTCAGGTAGTCGGCCGCGTCGGCCGCACTGGCGCGAACGACGTCGGCGAAGTCGGGGAAGCGGTCGCCGAAACTGATGCGGGTCGAGAAGACAGGCGTCTCGGTGGAGGTGTCCGGGTCCTGGTCGAGATCCCAACCCTGCACGGAGATGGAGGGGATGCCCGCAGCCGTTGCTTCTTCGATGGCAGCTTTGACGAGAGGAGCGTCGAGGCCGACGCCGATGATGCCATCCGCCTTGTTCGTGATGGCCTGGCGCACGAGAGTTGAGAAGGCGGAAGGATCGAGTTTGGCGTCGTAGAGCGTGTACTGCCAGCCGATGTCGGTGATGGCGGCCTCGACGCCGGCCGCACCGACGGCGACGGTCGGTGACGACATCCCCACCGCGACGATGGCGATGTTCTTCTGCTTCGCTGCGGGATTGGGGGTCGTCGGAGGTGTTGTGTAGTGGGCTTTCGAGCTGTCGAACTGCGGGCAGTCGGCAGCAGACACAGAGGAGCCTGCGCCCGTCGAAGCGGAGCCTGACGAGCAGGCTGTCAGGGCGAGAGCGACGAGGGCAGCGCCCGTGATCGCCAGTGCTGGTTTTCGCAAAATGACTCCTTTGTCAATTCGTTTGCACTGTGCCGGGGACCCGGGCGCGCAATACTGCTGTATTTCTACCAAGCGTCTGGTTGGAAGTCAAACAATCGTTCTTTTACCTACCGACCAATTGGTTGACAATATGCAGGGTTTCGATGACACTGAGACCAACGTGAGTCGCGAGGACGGGAATGCACGATGAAGGCAACACCTGCAGCAGAGACCGAAGCAGCACACCAGAGCCAGGTCGAGATCAAGGACTTCACCGGGATCTTTCGTGACCACCCCTCCGGCGTTGCCGTCGTCACAGCCGACATCGGCGACGGTCCTGTCGGCCTGACCGCGACGAGCGTCATCTCGGTGAGCGTCAACCCGCCACTCCTGGTCTTCTCCCTGTCCGAGCTCTCGTCGAGCACGCCCACGCTGCTGAAGGCCGACACCGTGGTCGTGCACCTCCTGGGGGTCGCCGATCTCGACATCGCGCGGCTCTGCTCGACGAGCGGCATCGACCGCTTCGCTGACACGACTCTGTGGAGCCGGTTGGAGACGGGGGAGCCGCTGTTCGGTGGCGTGGACCGCTGGATCCGTGCCCGGGTCGTGCAGCGCATCGACGCCGGCACCGCGACGGTCATGGTGGTCGAGGCGCTCGAAGTCGTCAACAACACCCTCGCCCCGGAGAGTTCGTTTGCTCCACTCGTCTATCACAACCGCACGTGGCACGCTCTTGGAGACCACAGCGCCATCTGATCTTTTTCCGTTCTACCCCAACGCAAGACAGAACCGATCCAGTCAAAGGAGACACGGTGAGTGATGTCATTACCAGTCCAACAGAGACGACCGAGATGCTTCTCGAGAAGGTCCGTGAACTCGGCCCGCTGATGAGAGAGCGAGCCGCCGACGTCGAGAAGACCCGTCGGCTCGACGATGAGGTCGTACGCATCATCGAAGACGCCGGGTTCTGGAAGATGTGGCGGCCGCGGCGCACCGGTGGCTACGAGCTGCCCCTGCATCAGTACGCCCAGGTCATCAACGAGATGGCACGCTACTGCCCCTCGACGGCGTGGGTGACGGCTCTGCTCAACGGCGGAGACTGGGTCACGGGCATGTTCCCGGGCGCCGCGCAAGACAAGATCAACGCCTACGGCGAGGGCTACGCCTGTGTCGTCTTCGGCGGAACCTACACCTCAGAGAAGGTCCCTGGGGGCTTCATCGTCTCGGGCAAGTGGCCGTATGCGTCGGGAAGCCTGAACTCGGCGTGGGCGGGCGTCGCCTTCAACGTCGTCGACGACGAAGGCACGGTGCTCGATCTCGGGCTGGCGTTCATCCCGATGACAGAACTGGGCTACGAGTACACCTGGGATGTCGCCGGCATGCTGGCCACGGGCAGCAACACCGTCGTTGCAGACAAGGTCTTCGTCGCCGACGACCTCGTCGTCTCGATGGGCGGGGGACTCGCCGGGAACATCGCCTCGGAGTTCACGGACGAGACGCTCTACTGGTCGTCGTTCGGTGTGACGTCGACCTTCAACGTCGCCGTTCCCCTCGTCGGAATGGCCCAGGGGCTTTACGACTATGTGCGTGCAGGGCTCGACCGCAACAGGGCCATCGCCTACACGCGGTACGACCACGCCATCGACTCTCCCTCGGTGCAGCTCAACATGGCCGATGCGGCCCAGCTCATCGACACCGCGAGCCTCCACCTCTACCAGGCGACCGATGTCGTCGACAAGGCTGCCGCCGAGGGGCGGGCGCTGACCTACCTCGAGAAGGCGAAGGCACGGATGGACCTCGGCTACGTGGCCCGCCGCACCCGTGAGGCGGCCGAACTGCTGCTGAACGTCAGCGGTGCCGGCGGGTTCGCGTCGAGCAACCCGATCCAGCGCCAGTGGCGTGACCTGGAGGTCGCGGGGCGTCATGGTGCGACGAACTACGACATCGGCCGTGAGATCTACAGCAAGGCGCTCCTCGGCCTCGACGAGCAAGTGACGTCGCTGCTGTGAGCGCGGCGGACGAAGCGTCGGTGCTCGACTTCTTCTCGTGCTGGGAGACGAACGAGGTCGACCGGATGATGACCTTCTTCACTCCTGACGCCGAGTACATCGACGTGCCCCTGCCGCATCGCGAGCCGGGAACCGAGGCGATCCGGGCACACATCGCGGGCACTCTCGACGGTCTGACCCTGAAGATCGAGACACTCCATATCGGCTCCACGGCCGACGGGGTCATTCTCACCGAGCGGATCGACTACATCGGGGTGAAAGGATCAGATGCTCCGGATGTCGCACTGCCCGTCATGGGAGTGATGGAGATGCAGGGCGGCAGAATCGCCGTCTGGCGGGACTACTTCGATGTGGGATTCCTCGAAGCGGGCCTCGGTATCTCGCTGCGATGACGGAGTCGGAAGGAAACAGGGACTGATGGACAAGACCGTACTGATCACGGGAGGCGCCCAGGGAATGGGCGCCTCCCACGTGAGGGCTTTTGTCGATGAGGACGCACGGGTGGTCTTCACCGATCTCAACGAGTCGGCGGGCGAGAAGCTCTCCGAAGAGCTCGGCGGGAGTGTGCGGTTCATCAGACATGACGTAGTGCGCGAAACCGACTGGCTCGACGTCGTGACGAAGACCGAGGCGGCCTTCGGGCCGATCGGCGTTCTGGTCAACAACGCGGGAATCACGATCAACCAGCCGATCGAAGAGATGAGCGAGGCGACCTACCGCAAACTGATCGACGTCAACCAGGTCGCGGTGTTCCTCGGGATGAAGGCCGTGCTGCCGTCGATGAGGAAGGCGGGTGGCGGCTCGATCGTCAACATCTCCTCCATCGCGGGAATGGTGGGCATTCCGAACGCCATCGGATACAACGCGTCGAAGTTCGCGGTGAGAGGGATGACCAAAACGGCAGCCCTCGAGTTCGCGCAGTACGGGATCCGGGTGAACTCGGTGCATCCCGGATCGATCGACACGCCGATGGTCAACAACGGCAATGCAGAGGAGATGGATGCTCTGGCCGAGTCGATCCCCATGAAGCGGCTCGGTCGCCCGGGTGAGCTGTCCCAGCTCGTGTTGTTCCTGGCCTCGGATGCGTCGAGCTATTCGACGGGCTCCGAGTTCACTGCGGATGGCGGGGTCACGGCCAGCATCTGATCCGGCCGGTGGGGGCCGTGCGAGGGCTGCGTCCGTGCTCGACGCAGCCCTCGCGATCGGGCTGGTCATTCTGGGGAACGACGAACCTGTCGCAGTACGGGCGGCGCGCCGGCCGTCGGTGGGCGGGTGAGTGAGATGGGCGGCAGCCCCCGGGCACGTTCCATAATGGAGTGATCGACATCACGGCCCGGACGGCCCGTCGACACAGGATTCCGAAGGAGCATCAACCCGATGGCAGGACTCAGCCTCTCCAAAGGCGCAAACCTCTCGCTCACCAAGACCAGCCCCGGGCTGACCATCGCGACGGTCGGACTGGGCTGGGACCCGCGCACGACGGCCGGCGAACAGTTCGATCTGGATGCCTCGGCGATCCTGGTCGCGGCCACCGGGAAGATCCGCTCGAGCGACGACTTCATCTTCTACAACCAGACGTCGACACCCGACGGTTCGGTCGTGCACCAGGGCGACAACCGCACGGGCGAGGGGGACGGCGACGACGAGCAGATCACCATCGACCTGATGGCTGTCGCTGCCGACGTGCAGAAGATCGTCATCGCGGTCTCCATCTACGACGCCGACAACCGGCGGCAGAACTTCGGCCAGGTCCGATCCGCCTTCTGCCGGGTGCTCGACCAGAACCTCGAGGAGATCGTGCGCTACGACCTCACCGAAGACGCGTCGCGCGAGACGGCCATGCTGTTCGCGGAGATCTACCGCCACGGCGGCGAGTGGAAGTTCCGCGCGGTCGGTCAGGGCTACGAGGCCGGCCTCGCGGGCATCGCGAAGGACTTCGGCGTGCCGCTGGACTGACCCGGCGCGCGGGTGCGGGTCACCACTTCTCGTTCACGAGGCGCAGCCAGCGGCGGATGGCCGGCCACCGCCCGTCGAGCGCGTACGCCGCGCCGACGAGCGCCAGCAGCACGAACACCGCCTCGCTGAGCTGGGCACCGACAAGCGCCACCTCCTGCACCGGCACGAAGAGCAGCACCAGCCCGATCGCGTCGACGAGGGGCACCGGCAGGAGCGCCCAGCGTGCCGGCCCGCCGAGGAGGCCCGCCCGCACGATGACGACGGCCGCGACCGCCGCGGCGACCAGTCCGGCGACGAGGATCGCCTCGAAGACCCAGCCGCCGACGATCGAGGCTGTCGAGCCGGCCTGGGCCTTGGCGCTCACCGGGTCGGTGGGCACCGGGGTGACGGTGCTCGCGATGCCGAGCACCAACTGGTGGATGCCGAAGACGAACAACGCCACCCGCCCCACGACGGAGTCGCCCACGATGCCGCTCTCGCCGGGCACGCCGAAAGCGAGGATGCCGAGGGCGACGGCGAAGATCATCCACGACAGCAGCTGGCTGCCGGGGATGCGCGGCCAGGTCGGATCGAGGGAGCCGACGAGGGGCACGAGCATCGCGATCACGATACCGAACCCGCCGAGCAGGGTGGTGCGGGCGGTGCTCGGTGGGGGCATCCGCCCAGAGTACGCCGTGCCCGGACTACGCGGTGGCGGCGCGGGAGCGGCGAGCCGGACGACGCGTGCGCGACCGCGCGGCACCGCGACCGAGCAACCCGTCGACGCTGAGCCGGCCGGCGCCGACCGCGGCGAGCACGAGGCCGGTCGCCCCGATCATCCCGACGAGTTCCCAACCGCCGTCGGCGGCGAAGACGCCCGAACCGGCGTGCGCGAAGACGAGGGCGCCCGCCATGGCGACGGCGACGAGGATGCCCGCGACCGCCGTGAACGCACCGAGCGCGAGGAGCAGCCCGCCAGCCAGTTCGACCGCTATCGTGAAGGCCGCAGCGGCCTCGGCGAACGGGATGCCCATTCCCGCGAAACCCTCCACGGTGGCTCCGAACCCGTTCGACACTTTTTGCAGCCCGTGCGCGATCAAAACGGTGGCGAGAGCCCACGGAGCCCGGGCGCGGCGCGGTGCGGGACTGCGCTCCAGCGCTCGGCCAGGCTGTCAAGCGGTCGGCGGTCTCAGCCGTGCAGGTCTTCTCCGGTTGCGCGGATGCTGTCGAGTTCGTCCTGCAGCTCGCGCTTCGCCGCGTCGGGCGTGGGTGCTGGCGCGGCTGCGTTGTCAGCGTCTTTCGGTTCGGTGTCCGTCATCGGTGTGCCTCTCGTCGTGAGCGGCGGAGGTGCCGTTCCGCGCCTACGCTACGCCGCGCCTGTGTCGACATCGCGGGGTTGACGTGGAGGCAGGCCGGCGAGCAGTTCGCGGTGAGGATCAGCGCGCTGGCGAACCACATCGGGCCTAGCGTGTGTCGGCCCTGTCCGGGGCATACGGTACTCCCAGTTCTGGGGGAGTGCCAAGGACGGCCGGTGAACATACGGTAGAGAGTGTCCAACGGCGGACAGAGCTGCCCGCTGGTGTTCCTAGCGCCGGTGCGCGGTAGGGCCGGGCATGGGGACGAAACAATCCGTCTACCCTGTGCGCGGTTTCCCCTCGAGGTGAGCGGATCACTGCGGTGTTCCGCTCACCGATAGGTGTGCTCGGCGGGGATGGCCTTTCTCCGAACCGATGGCAGGCGTCTCAGCAGCCAGGCCGTGAGCGGTCTCTCCACGAAGCGGTAGATGAGCGCCGCCGCGATGATCATGGTCACCACGCTGAGCCCGATCGAGACCCCCACGCTCCTCAGGCCGACGACGGCGAGCACGGCAGGGATGATCGGCGCCAGCAGAGGGTGGAACAGGTAGAGCGAGTAGGACGCATCCCCCATGTGGATCGCGGCGCGGGGGACGAACCGGCCGGTCACCGGTTCCAGCAGCACGATGGCGACCACGAGGGCGGTGCAGGCGACGTTCCGGATCAGGCCGGCCGGCTGCCAGCTGTTGCCGTCGACGACGCTCGACGCCACGCTGATCAGTGTCCAGAGGCCGATCACGCCGAGCAACCAGGCGAGGGCGTCCCGATGCTTCCTGTCACCGGTCCACTTGCCGATGATCATTCCCACCAGGAAGTAGAGCACGATCGGGTTGAGGTAGAAGGTGGGCACCGGCCATTCGCCGCTGGGGCGCCAGATGCTGGCGATCGCCAGGATGCTCAGAGCGATGGCACAGAACCGGAGCACATTCACGCGCAGCAGGAGGGCGAGGGTGAAGATGGCGTAGAAGGCCATCTCGAAGACGAGGGTCCAGCCGACGCCGAGCAGGGGTTCGACAGAGCCGTCGATGTTGCGGCTGGGCAGGAAGAGGTACGAGAGAACGGTGTTCCCGGGGTTGAGGGCTGCATGCAGAACCAGCCCGGGAACAGCGACCAGCGTCAACAGTTTGACGGTCGTCGCCAGCCAGTACATCGGGACGATCCGAACGAGTCGGCGCATGCCGAAGTGCTTCCAGCCGTCCGGGGTGCCCTCGAGCGACCGTGTCGAGATCATCATCACGAAGCCGCTGATGATGAAGAACAGGTCGACCCCGACTTCGCCGAAGTGCCACACGTCGACGGACGGGTCGAGCCGATTCTGGGCGTAGAGCGTGGAGTGGGTGACCACGACGAGGATGGCGGCGATGAAACGCAGCGCCTGGATGCCCTCGTACTTCAGTTTGGTCTTCGTACGGAGCGGGGCCACTTCGGTGCTGTCCATCTCAGCACCCTCCGGGTGTCGAGCTGCGGTGACGCGCGGTCAGTCTCCGACGAGTTCGTCGGCCGAGTGGCCGAGGAACTGGTTCAGCGGACCGGCCAGCTCGTCTTTCACCCCGACGGTGACCAGCACCATCTCGTACACGCAGGTCGGGTGCTCGCGGGACATCTCCGCGGCCGCCGCGGCGTAGGTCGCCATGGGCTTGCTGGAGAACGACCGATGCTCCGGCGTCAGGCAGACGGCCTGCCACCGGGATCCGGATTTCGTCGATCTCATCGGAGGCCTCTCGATCGCGGTGCCAGCCGCGCTCTGCTCTCCGACTGACCCTAGCCAGTGTATGCTCTCCCATCGATTTTCGCTCCTCCCGGCTCGCGGTGCACGCGGTCACGTACCGTGGACTTCCGCGGGTTCTCCGGTGTGTGCCGGGAGTCTGACGGCCGGTCCGCTCAGCAGGTCGAGAGCCTGGCGGAGCCGGGTGCTCGAGGTGTGCACGGTGTAGGGAAAGTAGACGACCTCGACGCCGACCTCGGCGAACTCTCTCTCGAGTTGTTGCCCCTTCTCGGTTCCGCGCCAGTCGTCTCCCTTGAAGAACACGTCGAACCGGATGCTCCGCCAGGTCTCGAGCTTGTCGGAGACGACCTCGGCCCGGGCTTCGTCGACGTAGCTGATGTGACGCACGATCTCGAGGCGTTCGTTGAGGGGCACGACGGGTGAGATCCCCTTGTTCTTCAGCAGCATCTCGTCGGAGACGACACCGGCGATCAGGTAGTCGCAGCTCGCTTTGGCGTGCTTGAGGATGTTCAGGTGACCCACGTGGAACAGGTCGAATGCGCCGGCGGCATAGCCGATTCTGGGGCTCATGTGACTACTTCGGGTTAGTCGAACACGCGCGAGGCGGAGTTCGATGCGATATCGCCCCGGCGCTCTAGGAAAGCGGATCGGTGCGATGGAGATTCACGCAACAGTACCGGGTGTCGCCCGGCGGGGAAAGCCCCCAGAACGCGCTACGCGTTCCAGGGGCTTTCGCTGGACTTCTGTGCGTCCGTCTAGAACAGACCGACCTTCTTCAGACCCTTCGCCTGTCCGGCAGCGGCCGCCACATCGGCGGGCAGCGGCACCGCGCTGGCGGCAGCGGCCACGATCGCGCTCGCCATCGCCGAGACA
Source organism: Subtercola boreus (assembly GCF_006716115.1). Classification (NCBI taxonomy): domain Bacteria; kingdom Bacillati; phylum Actinomycetota; class Actinomycetes; order Micrococcales; family Microbacteriaceae; genus Subtercola; species Subtercola boreus. The sequence goes on along the minus strand of NZ_VFOO01000001.1, from coordinate 2,198,538 downwards.
GGGAGGGCCGACGTGGTCTCCTGGTTCACCCAGGCCGGGTTCTTCGCCATGAGGGCGGCCACGCTGTCGAGGCGTGCGAAGGTGTTGGTTCCGGTGCCCCAGGCGACCAGCGTCGCCTGGCTCAACGTCGTCCGGTGGTTGAACAGGTTGCCGGAGAGGGTGATGTTCATCTGGTCGGCCGTTCTCCCGGTCTTCGAATCCCAGGCGAGGACCTGGAACCCCTGCCAGGTGCCGAACACGTTGTTCGAGATCTGGATGTTCTTGACGATCCAGGTCACGGTCGGATCAGGGATCGGCTGCCGGGGGTCCTGCGCATGCCACGAGGGGTCGGACTGGCGCCGTTCATCCTGCACGATGCGGATGCCCATCTGGCCCTCTTTGTCGAACCTGTTGTTGAAGACCTTCAGGTCGCTGGAGTCGACGATGTAGAGGCCGTAGGGGTTGTTCGACACATCATTGCCTGCGACGATCGCCTTCGCGGAGAGTTCGATCTCGATTCCGGCCTGCGTGTTCCCGATCGAGGTGTTGTTGGTCACGGTGAGGTCGTACGACGATTCGTCGAACCACAGGCCGGTGCCGAAGTTGTTGCTGGTGTCGTTGTTCGTGAAGGTGAATCCGCGCGACCGGGCGATCTTCGCGCCGCCCGCCTCCGGCTCGGTCTTGAACCGCTGGTTGTTGTTGACGGTGAAGACGGAGTTCCGGATGGTCGAGTTGTACGACGTCGTAGCGACGATGCCCAGCATCCCGTTGCGCTGGAAGGTGACATGGTCGACCAGCAGGTTGTTGTTCCAGGCACGGATCCCGATCATCGCGTTGTCTTCGATGACCAGGTTGCGCACGGTCAGGTTGTCGTTGTAGAGCCCGACGGCGCCCTGCTGGGCGTAGGTCGTGGCGTAACGGCGAACTCCGAAGCCCTGCAGCACCGTGCCGGGCCCGTTCACGACAAGGGCGGTGCCGAGGTTGCTCACCCGCACGGACTTCGTCGTGGGATCCGTGCCGATCGTGACCGTCTTCGAGCCCGGATCCGGGAAGAACGTGCCGGCGGTGACCGCTGCTGCCGAACCCACCTGGGTGAGGGCGGCGCCATCGACGAAGACCTGGTCGGGTCGTCCGGCCATTGGCTTGGACGCATCGACGAAACGCGGGTTGTCTGCGACCCCGAGAACCGAGTTCGAGGGGAAGAACGACCAGCTCGCCTTCCAGACCGTTCCCGATCTGCTCCACGCGGTGACCTGGCTGCTGCCGTCGAACCACACGGCCTCGTTCGGATACGACTGGATCGTCAGCTTCTTCTGGGCGGGAACGGTGACTGACTCGTGGTAAGTGCCGGCCCTCAGCACGATGGTCTGGCCGCTGGCGGCTTTCGCGATGGCCGCGGCGACGGTCTTCAGAGGTCGGGCGAGACTGCCGGTGTTCGAGTCGCTGCCGGATGCCACGGCGACGACGATCGCGGTGGCCGGGACCGCGTACGCGGTGGTTCCGACCTGCGCAGAGCCCTTGCCTGTCGTGTCGGGTGGAGTCGGCGTGCTGGAGACGGGAGGCGTGGTGACGGGCGGAGCGGTGACCGGCGGAACGATCGTCGCGGCACCCACCCCGTTCGTGACCGTCAGCTTGTCGAAGCCGGTGCTCGTTGCGGCGGCGTTGGAACGGCCCGCGTACTCGAAGATGCCCACCGATCCGGCCGACCGGATACGGCTGCCCGAGGTGTCGGTGATGACGCTCTGCCAGCCCGGTCTGGTGGTTCCGGCCTTCCAGGCCCGCGCTGCGACCTGCACGCTCGAGCCGCTGCCGGTGACCTGGAATTCCAGTGCGATGGATGTCGCCCAGAGAGCGGTGAAGGGGAGCGGAACACGCGAGAGCGCGGTGTCGACGCCCCCCGAGGTGCGCGAGAGCTGGATCGCGAGGTTACCGCTGGATCCCACCTGCAGGCTCGCACGATAGAGGTCGCCGTTCGTCTGCCGGCGCAGTTCGAAGGCCGGGTAGACGGTGATCGGTGATGCCGGCACCATGATCGTCGCCGCCATGTTGACATCCTGTGCCGAGACCGAGCCGAGGGAGGCGGAAGCCGCCGTCGCGGGGGCCAGCCCGGAGATCCTCGCCACACTTGCGCCGACCGTGAAACGGGCGGAACCCGACGTCGAGTACGCCCCTCCCGGCGAGGCGCTGCCCCAGCCCGAGCTGGTGGTCCGGTTGAAGATGTCGGAGACGACCACCGTCGTTGCGGCGTTCGCTGTGCTGGGGAGCGCGACGACGGTTCCCGCCAGAATGGCCGCCGCAGCGAGGATGCCCGCGGTTCTCCTGAGCCTCATGAGCCTCATGAGCCTGATGAGCCTGACGAGGCTGAGAGATGTGGTCCGATGGGAAGGTCTGGGCACGGGTACTCCTCGAAGGGTGGGGTTGGAGCAGCGGGTGTCGAACGAGGGGATCGGAGATGCCGGGCGAGCACGGTGCGGCATCGAGGTGTGCCAGCGGACGTCAACTGATCGTGGATCAGGCGCTGAGGGGGGCCAGGTCGAACCGCCTGGTCGTCGACCGGGCGCTGGAGCACGTGCGGGAATCAACTGATCGCAGATCAGGCCGTGGCACCCCAGCGTAAGTCAACTGACCTCAGGTCAGGAACCGGGGCTTCACGCGCCCAGTATAACCCCCCTTAAGGGGGTGCGGATGACCAGGCCGACAGCGACCGCAGGTGATTTCGAGGAATCGAGCCCCTATTCTTACGGCATGGCACAAGCGAGCGGGTCCCCGCCGATCCTCCGCGAGACGTCGCGCCGGGCATCCATCGTGCGCGGGCTCCCCCCGGTCGGTGAGCGTGATCCCCGCCGGATCGTGCGTGGCATCGCCGCCCTGTCGCTCATCCTCATCGCCCTCGAGATCCTGCTGCCCGCCGGAACGCAGATCGGATTCATCGTGGCGCTGGTGCTCGCACCGGTCTGGATTCCCGCCGTCACCTCCTTCCGCGGCGGCTGGTGGATCATCGGGCTGGGGCTCCTGGCTGCGGCGATGGGGATCTGGCTCAGCCTGGCGAACGCCTCCTCCGGCGAAACCAGCTCGCTGCTGCTCGCGGTCACGACGATCTCGCAGATCGGCCTTGTTCTGACCGTGGGCGTGGTGCTGTGGGCACGGCGGGTTCTCGGCGAGGCGAACATGGCGTTCTGGTTCGGGGTGGGGCTGGCCCTGGGGGTCTCGCCGAACACGCCGATGTTCCACCTCAACCCGTGGAAGTTCGGGTACGCGCTTCCGGTCGCCGTCATCACCCTTGCCGTCGCCTTCAAGATCGGCAGACGATGGGTGGAGATCCTGGTCCTGGCGATCATCACGGCGATCACCCTGTTCAGCGATTCGCGCTCGGCCTTCGGCCTGCTCCTGCTCGCGCTGGTGCTGGTGTGCTTCCAGGCCATTCCGGCGCGATCCGGCCGCCGGTTGGCGGCGCTCAGAGTCGGAGCGGGACTCGCTGTGCTCGCGGCGGTCATCTTCAACGTCGGCCAGACCCTGGTGCTCGACGGCTACCTCGGGCAGTCGGCCCAGGCCCGTTCTGTCGAGCAGATCGACACGTCCGGATCGCTGCTGCTCGGGGGGCGACCGGAGCTCGCAGCGACGTGGGCGCTGATGCAGCACCAGCCCGGAGGTTACGGCGCAGGGGCGGTCCCCAGCCAGGTCGACGTGAACATCGCCAAGGCGGGTATGGCCTCGATCAACTACGCCCCGAACAACGGCTATGTCGAGATCTACATGTTCGGCGACCGGATCGAACTCCATTCCGGGTTCGGGGACCTGTGGGCGCACTTCGGGTTCGCGGGGTTGGTCTTCGCTGCCGCGGTGATCGTGGTTCTGCTGTGGGGTCTGGCAACGCGTATCGCGAATCGCACCGCGAGCGGATTGATGATCTTCGTCGTCGCGACGAGTCTCTGGGGTTTCGCGTTCAGTCCGCTGCTCAGCCTGTCGCACACTCTCGTTCTGGCGATCGGCCTCGCGGCCACGCCGGCGCTGGCACGTGTCCGCACCTCGAGGCGGATCCCCGGGCTCGTACCCGGCCCTGTCCCCGGTTCAGACCACCCTTCGGCTGGCCCTGTACGATCGCGTCGTGACTCGCAGGCCGAGACACCCGAAGAGTGGAAAGAGGCTCGGCATGATCGAGGATGAAGCCGGTTCAGGCAGCGACCGTAGAGGGAGCGACCGGCCCGGGAGCGACCGGGCGACCGGCGGCGGAGCGCGATCCCGGCGGCCGTGGCTCATCGGCGTCGCCAGCGCCGTCGTGGTCGTCGTCGCCGTCGTGGTGGTGGTTTCCGTCTCGGCGGGCGGCCGTGGATCGCCGGGTTCTGTCGCCCAAACGATTCTGCCCACGGTCACCGGCTCGGCATCCTCACCCGGTGGCGACCCGATGAGCCCGTCCGGCTCCGCGACGGGCGACCCCGCGACGGGCGACCCCGCGTCGACCGACCCTTCGGCGGGGGATCCGGCTGCAGTGCCGACCGCGCCTGTCGAGGCGGCCCCCGTGGCGATCGACGCGCCAGTCACAGCCATCCCCGGACTCGTGTTCCAGATCTCGAGCATGACGTCGGTCGAGGGCACGGCGAGCGCGGTGGGCGAAGTCGCTGGCCCCTCGATCCAGTTCACCCTCACGGCGACCAACACCACGTCCGCCCCGATCTCGCTCGAGACCACTGTGGTGAACGTCACCTACGGCGCAGCGAGGACCCCGGCGGATTCCCTCAGCACCGGCGGCGCCCCGATCGCACCGGTCGTCGAGGCGGGAGCCGGTGCGGCTGGCACCTACATCTTCAACATCCCCCTCGACCAGCGCGGCGACCTCCGCGTGCTGGTCGACTACGAGGCGGGCACACCCATCGCGGTCTTCGAGGGCGCGGGGCCCTCCTAGCCCCGGGCTCGCGAAGCGAAGAACGAGGCCCGTTTGGGGGGCTGCGAAGATTCCCTGTGCTGACCTACTCTCGGAGTACAACCGTGAACCCCGAAGTTCACCGTACCGAATGAGGCACCCCCATGGGGAAAAAGGCGCCCCTGCGCCGGTGCATGGTCGTCCTAGCGACCATCGCCGCAGTTGTTGTGAGTTCACTGACCGTTGCACCGGCGTTCGCCGACACCGCACCGACCGATCCGACGTCCCCGGCATCTCCGGCGACCGTCTCGGCCGACGCGCTGCCGACCGTGCAGATCAACGGTGTGGTCTGGTCGCAGGTCATCATCGGCAACACCGTCTTCGCGGGCGGTGAATTCACGCAGGCCCAGCCCGCCGGCTCCGCCGCAGGGGTGAACACGGTCTCGCGTACCAACCTGCTCTCGTATGACCTCACGACGGGTGTGCTGAACACCTCGTTCAACCCCGTGCTGAACGGCAAGGTCAAGTCCGTCGCAGCCTCGCCCGACGGCACCCGCCTCTACATCGGCGGTTCGTTCACCACGGTGAACGGCACCAACCGTTACCGGGTCGCCGCGCTGAACCCGACGACCGGAGCCCTGATCACCTCCTTCGCTCCCGTGGTGAACTCGACCGTCTCGGTCGTCGCGGCAACGAACTCCGTCGTCTACGTCGGGGGAGCCATCTCCGGCATCAACAAGGACGTGCGGAACGGCGCAGCAGCAGTCTCGGCTGCGAACGGAACGACTCTTCCCTGGAACCCGAACGCGCAGGGGGGCGCGGTGACGTCTTTCGCCATCTCTCCCGACGCCAGCAGGATCGTCATCGGTGGCAACTTCACCACCCTCGGCGGCTCGGGCAGCCCGGGATACGGTCTCGGCATGGTCGACAACGCCAGCGGCGCCCTGGTCGCGCCATTCTCCGTGAACACGCTCATCCGCAACGGTGGCAGCCAGGCCTCGATCACCAGTCTCTCGTCCGATGCGAACTACTTCTACGGCTCAGGCTACGTCTTCGGCGCCGGCGGTAACCTGGAGGGCAGCTTCAAGGCCGACTGGGCGACCGCCACGATCCAGTGGGTCGAGGACTGCCACGGCGACACCTATTCCCAGGCCTCGAACGGCACGGCCCTCTACGTGGCGGGCCATCCGCACTACTGCGGGAACATCGGCGGATTCCCCCAGACCGACCCGGTCTGGACCTTCCATCGCGCGATCGCCTTCAGCCTCGCACCGACCGGTACCATCACCCCGGATCCCTACGGGTACTACAACTTCCAGGGCACCCCGTCGCCGACCCTCCTGAACTGGAACCCCGACATCAACGCCGGCACGTACACCGGTGCCAGCCAGGGCCCCTGGAGCGTTGCGGCGAACAGCAACTACGTCGTCTACGGCGGCGAGTTCACCCAGGTCAACGGCGTGCGGCAGCAGGGTCTGGTGCGTTTCGCCGTGCGGGCGCTCGCGCCCAACAAGCAGGGACCGCTCTACTCGGGCTCGACGTTCAAGCCGTCGGTCGTCTCGCTGCAGGCGGGCACGGCGCGCGTCAGCTGGCCGGCCAACGCCGACCGTGACAACGGCACCCTCACCTATGCGCTCTACCGCAACGGCAACACGACCACCCCGATCTACACGACCACCCAGTCGTCGTCGACCTGGAGCAGGCCGAACATGGGCTTCGTCGACACCGGTCTGACGCCCGGCGCGACCGTCAGTTACCGCATCAGGGCCACAGACCCTCTCGGCAACACCGTCATCGGGGACGCCGTCTCCACCACGGTCACCGCGGCGACCGACAGCGCGTACACCAGTGTCGTGAAACAGGATGCCGCGTCGAGCTTCTGGCGCCTCGGTGAGTCGAGCGGAACCTCTGTCTACGACTGGTCGGGTTTCAACGACCAGGTCGCCGGCACCGGCGTGACCCGGGGTACCCCCGGCGCGATCGGGAGCGACACCAACACGGCGTCGACCTTCTCCGGCGACGCCACGGGGCTCAGTGCGACCCAGACCGCGGTTGCCGGTCCGCAGACCTTCTCGGTCGAGGCCTGGTTCAACACCACCACAACCGCGGGCGGCAAGATCGTCGGCTTCGGCAATGCGAACACCGGCACGTCGAGCAGCTACGACCGCCACATCTACATGGACCCGTCAGGTCGCGTGAACTTCGGCGTCTACAACGGCAACACCCAGGTGTTGACGAGCCCGACGGCTCTGAACGACGGCCAGTGGCACCAGGTGGTCGGTACGCTGACCTCCACGGGGATGGCCTTCTTCGTCGACGGTGCGCGGGTGGGTGCCCGGTCGGACACGACCTCGGCCCAGCCCTACAACGGGTTCTGGCGCATCGGCGGTGACTCTTCGTGGAACGGCAATGCCTGGTTCGCCGGGGCCATCGACGACGTGTCGATCTACTCGACCGCGCTCTCCAAGCAGCAGGTCGACAGCCACTGGGTCGCCTCCGGACGCACCTCCACCCTCCCGCAGCCTCCGACGGACAATTACGGGAACCGTGTCTTCACGGATGCCCCGAGCGTCTACTGGCGGCTCGACGAGGCCAGCGGCACCACTGCGGCGGACGCCGCGGGCAGCGGCATCCCGGGTACCTACTTCGGTGGTTACACCCAGGGGGTCAGCGGGGCGCTGGCGGCCAACCCCGACACCGCGACGGCGTTCGACGGTTCCTCGGGCGGGGTCAGTAGTTCGACCGCGTTCAACGATCCCGAGGTCTACTCGGTCGAGGCGTGGTTCAACACGTCGACCACGGTGGGCGGAAAGATCATCGGCTTCGGATCGAGCCCCTCAGGCAACTCGGGTTCATACGACCGTCACATCTACATGCAGGATGACGGAAGGCTCGTCTTCGGTACCTATACCGGTCAGCTGAACACGATCACGTCGAACGCCTCGTACAACAACGGCACCTGGCACCACGTGGTGGCCAGCCAGGGCAGCGACGGCCTGAAGCTCTATGTCGACGGAAGTCTGGTGGGTACCAACCCCCAGACGCAGGCGCAGGCCTATGCCGGATACTGGCGTATCGGTGGGGACACGACCTGGGGCTCGTCCAGCTCGTTCTTCAACGGCAGCATCGACGAGGCGGCCGTGTACGACACCGTGCTCACCCCCGCCGCGGTCAGCCAGCACTATGCGCTCGGCTCTGCCGGGGTGATCAACGCGGCCCCCACCGCATCGTTCACGTCGCAGGTCTCCAATCTGTCCGTGGCGTTCGACGCCTCGGCGTCGACGGATTCCGACGGAACCGTGGCGGGCTACGCCTGGGACTTCGGAGACGGCGGCACGGACACGACCAAGGCACCCACCCACGTCTACGCGGCAGCCGGTACCTACACGGTGACCGTGACGGTCACCGACAACAAGGGAGCGACCGGGGTCTTCACCAATACGGTCACGACGATCGCGCCGCATGTGAATGTGGCACCGACCGCGTCGTTCACGAATGCGATCGACCACCTGGTGCTGAGTGTCGACGGAACCGGCTCGGCCGACTCCGACGGCACGGTGACGGGATACCTGTGGAACTTCGGTGACGGGACCAGCGCCACCACGGCGACCGCCACGCACACCTATTCCACTCCCGGTACCCGCACCGTCACCCTGACCGTGACCGACGACAGCGGGGCGACAGGAACGTCGACCACCTCGGTGACGGCGGTGGCCAACCCGCCGGCGAACCTGCCCCCCACAGCGGCCTTCACGTCGACGAACACCGACCTGACCGCCAGCTTCGACGCAGCCGATTCCGCCGACCCCGACGGAACGATCGCCTCCTACTCCTGGAACTTCGGTGACGGCGGAACGGGCACCGGCAAGACCGTCACGCACGCCTACTCGTCGGCCGGCACCTACTCTGTGGTGCTCACGGTGACCGACAACAAGGGAGCCACAGGAACGTCGACCGGTTCGGTCGCCGTCACGGCGCCGGTCCCGGTCAATGTCGCTCCCACCGCCGCGTTCTCTGCCGCTTCGACGAACCTGTCTGTGGCTCTGGATGCCTCGGCCTCCGCCGATCCGGACGGGACGGTCGCGGCCTACGCCTGGGACTTCGGCGACGGCACGGCGGGCACCGGCAGAACGGTCACCCACGCCTACACCCAGGCCGGCACCTACACGGTGTCGCTCGTGGTCACCGACAACAAGGGAGCGACCGGCACCGCGACATCCACGGTCACGGCAACCGCCCCGGCGGCCCTGCCGTTCGCGCTGGACTCGTTCAGCCGTACGGTCGTCAACGGGCTCGGCACCGCCGAGACCGGCGGCGCCTGGACGAAGAACGGCCCGGCGACGAACCTCTCGGTGAAGAACGGCAGCGGCACGATCGCGATGCCGACGGCGGGCACGCAGTCCGGCGCGACGCTCGACGCCGTCTCGCAGACGAACACCGACATGCGGGTCATGTTCAGCCTCGACAAGGCCGCGACGGGCGGCGGGACCACCCTGTCGGCGACGGGACGGAAGACGGGGACGAACAATGAGTACCGTTCGGTCATCCACCTGAAGAACAACGGGACGGTCGCTGTCGGGCTCGTCGCCCTCAAGGGCTCTGCGACCTCGGTCGTGCTCGCGCCCGAGGTGCAGGTGCCCGGTTCGACGACGGTGATCGCCGGCACGTCGATCAGCGTGCGCATGCAGGTCACCGGAACGAATCCGACGACGATCAGAGCGAAGGCCTGGATCTCCGGAACACCGGAGCCTGCCGCCTGGACAGTGACGGCGACCGACAACTATGCAGCGCTCCAGGCGCCCGGTGGCATCGGGGTCTACGGGTACGTCTCCGGCAGCGCCACCAACGCCCCGCAGGTGCTGACGGTGCAGGAACTCAGTGCTTTCAAACCCTAGATCGCGTCGGGCGGGTCCTCGTTCCTTTGTGGTGCAGCAGTCCTTTCCGGTGCCCCGCCCGACAACGAACCCGTACCTGATCATGCTGGCCGAGAGCATCGCCGCGGTTCCGGGAGTGGAGCTCCGCACCTTCTCCTGGAGGGCGGCGCTTCTCGGCCGGTACGACGTCTTCCACGTGCACTGGCCCGAGATCCTCGTCTACGGCCAGAGTCCGCTGAAGGCGCGTGTGAGGCAGGTGCTGACGGTGGCGCTGATGGTCAGGCTCGCCCTCACCCGCACTCCGATCGTGCGCACCCTCCACAATCTGGAGCTGCCCTCGGATGTCTCACGCCTGCAGCGAGCGCTGCTGGTGCGCATGGAGCGGCAGACGACGCTCTGGCTCTGCCTGAACGACAACACCCCGCAACGGGCGGATCGCGAGTACCTGACGATTCCGCACGGTCACTACCGGGACTGGTTTGCGAAGTACAGGTGGCCGGAGGCGGTGCCTGGCCGCGTGTCGTTCTTCGGTATGGTCCGGGCGTACAAGGGGGTGGATTCGCTGTTGAAGGCGTTCCGCGGCCTGGCCGGTGAGGTCAGCCTCCGCGCGGCCGGCCAAGCGCGTTCCGCGGAGCTGGCAGACGGACTCACGGAGCTTGCGCGCCTCGACCCCCGCGTGCAGCTGGATCTCCACTTCCTGAGCGATGAGGAGATCGTGGAGGTCGTGCGCGAGGCCGAGCTGGTGGTGCTCCCGTACAGGGAGATGCACAACTCCGGCAGCGTTCTCACGACGCTCTCTCTGGATCGTCCGGTGCTGGTGCCGGCGAACACGGTCAACGACCGGCTGGCCAGCGAGGTGGGGCCGGGCTGGATCCACCAGTACGAGAGCCCCCTCACGGCGGCCGACATTCGCTCTGCCCTCGACGCCGTGGCCGGGCACTCCGCCGCCGCGACGCCTCCGGACCTCAGTCGTCGTGACTGGGCCGAGGCGGGCCGCCGCCACTATGAGGCCTACCTGCGGGCCGGGGAACTCCTGGCGGCAGGCCGACGAGCTCGTGCGCGGGGGACCCGGTGAGCTCAGGCTTTTCCTCCGCGACGGTACTCCCGGTAGGTGTATCCCCAGGCGCCGGCGATCATCCCGGCACCGCGCGCGAGCGTGCGCACTCCGCGAGCCCGCGAACCGAGATTGTTCGTGGCGAGTCCGACGATGATGCGCAAGAGCCCTCCGGCGGCGCGAACGGTTCCGCGTGCCGTCAGCTTCAGCCGGGTGGCCAGGCGCCCGCCGGTTCCCGAGGCGAGCAGGAGCGACGTGATGCTCCACCCGTTGCCGCTGCTGAAGGCCCGGAGGATCACCCAGCGCCTGGTCAGGCGCGTGCGCGGCACGACATCGACGACGCGTGCCTCGTTCGACCAGAGCATCCGGCCGCCGTTCGCAACGATCTGCCGCGTGAAGAGGGTGTCCTCTCCGCCGGAGACCCCGAGACCGGCGTCGAATCGCAGGCCGAAGGCGCGGATCTGGCGAAGGTCGAGCAACAGGTTGTTCGTGGCGGCCACCTGCAGGACGTCGCCGGTGGAATGACCGACACGCTCGAAGAACCTGCCCGCCGTGATGAAAGCGTTCGGCTCCGTTTCGAACTCGGACAGGACGGGCCCCGCCACCGCGGCACAGCCCGTCGTCGCCTGAAGTTCGAGCATCGAGGTGAGCCACGCGTCGGACGGGCGCTCGTCGTCATCGATGAACACCAGCAGGTCACTGTCGTCGGACTCGCTGAGGGCCCGGTTGCGTGCCGCAGTGATGCCGGGGACCGGTTCGTGCGCATACTCGAGGGCCACGTGCCCGTTGCCCCCGGCAGCTTCGACGATGGTGCGCGCCGATCCCGAAGGATCATTGTCGATCACCAGCACCCGCGCGCTCGCCAGATCGCCCACGCGGGCGGCCTGCGCGAGAAGGAGCGGCAGGACCTCGGCGATGTCGCGGGGGCGCTTGAAGGTCAGGACGGCGATCGTCAGCACGGGAGAGATCGGGGCGGTTGGCGTCACACTCCGAATTATCCCGTGTTTCCGAAGTATCGGGTGTCCCCAGAAGGAGGTGTCCACGCATGACCGAGACCGATTTCAGCGGGCTGGCCATCATTGTCGTGAACTACGGTTCCAGCGCACTGCTGCAGGCCAACCTGGCTCCGCTGACGAGGCGGCAGCCGGCCATCATGGTGGTGGTCGTCGACAATTTCTCGACCGAGACAGAACGCGTAGCGGTGACGGAGCTCGCCGAACGAGAGGGCTGGCACACGGTGATGCCGACGGGCAATACCGGTTTCGGCGGCGGGATGAACCGAGGTGCGCTCCGCGCGGGGCAGCTCGGAGCGACGCACCTGCTGCTTCTGAACCCCGATGCGGAGATCGCCGAGTCGGCGATCGGTGCGCTGCTGGCGGCAAGCAACCGACGCCCCGACACCCTCTTCGCCCCCCAGATCCTCCGGCCTGACGGCTCGGTCTGGTTCGCCGGTTCCGACCTCTATCTCACCGACGGTCGCATCCGCTCCGCGCGTCGACGCAGTGCCCCCGATCCTTCACCGACCGAGGTCCGGCCCTGGCTGAGCGGAGCCTGCCTGCTGCTCTCGATGGGGCTCTGGCAGCTCGCGGAAGGGTTCGACGAGGAGTACTTCCTCTACTGGGAGGACGTCGATTTCTCGTACCGCGTGCTGACAGCCGGCGGGCGCATCGCTGTCCTGGCCGACGCTCTGGCGGTGCATGCTGAGGGTGGTACCCAGCAGGTGGGCGGCGGGAGCCATGCCGGCGAACCGAAATCGAACGTCTACTACTACTACAACATCCGGAACAGACTGCTCTATGCGGTTCGCCACCTCGACACGCGGAGCCTCCAGCGCTGGCGGCGTGTGACCGTCGCTGTCGCCTGGGAGGTGTTGCTGCAGGGCGGTCGCCGCCAGCTCACCCGGTCACCCGCGCCGTTGCTCGCGGCCCTTCGCGGCGTGCGCGACGGCCGGCGGATGGTGCGCGACGAGCTGCGGCTGCGCCGCCGGGCCGGGCTCACGGCCGAGTGATCACGCTTCCCGGCGGCGGCGGGCGAGGTCGCGGGAGACGTACCAGAGGTTCGGCAGGAACTGGCAGACGAGCACCGAGATCGTGGACCCGAGAACGGGTCCACCCGCGCCGATCATGCCGATGAAGAGCACTGAGAGACCCAGGTTCAGCGGGACCATGATGAGGATGGGCACCACCTGGAAGACCAGCCCGCGCTTGTCGGTCATGTACATGCCCACCGGGTACTTCGCTGCCTGGAGCCCCACGAAGAGGACCCAGGGCAGGATCACCCAGAGGTCGAGGGTGATCTTGCCACCGGAGACGAAGGCGGTGAGCCAGGGCGAGGCCACGGCGAGGATCCCGCCCAGCACCAGGCCGCCCGCCAGGAACCACAGGGTCGGAACGACAGGCGACTCGATCCGCCCTGCCGAGCGGGCCTTCGCGTAGATGGGCCACATTGCGAGCCCTGCCGCAGCGGTCGTCTGCAGCACGATCTGGAAGAGCTGGGACGACAGGTTGTACTCGGCGAGCTGCTGCGGGGTACCGATCTGGCTGAGCAGCAGCCGGCCGGTCTGCAGGGCTATCGGCAGTGCGATCATCTGCAGCAGCATCGGCCACGCGAGCCCGATGGCCGAGACGCCGCGGTAGCTCCTGATGTGCGGGATCTCACGGATCGCTGCGCCGATCTGCGGCTTCAGTACCCGGGCGGCGAGGAAGAGGCAGATCACCGAGACGAGCGCGTTGCCGACGTACGAGATCACCGCGAGGTACGTTCCCGCGGGTACGGCGAGCAGCACGAGCGCACCGATCGCCAGGAACATGAACGGGGCGACGACCGACTGGCTTGCCACCTGCACGTTCGTCTTGCCCAGCCCGACAAGCACACGCTGCCCGACGGTCAGGGGGATGACCAGGCCGAAGATCGCCAGGCAGGCGAAGGCGGCGAGGCTGCCTCCATCGGCGATCAGGCCGTTGCCGAGGAGCGCGGGCCACCATCCGAGAGCCGTGATGACGACGCCCACGGCGATCATGATCGCCCCCGAGACGATCAGGATGCGGAAAGCGGTCGTGATGGTGCGACGCACGAAGTCGTCGGTGCGGGGGCTGGCCGAACCGGCCACCGCGTTGATCACGACCGCGGCGATACCGAGATCCGCGAAGGGGAGCAGGGTCGGAAAGCTCGCGAGCAGCCCGTACTGGGCGTACGCCTCTGTTCCGAACGAATGGATGATCATCCGGCTCGTGATGATTCCGAGGATGCCCGAGAGAGCCATCACCGCGACCTTCGCCACAGCGGTGCTGCCGACCGAGGCCAGTATTCCCCGTCCCTTCGGCGGCGCCCCCGCCGTCGTCGTCAGCTGCCGGGTCACCCGGCGATCACTCTCGGGAGGGCGGGAACCGGCACGGTGCCGTCGAACAGCCAGTGGTCGGCGGCGAGTCGTCCGTCGGTCCAGGGGAGATCGCGGGTGATGTCCGCCGGTTTCCGGTCATCCCGGATGGCCCGGATGATCTGCCCCGCCAGTTCGTCAGCGGATCCGGCATCGGACACCACGTAGTGACCATTCCGGTCGAGCCAGTCGGCGAGACCGGTCTCGGTCGTGGTCACGACGCTGAGCCCGTGCGACAGGCCCTCGAGGATCGGCAGTCCGACCTGCTCCCGCCAGGTGGCGGTGGGCTGGGACGGCAGCACGAGCACCCGGGCTTCGTCGAGGCGATCGTGGATCCGATTCCGTCCGGGGTCGATGTCGACGTCGATGCCGGCCTCCGTCGTCGCCGAGCGCAGAACCTCCGCCTGCAGGGCGCCCTTGCCCATGATGAGCAGCGTCGCGCCGGGACACTCCCGACGCACCAGGGGCCAGGCTCCCAGCAGGACCCGGATCCCTTTCCGTTCGCTCAGTGCGCCGAGGAAGACGACACAGCCGTCGACGCGGGGATGCTCACCGCTCGACGGGCTCGGGGCGGGAGCGGGCAGCGCGGGGATCAGCATCGCGCGCTGGGGAAGGCCCCGTCTGCCGAACACCTCTTCGTAGGTCTGCCGGGCGGCGCTCGTTCCGAAGGCCACCCTGTCGATGCGGCGCCAGACGATGCTCGCCAGTGCACGTTCGAGGCGGCGGCGCACGCGGGTGCGGAACCGGGCAGAGGGCCCGGGGGTGAAAGGGTCGGCGTTGCCGATCGCGTAGGTGACGACCTGCGTACGGGGACTGCCGAGCATCCGGCGCCAGCGGAGCGCAGCGAGGGCGAGCACGGAGGCGGCCAGGCTGTCGAGCATCAGCGGTTCGTTGACTTCGAGCGTGCGGACAGGCGATCGCACCAGCAGCCGAGCTCCGGCGAGCGGACCGGCCTCCACGAGATCCAGTCCGGCAGTCAGGGCGTCGTCGAAGTCGTAGCGCTTCTCGCTGTACAGGATCGTGGCCGGACGAAGGAGGTGGGCCCGTTCGAGGTGCGCGCTCCGGAGGGAGCGGTAGAGGCGCACGTGCGGCAGTGTGACGCGCCGTTCTCCGGTGCCGGACTCGAGGCTCACTGCACGTGTCCGAGGACCGGCCGGCTCGCGGTCTCTGCGACGACCGCCTGAAGATCGAGGGGACCCTCGACGGCGGGTTTCTCGCCCGCGGCCTCGTCCGCCTCGGTCCTGACCGCGGGGACGATGCTCAGGTCGCGGCCGTAGTACCCGTCCCTGGCCTTCGGCTTGGTCTGGTTGATGACGACGCCGATCGTCCGAGCCCGAACCGCGTCGAGCGCGCCGAGGGTGTCACTGAGTTTCTGGCGGGTGGTCGAGTTGAACAGGGCGACCACCACGGCGCCATCCGTCATGTGCGTCAGCGTCAGGGCGTCCGAGGCCGGCAGGATGGGCGGGGTGTCGACGATCACGAAGTCGTACTCACCCTTGACCGTCTCCATCAGGCGTGCCATCGCTGTGGAGCCGAGGAGCTGGTTCGGATTGGACGGGGCCACCCCCGAGGCGAGGATGTCGACGTTCGGCGCCCACTGCTGGATGACATCGTCCAGTGTGGCGGAGCCCACCAGCACGCTGGTCAGCCCGGCCGCACCCTCGATCTGGGCGTAGCTCGCCACGCTCGGCCGGCGGAGGTCTGCGTCGATGAGCAGGGTGCGGAGCGAGCGCTCGGCCATGGCCAGGGCGATGTTGATCGCCATGGTGGTCTTGCCCTCACCCGGGGACGCACTGGTCACGGTGATCGAGGTGATCGCGTCGTCGACGTCGGCGAACTCGAGATTGGTGCGCACCCGCCGGTAGTCCTCGGCCATCAGGCTGTGCGGCGCGAGTCGCATGGTGATGCCCGTGGGCTGCGGCGATCGCCGGCGCGTGCGCTCGACATTGCCGATCACGGGAACGTCGCTGATCCGTTCGATGTCGCGGTCGGTGCGGATGCGCGTGTCCAGCAGTGTGCGGCCCAGGGAGTAGAGCACGCCGACGACGATGCCGATGGCGAGACCGCTGATCCCGATGAGGCGACGGTTCGGCGCGACGGGGTTGGCGGCGATCTGTGCCGGGGTGACGATCTCCATCGAGATCGACGAGGTCGAGCCCGCGAGCTGGGGGGCCAGCGCCGTCGCGACCGAGGTCAGGGACTGGCTCACGGCGTTCGCGATGTCCGCTGCCCGGTTCGGGTCGCCGTCGGTGACCGTGATGTCGATGATGACGGTGTTCAGCGCTGTGCTCGCCGTGATCGACTTCGCCAGCCGGTTGGGCGTGGTGTCGAGCCCGAGCTCGGCTATCACCGGGGCCAGCACCTTCGGGGTGGTGGCGAGCTGCACGTACGACTGCACGATGTTCTGGGTGTAGGTCGAGCCCTGCACCAGCTCACTGGTCGTCGCGCCCTGGGTCGACGAGACGAAGACGGCGCTGGTGGACTGGAAACTGTCCGGCAGGCTCTGCGCGTAGAGGTACGCACCGCCGCCACCCAGGATTCCGAGCGTGACGATCACCGCCCAGCGCTTCCGCAGGGCCTTCCAATAGTCGTGGGGATCCATTGTTTCTTTCCGTGTTCAGATCAGAGGAGTTCGAGTGTGACGTGGGCGATGCGTTGCCGGTACAGGTCGGGGGAGTGCCGCTCCAGGGCGCTGAGGCGATCGGCCGACGCATCCTCGCGGACGATCGCCCAGGCCTCGACGATGCCTTCGAGGCTGTCGGCGAGCGCCACCGGATCGCCGGGACGCACGGTCCGGGAGGAACGGTAGCCGCGCGCTGCCTCGCGGAGGCCCGAGGTGTCGCTGACCACCACCGCCCGGGCGGCGAGCACCGCTTCGACGGCCGTGTTCCCGAACGGTTCGTCGTACCGGGACGGCACGACGACGACGTCGGAGTGCGCGACCCGGGGCCAGATGTCGCTCTCGAATCCCCGGAGCTGCACCCATTCCGCAAGGCCGAGTTCGTTGATCTGGCCGCGCAACTGCTGCTCGTACCATTCGTAGCCGGGAAAGACCGCCCCGACGATCTCCAGGCTGGCTTCGGATCCCCGTTCGCGGAGGATACCGAGCGCCGAGATGGCGACATCGACGCCCTTCCGGTCGGAGAGCCTACCCACGTACAGG
Source organism: Subtercola boreus (assembly GCF_006716115.1). Lineage (NCBI taxonomy): Bacteria > Bacillati > Actinomycetota > Actinomycetes > Micrococcales > Microbacteriaceae > Subtercola > Subtercola boreus. The sequence goes on along the minus strand of NZ_VFOO01000001.1, from coordinate 2,181,234 downwards.
ATGCGGAGGCCTCCGTCGAGCGTCAGGCGCGAGGCGCTCGGCGCCGCGGGGCCGGCCACGCCGTTGTAGACGACCTGCGTGCGGCTGGCGAGCCGCGGGAAGACCCGGCTCAGCACGGCCACGCTGTAGCTGCTGTTCGCGATGACCCGGCTCGCCAGAAGCAGGGGCAGGTTGAGGGCGAAGTTGACCGCGCGGGAAGCCGAGCCCTCCGCCTCGTGGATGTGGCTGAGAACGGGTCGCCTCGAGAGGAAACCGACAGCGATCCAGAGCGGGATCGTGACAGTGTTGACGTAGACCAGGTCAGGCCCCAGTTCCTTCACCAGAGCGCGCCCAGCGCGGAACCCCGGTCCGAGCGACCGGACGAGGCCGAAGAGCCCGGCGGGGCTCAGCATGCTCTTCCGGAGCACAGGGGTCTCCAGGAGCCTGACCTCTCCGCCGATCGCGGTGAGCACGTCGACGAGCGGCCCGCCCACAGGCAGGGCGACGACGGCGCGGCCGCCGGCACCGAGAACACCCTGCACGCTCTCGATGAGCACGCGGTCGGATCCGTAGAGCTCGCCGCTGGGGTGGGCGAACAGCACCGTGACGCCGTCCAGTCTCACCTCGGCCAGGCGGTCGTCGCTCACGAGAGTCGGCTCATGTCCCGGAACCATTTGCGGCTGGCGAGCAGGAGATGACCGGCGTTCGCCACGAACATCAGCGCGTAGACCACGAAGAACAGGACGGGGGCACCGAGCAGCACGAAGATGAGGCAGAGGAACCCGTAGTCCGTCGGAATGACGAGCAGGGACCGGATGAGCGTGCTGCGGCCGCGCGGGACGTCGGACTGGGTGCGCTGTTCGTGCACCCGCTTCAGCTGGTCGTTCAGGATCATGGCGAAGAAGGAGACCGAGGCCACGATCGAGT